>JAICYT010000078.1 GCA_025934075.1 Gemmatimonadaceae bacterium
ATGCCGATGTCGAAACGCGTGTCGCTCTTGGTGCTGGTCATGCAAGGCAAGACCGGCAAGAACGACGCCTCATCTCGTGGCCCGCGCTTAGCGAACCGATCCTGGCGAGAGCTGATACAACTGCCGCAATGTCGCGCGGTCTGCGGCTGATATTGTGTTCGTCAGCTCGACGGGAAACATCTTCGTTGCCGGATCGTTCGAATGGCCCAGGCCGAGCGCGTGTCCTGCTTCGTGTCTCACGATGCCAGCGAGGTCCAGGGGCTGAATCGTGTTCCCCGCGCTGTCGTGGACGGCGACGGTTATAGACGCCGCAACGAGCCAGCCTTTCCCGTCGTTCGATCGCGTGGTGTTGCCGACGCGGCGCCCGAGCTCTGGCGCGAAGCGATCGACCCAAATGATCTGGATGTCAGAGCTGGCCGAGTCCAGGACGAAGTCGAGTCGGGCAGGAAGGCCGGTGCTCCAATCGGCGAAGGCATCGCGCGCCATCTGGGCGTAGCGCATGTCCCAATCCCGCACCGAGCTGACGGACTGCACCCAGATCCGAAGGCCTTGCTCGCGTCGATCGGGCCAGCGGACGAGCAGGCCGCTGTCAGCGGCCAGCATGTCCGCGAGGTAGCCCTCAGTCGCCCCGGCGAGGAACGCGCGCACCTGTTCGGGATTAGGGACCGGCGCAATTTGGCCGCGGCCAGCGACGTTGACGTCGCGTGCGCTCGCGCTGGAGGATGTCGAGCGCGAGCTGCGGATCACCGGTGACGCATCGGCGGCCGGACTCGGCCTTGCGACGCTCGAAGAATCCGCCTTCGCGACCATGCGTGAAGGTCGCGGCGACGCCGCGACGCGCAATCCGACAAACACGGCGAACGCACCGACAACGACTACGAGGAGTGTGTCGGCCCTCCGCATCGTGGCCAGGCGGGAGTCTAGCGCAGCGGTCCGGCGGGCAGAGCGTAGAGCAGGCGAACGGTTGCGCGGTCGGCGTCGGACAGCTCACGAACGCGAACTCGCGGCGCCATGATGCTCAGGCTGTCCGTGGTGTGATCGAGGCCCAGCAGATGGCCGATCTCATGCAGCGCCATGGCGCGCATGGCGTCGTCGTCGAGCTGATCGCCTTGATGGTGGTGGACGGCCAGCATGATGTTCGCGTCGGTGATCGCCCAATCGTCGTCGCGCGCCCATCGGGTGCGTCCGCTGATCGCCTCGTCGAAGCGGTCGATCCAGTTCACGTGCACGTCGGCATCGGCCGAGTCGTCGACGAAGGCGAAGCTGACGGGGAGGTGGAGTTCGTCCCACTCGCGAAAGGCGTCGCGCACCTTTGCGATGTAGGCGCTTGTGAATCCAACGACCGACGATCGCGGCTGGATCCAAACTGTGAGCGGAATACCGTGACGATCGGGCCAGCGCGCCAACGAGGAATCGCGCTCGAGCAGGATCTCGCCGATGTAGGTGCCGGCTTCCGAGTCGTGGACTCGCCGTCGCACTTCCGAATGATCGTCGTCGGCTGGTTTCGCTGGCGGTACGACCGAGGCGAGAACGAGCCCGATGGCGCCTTCGGCGCTGCTGCTGTGGCGCACCGGTGGTGGTGCGATGTCATCGATTTGGTGCCGCTGAACGACGCCGAAGAGACTAGCTCCTAGCGCGAGCGAGAGGAGGGGCAGGGCGACTCTCGTCATACTCGTGGATCGATGTAGGCCCGACGTCGGGCTTTTAGAGGAGGAAGGATTTGATCAGGGAGAAGAAGCGCTCAGGCGCTTCCCAAAAGGGCATGTGCCCGGAGGTAGGAACGACGATACGGCTTGCGTTTGCGAGTATATACGAATTGGTACTGGAAACCGCCAGAGGGAGAGGATCGAGCTCTCCGTGCAGGACGAGCGTTGGCGTCGAAAGGCCACGGAGTCGGTCGCGCCAGTCATATCCGTGACGACGCAATCTCGCAAGGGTTGCAGCTCCCGTTGGACTCAGTGCATCGGGCGGTGTGAATCGCTTGGCCAAATCCGGATCGGCGAACCACGCGGGGTATACCGCTCGGGCATACGCGCTGTGCAGCGCCGGGTCGGGGTTGCCCAGCGATTCTTCGGATACGCGTGCGACGGCATCGCGCTCTTCTCCCACCAGGCGATCGAGGACGGCCTGCCGCAGGGGTGCCATCCAGTCGCTCGTGGGACCGACCGCGTCGACCAACACCAGGCGACGAACCCCAGCCGCGTCGGCGGCCGTCGCGAGCATCGCGATCCCGCCGCCCCATGAATGCCCGAGCACATCCCAACGACGGATCCCAAGCGCGCGGCGGAGGGCCCCGACGTCGCCCGCATCATCGTCGATCGTTGCGTCGCCCGGGTTGGCCGGGGCGGACGACGCGCCTCTGCCACGCTGGTCGTAGAGGATCACCTGTCGCGACTGGGCGAGCGGCGAAAGCGCTGGCCACAGCATCGAATGGTCGTACAGCATTCCACCGTTGATGCAGAGCAGCGGCGGCGCCGTCTCGATCGGCGGACTCGAAAACACGGCGAAATCGATCCCGCGCGCGCGAACGGTCTGTCGCTCGACGCGCGGCGTACGCGGCAGGGATTTTCGGAAAGCGACGAAGTCGGCGTAGGACATTGCAGGCAGCTATACTCTCCACATTCCCACCCAACGTCCATGCTTCGTCGACTTTTTGTTCTCGCCGTTCTCCCCGCCGCGCTTGCTGCGCAGGCCGCGCCGGAATCGTTCGATCATGCCATGATCGCGAAGATCCGCGAGGAGGGACTGAATCACTCGCACGCGTGGCCGATGCTCGACACGTTCGCGACGGTGATCGGTCCACGGCTCGCCGGATCGCCCGCCTTCATGCGCGCGGCCAACTGGTCGCGTGATCACTTGGTGGCGTGGGGGCTACACGAGCCGCACTTGGAGGCCTGGCCATTCGGACGCGGCTGGCAGCTCGACAAGTTCACGCTCGAGATGACCGAGCCTCGGTACATGCCGATGATCGGCTACCCCGACGCATGGTCGGAATCCACGCACGGCGACGTCGTCGGCACACCGATCTTCATCGGCGGTCTGTCGGCCGACTCGGTCGAGAAGATGCGCGACAGGCTCAAGGGCGCGATCGTCCTCTCGCAACCGCTGATGACGACGTTCATTCGCGAAGATCGGGTCAATCCGACGGACCCGAATGCTCCGGCCGCTCCCCCTCCGGCCGCGAACGCGGCAGGTCGCGGTGGTCGCGGTGGCGGCCGCGGCGGACCGACCGAGGCGCAGCGCATCGCCAAAACGCTGCATGACGCCGGCGTCGGCGCGGTACTCAAGCCGAGCCGCGGCGAGCACGGCACGATCTTCGTGCAAACGCGCGACGCCGGCGCGAACGCCGTGCCGAGCGTCGTCGTCGCGGGCGAGCATTACAACAATCTCATTCGCCTGTTGCAGAACGGCGTGCCTGTGAAAGTTCGCGTCAACGTCCAAGGTCAATACTTCACGCGCGACACGAACAGCTACAACGTCATCGCCGAGCTGCCCGGCACCGATCCCAAGCTTCGCGACGAAGTCGTGATGATCGGCGCACACCTCGACTCGTGGCACGCAGCCATGGGCGCGATGGACAATGCCGACGGCGCCGCGACAGTCCTGGAAGCAATGCGCATTCTCAAAGCGGTCGGAGCGCAACCTCGCCGCACGATTCGCGTCGCGCTGTGGGGCGGCGAAGAAGAAGGCTTGTTCGGCTCCAAGGCGTGGGTCGCGCAGCATCTCGCGGGCGACGCCAACAAGGCAGCGCGCGACAAGCTGTCCGTCTATCTGAACATCGACCCGGGCTACGGACCGGTCTACGGCTTCTTCATGGAAGGAAACGAGGCCGCCAAAGCAATCTTCGATGCCTGGCTCGAGCCGTTCAAAGATCTCGGATTCCGGAAGAACGTCATCGCTGGCATTGGCAGCACCGACCATCTGAGCTTCATCGCGCAGGGCGTGCCGGGATTCAATCCGGTGCAGGAGTACGCGAACTACGACGTGCGCATCCACCACACTAACATGGACACGATGGAGCGCATGCGGCCCGACGATCTCAAGCAAGCGGCGATCATATTCGCCGCGCTCGCCTACGACGCCGCGATGCGCGACGCGCCCATTCCCCGCGTCGTGAAGTGAACACACGCGTCGTCCACAAGTTCGGAGGAACTAGTCTCGCCGACGCGTCCTGCGTACGCCGCGTCGCCGAGATTATCGCCGCTCGCCCGGAATCGCGTCGCATCGTCGTCGTCTCGGCGATGAGTGGTGTCACCAACATGCTCGTGCGTGCGGTCGAGCTGGCAGGCGCGCGCGACGCCGGCGGCTATCGGCGATTGCTCGACGACATCGAATGCAAGCATCGCGACGCCATTGCCGACCTCGTTCCGCCGAACATGGTAGGTGAGCTTGGCGACGCAATGACCAAAGACCTCTCTGAGATTCGCGACGTGCTGCATGCGACGACGCTCCTGCGTCGCCATTCACGCGAAACGCTCGATCTCGTGAGCGGGTACGGCGAAGTGTGGTCAGCGCGCATGCTCGCCGCGCATCTCGCTTCACTAACGAGCGCGGCGGCCTGGATCGACGCGCGCGACGTCCTCACCGCGTGTTGGAAAGACGAGGCACCGGAGATCGACTGGCCATCGTCGCGTCAAAGACTCGAACGTTGGAGCGCCGCACATCCCGATGCGCCGGCGACGCTCATCGTGACTGGATTCATTGCCTCGACCCAGGACGGCGTCGCAACGACGCTTGGACGAAATGGGAGTGATTTCAGCGCGTCGATCTTCGCCGCGCTTTTCGACGCAGACGAGATCCACATCTGGACCGACGTCGACGGAGTGATGAGCGCCGATCCGCGGCTCGTGCCCGAAGCGCTCACACTCGACGAGATGTCGTACGACGAAGCGATGGAGCTCGCGTATTTCGGCGCCAAAGTGATTCATCCGAGCACCATGGCGCCCGCCGTGCAACGGGGTCTGCCGATCTTCATCCGCAACACGTTTCGTCCCGACCTTCCCGGCACGCGCATTCACGCCGGACCGTCATCGGGCTTCGCCGTCAAAGGACTCGCAACCGTCGACTCGATCGCGCTACTCAATCTCGAAGGCACCGGAATGATCGGCGTGCCGGGAACGGCGCAGCGACTCTTCGGCGCGCTCCGCGACCAAGGCATTTCCGTCGTGATGATTTCGCAAGGCAGCTCCGAGCATTCGATTTGCTTCGCTGTCCCAGCGGCGAACGCCGAGCAAGCGCGCATCGCGGTCGAGCGCGCATTCTTCGCCGAGCAACATCACGGGCAGATCCAAAGCGTCGAGGTCACGAACGGCTGCGGCATTCTCGCCGTGGTTGGCGACGGCATGGCGGGCCGCCCCGGCATCGCCGCGAAGTTCTTCAGCTCACTCGGCAAAGCACGCGTCAATATTCGCGCGATCGCGCAAGGTTCGTCCGAGCGCAACATTTCGGTCGTCATCGACGCGACCGACATGCAGCGCGCGCTGCGGGCCGCGCATTCCGGATTGTACCTGTCGAGCCAGACACTCTCGATTGGTTTGATCGGTGCAGGTAGCGTTGGAAAGGAATTCCTGCGTCAACTCGACGGTCAGCTCGCGGGCCTCAAGCAAGACTTCGACGTCGACCTTCGCGTCCGCGCAATCGCAAACTCGAAGCGGATGTTGCTCGCCGACCGGCCCATCGATCTCACAGAATGGTCTCGCGTACTCGAGACAAATGGTGAGTCCCTCGATCTCGATCGCCTCTCGGGGCACGTGCACGCGGATCATCTCCCGCATGCCGCGCTCGTCGACTGCACGGCGAGCGACGGCGTCGCCCGCCGATACGACTCGTGGCTGGCGAGCGGCATACACGTCATCACGCCGAACAAACGCGCCAACGCGTCGGACATCGACTATTATCGCCGATTGCGACGCTCGAACCGCGCCGTCGGCGCTCACTATCTCTACGAGACGACGGTCGGCGCCGCGCTGCCGATCATTCAGACATTGCGTGACCTCGTGCAGACCGGCGATGAGATATCTGAGATCGAGGGAATCCTCTCCGGTACGCTCTCCTTTTTGTTCAACAGCTTCGACGGCAGCCGCCCATTCTCCGCCCTCGTCGAGCAAGCCCGATCGCTCGGCTACACCGAACCGGATCCGCGCGACGATCTTTCTGGCATGGACGTCGCGCGCAAGATCACCATCCTCGCGCGCGAGATGGGATTGTCGATCGAGCTCGCCGACGTCGATCTTCACAGCCTCGTGCCGGAAGCGCTGCAGCGAGGAACGGTCGACGAATTTCTGAGCGCGCTGCCGCGGCACGACGATGAGATGGAAGCACTACGGCGTGATGCTGCGGCGAAGGAAAGCGTGTTGCGATTCGTCGGGCGCGTGACGCGCGACGGGAAAGCGAGCGTTGGACTTCGCTCGTATGCGACTACTCATCCCTTCGCGCGCGTGCATCTCACCGACAACATCGTGTTATTTCGGACGAGTCGGTATCGCGAGAACCCGCTCGTCGTGCAAGGCCCTGGCGCGGGTCGAGAGGTTACGGCGGCGGGCGTGTTCGCGGATCTGCTTCGTCTCGCCTCGTACTTGGGCGCCGTGCTCTGACGCACCACGCCGATTGAAGTTTCATAAAATCTCGGGACATCGACGCCGCCAGACATCTGACGTGCGACGGATCACCGAACGCTTGTGCGCCCGCTCTGCGCGGCGAGCTGGGCCTCTCGCGACATTTGGCGGCGTCCTCATCCATGACCCGCGAGATCTCAATGCATAGGCATCTTTGGTTCATTCCGCTCATCGCTCTTCCCATCGCGTGCTCGTCCCCAGTGGATCGCGCTCGCGCCGACAGCGCACAGGCGCTCGCCGCGCAGCAACGCGTCATGATGGAAAAGCTCGCCGCACAGCGTGACTCCGTATCGCGCGTGCTCGGCGACGCCGACTCATTCATCGGCCAGATCGACAAATCGATCTCGCGCGTGAAGGGGCTGCCCGTCGAACATCCGAAGAAGAACTCGGAGAGCGGCATCGAAGATCAGCTTCATCAACGCAAGGCGATGCTGCGTCGCGTCGACGCACTCGTCGCCCGCGCACGAGAGACGTCGCGGCAGGTGACCGAGCTGCAAGACCACCAGACGCAGTTGCTCGCCGAGAATGGAAAGCTCACGGCCGAGACGCAGCGGTTGCGCGATTCCGTCGACGCGGCCGTGCGGCGAATCGCCGAGATGGATGCGTCGCTCGATCAGCAGGCGAAAACCATTGCCGCACTCGAATCGCGCATCGACGATCTCGGCAAGGAGATCGGCGCCGCGCGCGCCGCCTACAGCCGCGCCTACTACGTCATCGGCACCGAGTCGGAATTGATTCAGAAAGGCGTCGTCGTGAAGGAAGGCGGCACCAACTTGTTGATCAAGCGCATCGGACGTACGCTCGTTCCGGCGCGCGAGTTGCCGAAGGATGTCTTCACGGCGATCGACACGCGCGACGTACACACCATCGAGATTCCGGATACGGCACGCAAATATCAGATCGTGTCGCGTCAAAGCCTCGACGACGCCAAGGTTGCTGCGCGCGATGGCGCGTACTTCCGCGGTCCCCTCGAGATTCCCGAGGCGGATCGATTCTGGTCGTCGTCGCGATATTTGATCATCGTTCAGCGGTAGGGACGAACCATCACGCTATGAAGAGGCCGCGTCCGAAAAGGGCGCGGCCTCTTTCCGTTTGACGCCCGGGATAGAGTTTAGTCGGACGAAAACTCTCCGGTCATTCACGCATGGAAATCGGCGTCTATACATTCGCGGAAACCACTCCCGACCCGCAAACGGGAGCTATCATCAGCTCGGCGCAGCGCCTTCGTGACCTCATGGAGGAGATAGAGCTCGCCGACCAAGTTGGCCTCGACGTTTTCGGCGTCGGCGAACATCATCGCCCCGACTTCGCTGTCTCGGCGCCTGCGGTCGTTCTCGCGGCCGCGGCCGAGCGCACGAAAAGGATTCGGTTGACGAGTGCTGTCACCGTACTCAGCTCCGACGACCCCGTCCGCGTCTTTCAAGATTTCGCCACGCTGGACATTCTGTCGAACGGGCGCGCCGAGATCATGGCTGGGCGCGGATCCTTCGTCGAATCGTTCCCGCTCTTCGGCTACGACCTGGGCGACTACGACGAGCTTTTCGCCGAGAAGCTCGACCTGTTGCTCAAGCTTCGTGACAGTGTGCGAGTGACTTGGTCGGGACGCCATCGGCCGCCGTTGAACGACTTGGGCGTTTATCCGCGACCGATTCAGGATCCGCTTCCGGTGTGGATCGCGGTCGGCGGGACGCCGGCGTCCGTCATTCGAGCAGCCGAGCTCGGACTTCCGCTCGCGCTCGCGATCATCGGCGGTGCGCCAGAGCAATTCGTTCCGCTGATCGACCTTTATCGCGACGGGTGGGAGCGCGCCGGACACGAGCCAACACACGCGCGCGTCGGAATCAACTCGCACGCATTCATCGCCAGCGACTCGCAGCAAGCCGCGGAGATTTTCTTTCCGTCCTATGCCGAAGCGATGTCTCGCATCGGCCGAGAGCGGGGCTGGCCGCCCACGACACGTCGCCAGTTCGACGCCTCCCGCTCACCGCGCGGCGCGCTGCTCGTCGGCGATCCGCAGGAAGTGATCGACAAGATTCTCCGTGAGCACGAGCTCTTTGCGAACGATCGCTTTCTCCTGCAGTTCACCGTGGGCTCGATTGCGCACGACAAAGTCATGCGTTCGATCGAGCTGCTCGGGACGAAGGTCGCGCCAGCCGTTCGGACCGCTCTTCAGCAATCGAATGTCTGACGCGCCGGCCGCTCAGCCGCCTGCCGTCGCCGAGCGAGGAGCGGACGTGGCAAAGTTGGATTGCGGCCCGTCTTCGCATTAGCTATTCGGCATGACGCTCAGGATGCATTTCCGGCCAAAGGTGCTCGCCTCCACAGTGATTGCGCTGAGCGTCGTCGCCGTGGTCGTGCTGGCGAACGGATGGCGGACCCGCGCGGCGCGACGCGCGCAGCATCCGACGTTCATCGGCTCAGCGACGTGCGCTCAGTGTCACAACGCCGAATATGCGGCCTGGAAAACCTCGCAACACTCGCTGGCTATGCAAAACGCGCAGCCTGGGGCGGTGCTCGGGCGCTTCGATAGCACACGATTCACTGATGCCGGAATTACCACGACATTTTTTCGTCGCGACGATCGATATGTCGTGAACACCGAAGGTGCTGACGGGCGCCTGCACGACTTCGACGTTCGATACACGTTCGGGGTTTTTCCGCTGCAGCAGTACCTCGTCGAGCTACCAGGCGGCCATGTGCAGGCGCTGTTGACCGCGTGGGATTCGCGACCGGCGGCGCAGGGCGGCCAGCGTTGGTTTTCGCTGAATCCGGGCGCGGTGGTCGAGCACTCCAGCGAATTTCATTGGACCGGCCGGCAATACAACTGGAACTACATGTGCGCCGACTGTCACTCGACGGCCGTGCGCAAGAATTATGACGCCCGCACCGATCAGTTTCATACGACGATGTCGGAGATCAACGTGTCGTGTGAGTCTTGTCACGGGCCTGGTTCTGCACACGCGAGTTGGGGACAGTATCCTGGATGGATTCGTCACCTCTTCTGGAACACTGACGGTCTTCCGGCGCAGCTCGCCGAGCGCCGTGGGGTCCATTGGTCTATCGACTCTGTCAGCGGCAACGCGCGACGCAATAGACCGCGTGAAAGCGATCGCGAGATCGAGACATGTGCACAGTGTCACGCGCGTCGATCCCATATCGCCGACGGCTACACCGCCGGCAAACGTCTTCTCGACTACTATGCGCCGCTGCTGCTCACCGGCGATCTGTATTATCCCGACGGCCAGCAGCACGACGAGGTGTATACGTACGGCTCATTCCTGCAGAGCAAGATGTATCACGCCGGCGTCACGTGCGCCGACTGTCATGATCCGCACACGCAGAAGCTCCGACGCCCGGGCAATCAGGTGTGCGCGCAATGCCATCGAACAGCGAAGTACGACACACCGGCGCACACCTTCCATCCCGCGGGCAGTACCGGGGCCCGCTGCGTATCGTGTCACCTGCCCGACACGACCTACATGCAAATCGACCCGCGACACGATCACAGTATTCGTATCCCGCGCCCCGATCTCTCCGTCAGCCTCGGGGTGCCGAACGCGTGCAACCGCTGCCATACGAATCGCGATGCCCAGTGGGCTGCAACCGAAGTCCGCACGTGGTACCACCGCACGCCTGATGGTTTTCAGCGCTTTGCCACAGCCTTCGCCGCCGACGATCGACGCCAACCACACGCGGCGGATTCACTGACCGCCATTGCGACAGACCAGACGGAGCCGGCAATTGTGCGCGCCTCCGCCGTCGCGCGCCTCGCGCAGCAGCCGGAGCCAGTCAGTCAACAAGCCGCGCGAGCTTGGGCTCAGGATAAGAATCCGCTCATTCGGCTCGCCGCGCTTCAAGTCGTGGAGACGTTTCCGCCCGACGCCCGACGCCCCATCGCGTTGCCGCTGCTCTCCGACAGTGCTCGCGCGATTCGCCAAGAGGCAGCGTGGTTGCTCGCGCCGATCTCGGCACAGATCACAAGCCCTGCGCAGCGCCGAGCCTTTCAACGTGCGGCATCGGAATTCGTCGCGAGCCAACAGTACAACGCAGACCGCGCGCCGAGTCGGTTCGCACTCGGTGCATTCTACGCGCAGCTCGGACAGTTGGACTCGGCGACGACAGAATTCCACGCGGCGATCAAATTGTCCCCGCGACTCGTGCAGGCGTATGTCGCACTCGCTGCCGTGCTACAGGAGCAAGGTCGCGTCCCGGAGGCGATCGCCGAGCTTCAGCAAGCCATGACCATCGCTCCCAATGATCCTCAGGTCGCGGCGTTGCTCCGGTCGCTGACTACCCGAGCACGATGATCGCCGCCGTCGCCACTCAGCACGTCTTTGCCGATGACCGACAAGTCCGCGGCGCCGTAGCCCTGTCCGATGAGATCGTCCATGCGAGAGGCAATGCCCGGAAGTGCCGCGAGCGGCCGCGTTCCCGCGGTCTCCAGCATGAGGCGCACGTCCTTTCGCGCCATCTCTAGCTCGAAGGCGGGACGAAAGTCGCCGACCGCGATGTTCCTCCCGCGCCCCGCGATCACTGCCGATGGATTGAAGAAGTCCAATATGCGAAGCGCTTCGGCCGGGGAAACATGCGCTTCGCCCGCGACGGTGAACACATCGGCGACGAGCGCACTGATGCCAATGATGAACGCGTTGCCGCACAGCTTGTATACCGCGGCGAGGTCGGGCCGCTCACCGAAATACTCGACGCGTGACGCCATATGCGCGAGCTCATGTTTGACGGCATCGAACAACTGCTGCGGACCCGACGCGAGAATCGTCCCCTGGCTCTCGCGGGCGGCCGCGGGCCCGATGAACACTGGACAGTGCAGATAACGAACGCCTTCTGAATTCAAGCGGCGCGCACGCTCGGCCGTGAGCGCGGGCTGCGTCGTCGTGTGATCGATGATGATCGCATCGCTGGGCAAACCCGGTCGCAATGCCGCCACGACGGCTTCGACGACGGCGTCGTCCTTCAACACCAAGTGCACGCGAGACGCACCGCGAACGGCGTCGGCCGGCGTCGGCGCAACTCGGACACCCAATGGCTCGAGCGCGTGCGCTTTTTCAGCCGTGCGATTCCAGACGGTGATGTGATCACCGCGCTTTGCCGCGGCGTAGACGAACCCACTACCGAGGAGTCCCGTCCCGAGATATGCGATACGAGTCATGCGTGAAACGTACGGACGAAGTCAAAGATCGACGAGGCGCGTATGTTTTGCTCACCGCTGGATCTGAGCACAGCGAGCGGAGTGGTTCGCCAAGAGGAGGCTGACAATGGAGTTTCGACAGCTCGGTGCGTCCGGCTTGCGGGTGCCTGCGCTCAGCTTTGGCACTGCCACGTTTGGCGGCGGAAGCGATTTCTATCGCGCGTGGGGAAGCACCGACGTCGACGAGGCGAGGCGGCTCATCGACGTGTGTATCGAGGCGGGCACGTCGTTCTTCGACACCGCGAACTCGTACTCGACAGGGCGAGCCGAAGAAATACTTGGCGCGGCGATCGCCGGGCGGCGCGAACGTGTATTGTTGTCGACGAAGGCAACGTTCCCCATGGGACCAGGGCCGAATGAGCTCGGATCATCGCGGCATTTCCTCATGCGCGCCTGCGAGGACAGTCTCCGGCGGCTCGGCACCGATCACATCGACGTCTACTACATGCACGGCTTCGACGCGACGACGCCCGTCGACGAGACGTTGCGAGCACTGGACGACTTGGTGACGAGCGGGAAGATCACGTACATCGGCTGCTCGAACTTTTCAGGTTGGCATCTGATGAAGTCGCTGTCGATCTCCGAGCGGAATGGTTGGTCGAGATACATCGCGCACCAAGCGTACTACTCACTCGCCGCGCGCGACTACGAGTGGGAGCTCATGCCGCTCGCGCTCGATCAGAGAGTTGGTACAGTGGTTTGGAGTCCGCTCGCCGGCGGCGCGCTCTCGGGCAAGGTTCGGCGCGGGCAGCCGGTGCCCGACGGAACGCGCTCGAGTCAACTGGGTCTCGCCCGCGCCGGTGACACGGAAAAGCTGTTTCGCATCGTCGATACGCTGCACGACGTTGCCGAGGAGCTCGGGATGACGCCGTCACAAGTCGCGATCAACTGGGTTCTCGAACGTCCCACGGTATCGAGCGTGATCATTGGTGCGCGCAACGAGGAGCAGCTGCGACAGAATCTTGGTGCGGTCGGCTGGCGGTTGAGTGAAGAGCACGTCGCAAAGCTCGACGCAGTGAGCGAGACGCGCCCGAGCTATCCATACTGGCACCAGCGTTTGAATCCGCGGCTCAACCCTCCACCGGTGCCCGTGCGAACGAGCGTCGGGACGATCGCGGGACCGTAGGGGCTGCGATGCCTCGTGCAAAGCGCGAGATTGTCGCCGGAGGCCGCTAACTCGAAACCCTCGTCATCGCGCATCATCTATGTCGACGCTCATTCTTCGCCGCGCCGCCGCGCTCGTTGCCGCGCTCGTTGCCGCGCCACTCTCGATCGTCATCGCTCAGGGCACCACAGCCGATTATGCCCGCAGCGAACAATGGATGGACCTCAAGCCCGGCCTCGTCCTCAACGTCGCCGAGCCTCCAGTGTGGATCGCGAAGACGAATCGCTTCTACTACCGACGCTCTGTCGCCGGCGGCAACGACTTCGTGCTAGTCGACGCGACCAGCGGCGCGAAACAGCCCGCCTTCGACCACGCCCGCATTGCTGCCGCTCTCGTTGCCGCAAAGGGGCCTGCGGCGACTGCGCTCACGCTCCCGTTCAACAGCATTCGCTACGTCGACGGAGACAGCGCGATCGACTTCGTCGCCGACAGCGTGAGCTGGCGCTGTAGTCTTCATGAATACACATGTGCCAATCGCGGGCGCGTCATGCCGCGACCGCAGTACTCGGTGCCGTTCGGACCTGTCGGTTTTCCAGAGCGGCCCGCACCCGTCGACACGCCGCAGGTTTCGCCCGATGGAACGCGTGAGGCGTTCATTCGAAATCACAACATCGCCGTCCGCGTGCGCGGCCAAAAAGACGTCACCATTCTCAGCACCGACGGCGTGGAAGGCGACGCGTATTCGCCCCGCTCCATCGTATGGTCGCCCGACTCGAAGAAGATCGCGGCGTTTCGCGTGCGTGCCGGACACGAGCGTCTCATTCACTGGGTCGAGTCGAGTCCGGACGATCAAGTTCAGCCGAAGTACTTCTCTCGCGCGTACGCCAAACCCGGCGACGTCCTGCCGCTCGAACAGCCGGTCATCTTCGATCTCGATGGCAAGCGACAACTCGTTCCGGACAACGCACTGTTTCCCGACCCGTACGCCTTGAGTGATCTCGCATGGCGTCACGACGGACGGGCCATTTCGTTCGAGTACAATCAGCGGGGCCATCAGGTCTATCGAATCATCGAGGTCGACGCGGGGACTGGCAAAGCGCGCGCGGTCCTGTCCGAAGAGCCCAAGACATTCTTCACGTACTCGAGCAAGAAATTCCGCTACGACTTGAATGACGGTCGCGACGTGATCTGGATGTCGGAGCGCGATGGCTGGAACCACCTGTATATGATCGACGGCGCCACCGGTGCCGTGAAGCATCAGATCACGAAAGGGCAGTGGGCCGTGCGTGCGGTCAACTACGTCGATACCGTGGCGAAGCAGATCTACTTCAGCGCCGGCGGCATGTACGCTGGGAAGGATCCCTACTTCGTCCACTACTATCGCATTGGCTTCGACGGCACCGGTCTCGTCGCGCTCACAGAGGCCGATGCGAATCACGTCGTCTACGGTGCGCCCGACGGCGAGTACTACGTCGATCAATACTCACGCGTCGATTTGCCGCCTGTGACAGAGCTGCGCCGCCGGTCGGACCATTCACTCATCGCGACGCTCGAGCGCGGAACTGACGCTCCGCTTCGCGCACTCGGTTGGAAACCGCCTGAAGTATTCGTCGCAAAAGGCCGCGATGGCACGACTGACATTTGGGGAATCATCATCCGGCCCACAAACTTCGACTCGCGCAAGAAATATCCGGTGATCGAAAACATCTACGCTGGTCCACACGGCGCATTCGTCCCAAAAAGCTTCGGGAGCCAATCGCAGATGCAGGCGATCGCCGAGCTGGGATTCATCGTGGTGCAAGTCGACGGGATGGGCACGAACTTCAGATCGAAGGCCTTCCACGACGTCGCCTGGCAGAATCTGCAGGATGCCGGCTTCCCCGACCGCATTCTCTGGCACAAAGCGATCGCCGCAAAGTACCCGTGGTATGACATCTCACGCGTCGGCATCTACGGAACGTCAGCCGGCGGTCAGAGCGCGATGGGCGCGTTGCTCTTCCATCCAGAGTTCTATAAAGTCGCGTACTCGGCCGCTGGTTGCCATGACAACCGTATGGACAAGATTTGGTGGAACGAGCAGTGGATGGGCAAGCTCGGCCCCCAATACGCCGCGGCATCCAACGTCGACAACGCGTGGCGTTTACGAGGCAAGCTTCTACTCGGTGTCGGTGAGCTCGATCCGAACGTCGATCCTTCGTCGACCTACCAAGTCGTGAACGCGCTCATCAAAGCCGGAAAATCATTCGACTTCATCGTGTTTCCCGGAGCCGCCCACACCGACGGCGGCCCGTACGGGCGCCGCAAGCGAAACGATTTCTTCGTGCACAACTTGCTCGGGGTCGAGCCGCCGGATCGCAACGTGTCGGCGGTCGTGAAAGCAGGAGGCGCGCGATCTCGCTAGCCCACCCGCGGTGGCGCAATGAGCCGACGCGAGTGACGTTCGTACGCGTGCGCGAGCGCCAATACGCGCGCATCGTCGCCTGGTAATCCGACGATTGAAACGTTGAGCGCCGGCATTCCGTCTGCACCGAGCCCCGCGGGCACCGAGACCTCTGGTAAGCCGAGCCAGTTTCCATAGCCGAGGGCAGTTCGAATGTCCGGCCAGGGATCGACTGCACGCGGCGCGTTGAAAGGCATGGTCGGATACACCATCGCCGCGACACCAGCGGCGCGCATCGAGCTCGCGAGTGACGCCACCACTTCGCTGCGCGAGCGCGCGAACGAACGTCCGGCGGGGTCCTCGACCATCGGTCGATCGAACAGTGGCTCGCACTCCTCGAACGTGGCCGGCAGAACGTTATAAAACTTCTGATATGCCGGATAACCGCGACGCAACGCAGCGCGTGGGTCATCGGTGCGTCCCGCGAAGTACCGCAGCAAGGCGTTGGCCGTGGGAGCTGGCGAATCCGGGTCGACCGCGACGTCGCCGCGAGCACGCGCCGCGCTGGCAAACGCCTCGCGAACGTTCACACGAGTGACTGACGAGGCGAATGATTCAACGGTCGCGCCGGCCCCACGCAAATCGCCGAGCGCGCGGTCCCACATCGCGACCGCCTCGGCGGTCATTTGCCCGCGCGGAACATGTTCCTCGACGACGCCGAGTCGCATGCCGCCGAGCGCGTCGTCCTGCAGTGACGCGAGCGGCGCGGCATCCCACGCGCCGGTGAGCGCGAGCGGATCCGAGGCATCTGCGCCAGCGATCGCCGCGAGAAGCAGCGCCGCATCGGCAACGCTTCTCGCCAACGGGCCGTGCGTGTCGAGATAAGGCCATGTCGGAATCACGCCGGTGCGCGGCACGAGCCCGAATGTCGGCTTCATTCCGACAACTCCGGTGAACTGCGCTGGAATTCGATTCGAGCCCCCGTCGTCGGTGCCGAGCGCCGCGAAGGCCATGCCGTCCGCGACGGCAACGGCCGATCCAGCGCTCGACCCACCCGGAGTGCGAGTGCCGGTCCGGTCGTGTGGATTGAGAACCTGTCCCGTGTGGCTGCTCGTTCCGTTTCCGTGATACGCAAAGTCGTCGGCCGCAGTCTTGCCGAGGACGATTGCACCGGCGGCACGGAGTCGCGCGACTTCGAGTGCGTCGCGTCGCACTGGTTCAGGGAAGAGGCGAGCCCAGTCGGCGTTGGACGCAGTCGTCGGAAGTCCGACCACATCGTAGATCGCTTTGGCGAACACAGGCACGCCGTCGAGCGGTCCGCGCATTCGCCCAGCGCGTCGACGTTCGTCGGCGGCGCGGGCTTCGGCGATCGCGCTGCTCGAGAGTGCGTCGATCGCGTGCCATCTCATTCCTTCGGCGTGGCAGCGTTCGATCGCGAGCGCGGTGACCTCCGCCGCGTTCCACGTCCCACGTTGGCGACCCGCTTGGTACTCCGCGATCGTGCCCTCGAGGGGGCTGGTCGCACTGTACGTCCACCGAGTTAGTGGAAGCGCGGCAAGCGCGGCGAGCTGAACGAGGGCTTCGCGGCGGGACGGGGCCATTGGATGCGGTCAGAGTAAAGGCGAGCGCGTGCTGCTCGGCGAGCCAGCAGGCTGCACAACAATTGGTGCGCGCGACAACGGTGGGTCAATGGCGCTCATCCGAGCACGACGCAATATTGCCATTTTCACGATGACGCGAACCGAAAATCATCGCGTTACCCAGCCGTAAGCGCCCTTTGCGAAAGTATGGCCATCGCACCGAGCGGAATTCTCGGCTACCGATCACACCTCGCACACCGAGCTCGCCATGGATCTCTATCACATCGTTCTGTTCATCCACATCCTCACGCTGATCGTTGCCGCGAGCGTGACCGCGGTGACTAAACTTGCCGTCGGCCGACGCATGCGGGCGCAGACCGTCGCCGAACTTCTCGACTGGCATAACGTGCTGATGTCCGCATCCAAGCTGTTTCCGATCTGTCTCGTCGCCTTCGTCATCACGGGCTTCTACATGCTGAGCGTCAATCACGTCTCAGTGTGGTCCACGGGCTTCGTCGTCGCCGGACTTGTAGGTGTGACGCTGTTGTTGATCAGCGGCGTGTTTCTGGGGACCAAG
>JAICYT010000097.1 GCA_025934075.1 Gemmatimonadaceae bacterium
ATCCGGCGCAGCTCGCGATCGCCCGCGGCATGAGTGCGTCGGGCTCCCGCTATTCGCCGACGGCAGGCGGCGGCGCGCTGTCGTCGGTGACGCGATTCAACAACGGCGGTATCGGCGTGGGGGTGAGCATGCTCGAGTACAATGCGCTCACGCCATCGTTGCCTGGAACTGCGCCGTCGATGCAGGGACATGGCGGCACGGCGAGCAGCATCGACGCGGTCATTGGGTTGGCACAGGTGTACAAGAGCATGCGCGTCGGAGTCGCGGCGACGGACGTCGACGATCAGCTTCCCGACCTGCGCATCAACCCGGCGGCGTTCGATGTGGGATTGGCGAAGGACTTTCGGCGATTCTATACGGTGGGACTCGCGGTGCAGAACATCGGTGGATCAACGACCTATCCATGTCCCACGTGCACGATCGCGCTGTCGAACGTGTCGCCATCGGTGCCATTGAGCGTCCGGGCCAAGCTTCCGCTTCGAGCAACTCTAGGGGCGGCGACGTCACGCCAGCTCGGTCCATTCGACGCGGTGGCGACGTTCGGCCTCTCGATGCTCCGCAGCGACATGCTTCATCCAGCGGGCGGGGTGGAATTGGCGTACAGTTGGCTCGATGGCTACAACATCGCGGTGCGTGCCGGCAGTGCGTCCCCGAGCGTTGGTGAGAGCAGCGCGACGGGCGGCGTCGGATTCACGATGGATCGACTTACGATCGACTATGGGGCCGAGGCGAGTTGGAGCGGGCGCGGTGTGCAGCATCGGATCGGGTTGCGAATCCGGTAGCGGTTGCTCGAGCGTCATGCCGACTCGGTGATGCGCCGAATCAGCCGCGAACACTTTGGGGAACGGGATGAGAGGGGATTTGGACGGGATTGTGACGGGATGAACAACATCAAAAAGAATTGGGGTCAGACACCAATTGAAAAAACTGCCAGACGCTCGACCCAGGCCGATCCGCTCAATCGATCAAGTCCGCGTTCACCGTTGTTGACCTGATCAGCCGAGCGGCCGGTAGACCGACAAGAACTTGTAAATAGCAACCAGCCACCAGCAGCAACTATGCGTCGCATATTCATTCTCTCGCTCGTCCTCGTTGCGTCATGCACGCAAGCGCTCAAGCTGAGCAAAGACGATTCGCCCGTCGTGCTCTCGCATCAGCTCATCACGGCGCCCAACCCCGGCGAGCGCGGCGGCTTCGCCATCAAGACGATGTACTACGGGAGCGGCACGGACAAACGGCGCGCCGCGTTTCGTGATTCCGTCACGATCAAGACCAAGACCGTCGACGCGTCGCCGTTCGTGACGACCGAGCCGGCCAACGCGAAGGCGCGGGAGAAAGACTGGGGCTTCGGGTTCAACAAGTTCCCGATCAATGGCCGCGTGTGGTATCCCGCCGGCGACGGACCCTTCCCGCTCGTCTTGATCGTGCATGGCAATCACGATCCGCTCGACTACTCGGACCCGGGCTACGGGTATCTCGGCGAGCTGCTGGCATCGCGCGGATTCATCCTCGTCTCGGTCGATGAGAATTTCATCAACGGCAATCTGCGCGGCGAGAGCGACGGGCGTGCGTGGCTCTTGCTCAAGCATCTCGAAGACTGGAAGCGGTGGAACGACAGCGCCGGCGGCCCGTTCTACCACAGGGTGGACATGAACAACATCGGGATCATGGGCCATTCACGCGGCGGCGAGGCGGTCGGCATCGCGGCGGCCTTCAATCGGCTTAGCCACTATCCTGACGACGCGAACATCAAGTTCAACTTCAATTTCGGCATCAAAGCGGTGTTTGCGATCGCGCCGGTCGACGGTCAGTACAAGCCAGCCGGCGTGTTCACGCCGATCCAGAACGTGAATTACATGGTGATTCACGGCTCGCACGACGGCGACGTCTCGTCGTTCAATGGACTGCGAGCGTTTCAGCGCATCAAGTTCACCGACGGCAAGCCGTGGTTCAAGACGGCGTGGTATGTCTACCGCGCGAACCACGGGCAGTGGAACACGGTGTGGGGCAACAAAGACAACGGCCCGCGCAGCGGACGCTATCTCGACCTGCGCGGACTCATCTCGCCCGATGAGCAGCGGCAATTCAGTAAAGTCATGATCGGCGCGTTTCTCGAGGCCACGCTGCATGGGCGCAGTGAATATCTGCCGATCTTCCGCGATCATCGCGTGGCCGGCGCGTGGCTGCCGAAGACCATGTACATCACCCGCTTTCAAGAGAGCGGATTCAAGGCGCTGGCGACGTTCGACGAGGATGTCGACGTCACGACCGGCTCCCTGCCCGGCGTCACACTCAGCGGCGATAGTCTCGCGACGTGGAAGGAGAACGCGCTCTCACTTCGGACGGGGAACGATCCGCTCAACACCAATGCCGTCACGCTCGGCTGGAACAATCACATTCGCGGCGACGACACGACGAAGCTCGGCAAGCCAGCGTCGTACACGATCGCGATGTCTGATTCGCTCGTCAGTGCGTTGAACGTCGGGCCGGCGTCCTCCGTCTACTTGTCGTTGGCGCCGACCGACGCGAAGCCCGGCCCGCGCGCGCCGGCGCGCGACACGACCAAGAAGGCCGACAGCACCAAGAAAACCGAGAAGCCGCCGGCCAAGAAACCAAACGTGAAGCCGGCGAAAGATTCGACGCCGGTCGATCTGACGGTCGAGGTGACGGACGCCGCCGGACACAGCGCGCGATTGCCGCTGAGCAGATTCGGTGCTCCGCGGCGACCACTCGAGATTCACATCCTTCGGCGACGTGATGAAGAGCAGCAGCGGTTCCCGACACAGTATGAGCTGGTATTGCAGACCTACGTCATGCCACTCGCTGATTTCGTGCAGGCGTCACCGCAGTTCGATCCGGCGCATCTCCGCACGATCCGCCTCGTCTTCGATCGATTGGTCGCCGGCACGGTCGTCGTCGACGACATTGGGGTGTCGGCGAGCGCGACCCCTTTCGTCACGCTCGGCGAGCCATGAGGAGAGCGGTTCCGGTTCGCGTCGGTCAGGATGACAGGGCTTCGCGGAATTGGCGCGGAATTGGGGTCAGACACCATTTGCGCTAATTGGGGTCAGCCTCCATTTCGCGAACTTGGGGCTCGCTGCTGGGGGCGGGACCCATTTTTCCCTACTTGGAGTCTGACCCCATTTGCGCGAAATGGTGTCTGACCCCAATTCCCCAGACTCCAATTCCCAATTCACCCGCGCTTGCCGTCGTCGGCCAACCGACGCGCCGCGGCGTGCATGCGGACAATGTACTGCTCGGTTGACTCGTCGTCGCGCCGGACCGGAATGACGTAGCGCGGGTCGTCCGGCCGGGTCGACTCGAACGTGTTCGTCATCGAATCCGCCCCTGCGCGTTCCCGGGCGGAGTCGAAGAGCTCGAATGCGTTGGACAGCGCGACGATTTGCTCGTCGGTTTCCGATCCCGTGAGCTTCACGCCGTTCGCGGTCAATCGCGCCTCGAGCTCGTCGCGCACGCGCTCCCGTTCCTCGGTGCGAAGCGGATTGTTCTCATCGGCTGGATTGTTCCATCGATCGGGCATCCCATCTCTCTCCTGTTGCGGCCGTGTGACGGCGAGTTACCTTGGCTGATATCGCCGTCTGTATCCTCGGATTGATGGCACGGTGCGTGCCGCTCTGAGCCGCAGGAAGGAGGACCCGCGTGTTTGTCATCGCGCTGCACACAGCCTTGGCTGTCGCCGCGGTTGCGCCGCTTCAACGCTTGTCGCCATCCGACCAGCACGCTATCGGCGTGGACGTCTCGCCCGCCGATTCGGCGCGAATCGTTCGCGGCGCGCACGCTGCGCAGTCGGCGTTCGAGCGTTTTCGCCGCAACCGCTTGCCAATCGCCGATCATTTCAGCGGACCGTGTGACGTCCGTATCGGACGCTATTGCTATTGGCGAGGCGACGGCGATGACGACGACAGAGATCCGCCGCCCGAGCCGGCTCAGGTCAGCGAGCGTCGCGATCAACTGATTCATTTGCTCGACAGCGCGACCTCGGTGTTGACCGGCGACGCATGGCTCGCCGGACAACACGTTCGCTACTTGACCGAAGCGGAACGATTCGAGGACGCCTTCACATTCGCCACCACGTCGTGTCACGCGGCCATCGCATGGTGCAGTGCACTCGCGGGATACGCGGCACATCTCGAAGGCAAATTCGCCGCGGCGGATTCAGCATTCACGACGGCGCTGGCCGCGATGGACTCCGCCGAACGCTGTCGCTGGCTCGACATCTCCGACCTGCTCGACGATGAGCTCGAGCAGCGCTTCAAAGCCGTGGGGTGCGACGGCCGTGAGGCTTTCGTGCGACGCGTGCTCTGGCTCGGGTCTCCGCTGTACCAGGTGAGCCGCACCGATCTGTTCACGGAGCACCTGGCGCGACTGACCCGCGCGCGCATCGCCGAACATTCGGCGGCGCCCGACGGCGAGCCGTGGGCCGATGACGAGCGCGAGCTCGTCGTGCGATATGGCTGGCCCCGATGGTACTCGCGAACGCAGCCGCAGTTCGGATCTCAGATCGAGCCGTCGATCGCCGGACATGATTCAGGGATGCCGTACGATTTTCTGCCGAGCGTTCATGCGTTCGATCACGTCGGCCATGCCGGCCGCGGCGATTGGCACCTCGACGATCCCCGTGCGCCGACGGGCTACGCACCGTCGTATGTCCGGTCGGTGCACGATCTCCCATCACAAGTCGCGATGTTCCGCCGCGGCGACTCGACGCTGGTCGTCGCGGCCTGGGACGCGCGGCACGACACGACGATGGTCAACCGCACCTTGGACGCTGCGCTCATTCTCGCGGCCGACGGCGAACAACGCGCAATCACTCATCGGACTGACGCCGACACGCGCGGGAGTCTCGCGACGATCGGCGTATTGGACTCGGGCCTCGTGAGCGTCGAGCTGCTCGCCGCCACCGAACGCCGAGCGGCGCGCACTCGCATCGGAGTCGCAGCGCGCGGGAGCGCGCGAGTGACGCTCTCCGACCTGCTGCTGTACGCATCATCGACAGCCACGCTGAACGACCTGGAGACCGCGATCGACAGCGCGCTCGCCAGCGACGCGGTTCCTGAAAGTCGCACGCTCGGAGTGTACTGGGAGACATATGGGCTCCGCTCGACAGGCGAGCCGGTGCATTTCACGCTGACGGTCGAGGAAATTCACGTGAGTTGGCTGCGCCGCACTGCGCAACGCCTCCGGTTGAGCGACCCGACGCGCGGCCTGCGGATACAATGGGAGGAGGTGCCGCAGCAGACGAGGGGCTTCGCGGGTCGAAGCCTTCGTGTCGACCTCTCGAGGCTCCGCAGCGGGCGGTATCGAATGCAACTGACCGCTTCGACACGGGGCGAAAACCCGGCGACGGTCGAACGAGAGATCGAGGTGCGATAGGACCGCGTGGGGCGTGGGTCTTGTTCGATTTGCCCCGCTGACATACGTTGCTCACAATGGGTGCCAATCAGATGCCGGACGCGTCAACCCCCGAAGGCCGCGCTGTCGCACGGTCGATGAACGCCGTGCGGAGCATCGTTCGCGCGCTTCGCATCAACACGCGCGCGATCGAGCTGAAGACGGGGATCAGTCTCGCGCAATTGTTTGTGCTTCAGCAGTTGGCCGAGCGCTCCGCTTCCTCGCTCAATGAGCTGGCCGAACGAACGGCAACACATCAGAGCTCGGTATCGGTCGTCGTGCGCCGGCTAGTCGAGCGCGGGTACGTGACACGCGTATCGTCGAGCACGGACAAGCGACGCATCGAGATCGACGTGACGGCAATGGGCCGCGCGATGCTCACCGAAGCGCCAACGACGATTCAGACGCAGCTCATGGAGGCGCTACGGCGCCTATCGAGCAGCGACCAGACGATGCTGGCCGATCTGATGGAGCGCTGGCTGCACGAAGCAAAGATCGACATCGCGACGCCACCGATGCTCGGCGAGGACGAGTCGGAGGTTCAAGCCACGAGTGCCTGACGGTCACCCGACTCCGCATGATCCAGCGGAGGGAATACCAGTTGCGCCCTCGCTCGAACCAACGCTCGCGGCGGTCCAAGGTCCAGCAGAATATGCCGCGGTCGATCAGCGCGTCATCATCATCTGTGGAATCGCGATCGCCGTAGGTGCGGCCGGTGCCGTCATTGCGAACATCCTGACGCACCTGATCGGATTCATCACCAACCTCGCGTACTTCGGCCGTCTGTCGGGCGAATTCGTCGCGCCGAGCACCGCGCGATGGGGGCCGTGGTCGGTGCTGGTGCCGATCGTTGGTGCACTCATCGTCGGCTTGATGGCGCGCTACGGCGCCGCCGCGATTCGCGGACATGGGATTCCGGAAGTGATGGAGCGCGTGCTCTACAATCGCAGTCGCATCTCGCCGAAAATCATGTTCCTCAAACCGCTGTCGGCCGCGGTTGCGATCGGCACGGGAGGTCCATTCGGCGCGGAAGGACCGATCATCGCCACAGGCGGCGCGGTCGGATCGCTGGTCGGACAGTTGATCCACGTCACGGCCGATGAACGGAAGACTCTGCTCGCTGCCGGCGCGGCCGCGGGAATGGCGGCGACCTTCGGCAGCCCGATGTCGGCGGTGCTGTTAGCTGTCGAGCTCTTGTTGTTCGAGTATCGCCCGCGCTCGGTGATTCCCGTCGCCTTGGCATCGGCTGTTGCCACGGGTGTCCGCGCGTTGCTCGTCGGATCCGCACCGGTGTTCACGGTACCGACGATGCTTCAACCGTCGCTATCGGCATTGCTCGCGTACGTGGTGCTCGGCGGATTGGTCGGCGTGGTTGCGGCGTTTACGACGCGCTTCATCTACTGGATCGAGGACGTGTACGACGAGCTGCCGATCCACTGGATGTGGTGGCCCATGCTCGGCGCCGTCGTCGTGGGCGCAATCGGCTTGATCGACGAACGCACCTTGGGCGTCGGCTACGCAAACATCGATCACATCATCAGCGGCGACTTGTTGGGACGCGCACTGGTGATGCTCGTCGTGCTGAAGTTCATATCGTGGTCGATCTATCTAGGCAGCGGGACGTCAGGCGGAACGCTGGCGCCGCTATTCACGATCGGCGGTGGCATCGGTGCACTGCTCGGCAGCGTGGCCGCGCGATTCATGCCCGGTCTCGGTGTCGACGTGCACGTCGCCGCCCTGGTCGGTATGGCAGCGATCTTCGCGGGCGCGTCGCATGCGCTGCTGGCGTCGGTCGTCTTCGCGTTCGAGACCACGCGTCAACCGATGGGACTACTCCCGCTGCTGGCCGGTTGCAGCACCGCGTATCTCGTCGCGTTGCTGCTCGTGCGCAGCTCCATCATGACGGAGAAGCTGGCGCGTCGCGGCACACCAATACGCACTGAGTTCACCGTCGACTTTCTCGATCGCGTCCTCGTGCGCGATGCCGCATCGCGTGACGTCGTGACCCTCCTGGCCGAGCAATCGATTCGCAAGACGCGCGCATGGCTTGCGACACGCGAACGCGCGACGACGCACCAAGGATTCCCGATCGTCGACGATGACGGCAACCTGCTCGGCGTAGTGACGCGCCGTGACCTGCTCGATCCCGAGACGGACGACGCAATCACTGTCGGGTCGCTCGTGTCGCGCCGCCCCGCGGTGGTGTTCGAGGACAACACGTTGCGCGAGGCCGCCGATCACATGGTGCACGAGGGAGTCGGACGACTTCCAGTCGTCTCGCGCGACGCACCGCGGAAAGTCATTGGGATCATCTCTCGGAGCGATTTGCTCGCCGCGCACCGCCCCCGGCTTGACGCGGCCTTGGTCGCCGAAGCACCGCCGATCGGGCGCGGCTGGCGGCGACGACAAGAGAGAAATCGTCGAAAAAGGAGAGCATGACTCCGAACTGCTTGTCACACGGGGTTTATTCTGCCCAGTGTCTTTGTCTTGCCACTTCGATGCCTGATATGCAGGTCGTCAGCCAAATCAGCCCCGCCGCCAATCCAGCGCTCGCGTCGCTGATGTAGTGTTGGCCGAGGTACAGCCGACTGATCGTGATCGCGATAACCAGCGCAGTCGCGATCACGGCGATGACCGTTCGCGTCGCTGCGCTACGCAGCACAGATGATATCAAGTACGCGAGCATGCCATACCCGACGAGTACACCCAGCGCGTGGCCGCTCGCCAGACCTGTTCCCCAGTCGATCAACACGACGTCGGCAAAGGGAAGCTCGGAGCGACGCACGACGAACCGCAGCGTCGCGTCGAGCAGCGCGCCGCCGATGAACGCGGCGCACCAGCCCGCGAGCTCCAAGCCGCGACGGCGCACCGCGTAGATGATCGCGCCGCCGAAGAGCAGTACCGTCATCGTGCCACGGCCGCCTAGGCTGCTGAGGAACGCGAACAATCGGAGAGCGCTCGGCGCGACCGATGCGCGAAGGCGCGCCGCAACCACCACATCGAAGCGCGTGAGCGGCGAGGTGTCGACGATCGATTCGGTGATCGACGCGAAGATGCCGATGATCGCCAGGCTCACCGCGAACCCGATCAACAGATGCACGACGAGATATTCTTCGCGCGCGAACTGACCGGTCACGATCTTCCAGGCGCGCGGGTACCGCGTACGCATCTTGTCCATGCGGCCCGACGTCGTCGCGCGTTCCCATTGCTGGTCGAGTGACGCGACGACGGTCCCGCGATTCTTGCCGAACCATCGCCAGAGAAAGACGACGCCCGCGACGAGCGCGATCAGAATCGCGAGCAGCAAGCTCACGCGACCGATATAGTGCACGAGGCGGGGCAGGTTTCGTCCGAAGACGTATCCGAGAATGCTGAACGTCACCACCCACACTGTGCCGCCGAGCGCGTTGAACGACGCGAACGTGCGCATCGGCATGTGCGAGATGCCGGCAAAGATTCCAACGAAGCTTCGGAGGAATGCGACGAAACGGCCGAGCATCACCGTCTTGGCGCCGTGCTGCTCGAAGAACCGATGCGTCTTCTCGAGACGCGGCGGCGTCAGTCGGACCCAGCGGCCGTACCTGGCGAGGAATGGCGTTCCGCCGCGTGCCCCCAGCCAGTATCCAGTATGTCCGCCCGCGATCGTGCCGACGCAACCGGCGATGAGGACGCCAGTGAGCGATAGAGTGCCCCGCCCGGCTAGCGCCGCGGCGGTGACGAGCGCTGTCTCACCCGGCACCGGAACTCCGGCACCTTCGATGAGCAGGAACAGCGCAACCATGATATAGCCATAGTGGGCAACCCATTGGCTTACGACATCGAGCATCCGTCAGTCACAGGTCCGGGTGGGTGGACACGCGGCGTGGCAGTCGAAACCTCGATAGATGGGGTGCGTGCCACAAGCGCCAACACTTCCCCGTTCGTGTTCGATGGACGAACGTTAGGCTCCCACACCAACACACATTCGATGCTCGACATTCTGAATCTCGAGAGTCTGGAGCCATTGGCGCGTGAGCGTCTCGATCCCATGCTCTTCGATTACATCGCCGGCGGCGCAGCTGACGAGTGGACGCTCGCTGAGAATCGTACGGCGTGGTCGCGCTTTCAGATTCTGCCGCGCATGCTGCGCGGCGTCGCGAGTCGTACGCTCGAGACGACGATTCTCGGAACGCCGGTGAGTTTTCCGGTCGTCGTTCCCCCGATGGCGTTTCACGGTCTCTGTCATCTCGAGGCCGAAGCGGCTACCGCGAGGGCCACGACGGCCGAAGGCACCATCTTTTGCGCGAGCACCGTGTCGAACTGCAGTCTCGAGGCGATCGCCGAGGCGTCCGGTGTCGGACCCCGATGGTTTCAGCTCTACGTCTATCGCGACCGTGGCATCACGCGCGGTCTCGTCGAACGAGCTGCTGCCGCGGGCTACACGGCCCTCTGTCTCACGGTCGACACGCCACTCGCTGGGCATCGCGAGCGCGACAAGCGCAACACGCTGCGCATGCCGTCGCACTTGGAGCTTGGCAACTTCCCCACGTCGCACGCGGATCAGAATCGCGTCGGCTCCGGCCACGGCTCGGCGCTCGCACAGTACATCGCCGCCGAGTGGGATCCGGCGCTGTCGTGGCGAGACGTCGAGTGGCTGCAATCAATTTCGCCGATGCCGGTCGTCGTGAAGGGGGTACTGTCGCCGGACGACGCGGTGCTGGCCATCGAGCACGGTGCCGCAGGCGTCATCGTCTCGAATCATGGCGGACGACAGCTCGACGGCGTTCCAGCCGGAGCAACAATGCTCGGTCCGGTCGTCGATGCGGTGAGTGGACGCGGCGAGGTTCTGGTCGACGGCGGCATCCGTCGCGGGACCGACGTGTTCAAGGCGCTCGCCCTCGGCGCGCGCGGCGTTCTGGTCGGTCGGCCGGTGTTATGGGGTTTGACCTTGGATGGCGCGGAGGGCGTGCGCGCGGTCCTCGCGCATCTCCGCGCCGAGCTCGATTTGGCGATGGCGCTCGCCGGCTGCGCAGGCGTCGGTGACATCACGCGAGAACTCATCTTGCAGTCGGCGTCGTCATGCTGAGCTTGCGTCGTCATCCTGAGCATGCGCCGTCATCCTGAGGTTGCGTCGTCATCCTGAGCGAAGCGAAGGATCTGTTGGTGCTCGAGTGGCGGCTCGGCTGGTCGGCATCAACAATTTTGGACGCGGATTTGGCGGATTGAACGGATCGGCACGGATACAGCGTTTGGCGTGACTCAGGGAACAGCTTGAACAGCATTGAACAGCCTTCACCGCAGAAACGCAGAGAACAGCTTTAACGCAGATGACGCAGAGGAACGCAAAGACGCAGAGGACTCCTCACGCGAAGAGAGTCCGTCGCACAACGCGCCCGGACTTTTCTTTGGGGACAGCCGCTCGGGAGGCTGCTCGTGGCTTCCCGAGCGGCTGTCCCAAAAAAGAACACGGCTCGTGGCGGGCCGACCGGTCTCGGTGTGCCGTCCTCTGCGTCTCTGCCCCTCTGCGTTCTCTGCGTTAAAGCAGTTGCCACCTTCTCAATTGGCGTCTGACCCAATTCTTTTGATCCCGTCCAAATCCCGTCAAATCCCGTCCCCCAAAAATGTTCCAACCCGATTCGGCGCACGACCGGAAGGATGAGCCAGCGTCAAATCAGAATCGCTTCCATCCCGTTCCATGGCCTCAATAGATTAGCCGCCAACCCCGCTGAAATTGACTATGCCAGAACTCTCACTCGACGCCCGAACAACCGCGCTCGTCGTCATCGACTTACAGAAAGGAATCGCCGGCATGCCGACCATGCCCAACACCGCGGCCGATGTCATCGCGCGGTCGGCGAAGCTCGCCACGCGCATTCGGGAGCGGAAAGGGCTCGTCGTGTTGGTGCACGTCGATGCAGGCCCGAATGGTGAGCTGTTCCCGCGGCCGATCACCGACATCGAGCGACCGCGGTTGACCCCCACGCCGGAATGGTCGGACTTCGTCACCGAGATGACTCCGCAGGCGGGAGACGTCGTCGTGACGAAACATCAGCCGGGTGCGTTCTTCGGGACCGATCTCGAGATTCAGTTGCGCCGGCGCGGCATCCAAACGATCGTGCTCTGCGGCATCTCGACCAACGTCGGCGTCGAAGCAACCGCGCGAGTCGGTTTCGAGTACGGTTACAATCTGGTGTTCGCGTCGGACGCGATGGCGGCGCGCGACGCCGAGCTGCACACCACGAGTGTCACCAAGTTTTTTCCGACGATTGGCCGCGTGCGCACGACCGACGAGATTCTTGCCGCGCTCTGATTCCTAGGTTCGCGCAATTTGGACGCCGGCGCTCGCTACGCTTCGAGCGTGTGCTCCCGGCCGCGGATCGCAACCAGCAGCGTTGGCACGACGAACAAGGTGATCGGGGTCGACAACGCGAGTCCGCCGATCACCGCCAACGCCAACGGTCGCTGTAAGTCGCTCCCGGCGCCGATGCCGAGCGCCAGCGGCAAGAGACCGAACAACGTGCACAGCGTCGTCATGAGGATCGGTCGCAGTCGAATGCGCGCGGCTTCTCTGAGCGCACGCTCCAGCGGCATGGCTTCGTTGCGCATCAGGTGCCGCGTGAAGTCGAGCAGGATGATGCCGTTCTTCACAATCAGACCGACGAGCAGGATCAGTCCCATGAACGACGAGACGTTGAGCGGCGTTCCGGTGATGAGCAGAAGCCCAATCGCGCCGACGAACGAGAGCGGCGCCGCGAGCAGCACGACCAGCGGCTCGATGAACGATTGGAATTGCAGCACCATGACGCCGATCACGCTCGCGGCGGCGAGCGCGAGCACGAGCAGCAAAGCGTGAAACGCCTGCTGCTGTCCGGCGTACTGTCCGCCAAGCTCGATCCGAATGCCCGCAGGCGGAGGATTCTCCGCAAGCACACGCTTCACGTCGACCATCACTTGCCCGAGCGAGCGGTCGCCCAAGTCGCTCGTCGCCGAGATTAGCTGCTGTTGATTCTCGCGCAGCAGTTCAGCGCGCGTCTCGACAGGCTCGAACCGCGCCAGCGTCCCGAGCGGAACGGCGGAGTGTGTTTGCTGCGAGAACACTGGAATTGACGCGAGTAGCTGTGGATTGAATCGAACGGAGTCCGGTGCGCGCACTCGAACTCCAACCGACCGATCCTCGAGACGAATTTCCCCCGCGGGTTCCCCGAGCAGCGCGCCACTCACTTCATCGGCGACTTGCGACGGCGTGAGCCCGACTCGATTCGCCTCGCTCTGGTTGATCGTCATCTCCAACTCCGCGCTCGGCTCACTGACGCCGTTGAAGTAGTCCTCGAGCCCGTCGACCTTCGACATCTTGGGCTCGAGCTTCTTCGCGTACGCCTCGAGCGCACTGAGATCGGAGCCGAACATCTTGATCTCCACCGGTCGCGCGGCGCCGGCGAGATCGTTGATGACGTCGGACAAGATCTGTACGAACTCCACGCGAAGTCGCGGCACGGCCGTCTGCACCTTGTCGCGCACCTCGTCGATCACCTGAAAGATCGACCGATCGCGCTGGCTTTCCGGTTTGAGACGCGCGTTGATGTCGCCCCGGTTCTGGAGCGTCGCGAACAATCCGAGCTCGGCGCCCGTTCTTCGCGATGTCCCGACAATCTCCGGCGTCGACGCGAGGATTCGCTCGACGATATGCACCTGCCGATCCGTCTCGGCCAATGCCGTTCCGCCCGGCGTGAAGTAGTCGAGCACGAATGCTCCTTCGTCGATCTCCGGCAGGAATCCCGTCGGCGCCGCGCGCTGCACGAGAACTCCGGCGACGATCAACACGACCGCCGCCGGAATCACCCAACGCGCGTGACCGAGTGCTCCGCCAAGCGCGCGTTCGTATTTGTCGGACAGCGAGTCGATCCCCTGCCCGATGCGCGCCAGGAATCCCCGCGGGCGTTCCTGGGCGACTTCCTCCGCTTCCACATCCTCGACGCGAAGAAATTGCTCGCTCAAGAGCGGAATGATCGTCAGCGCGACGACGAGCGATACGAGCACCGCAATCGTGAGCGTGATCGACAGCGCATGAAAGAACTGCCCTTCGACGCCCGTGAGCAGTCCGAGCGGCAAAAAAACGACGACCGTCGTGATTGTCGACGTCGTCACCGGCCAGATGAGCTCCTGCACGGCATCGCGAATCGCGATCTGCCGGTCCGACTGCAGATGCGCATGCCGAACGATGTTCTCAGTGATGACGACCGCGTCGTCGATCACGAGACCGATCGCGATCGCCATGGCGCCGAGCGTCATCAAGTTGAACGTCTGACCGATGAGCGACATTACGAAGACCGTGATCGCCATCGTGATCGGGATCGACGATGCGCTGATCGCGGTGATGCGGGCGTGTCGCAAAAAGAGTAGTAGAATGATCACCGCCAGCACGGCGCCGATGATCATCGCATCCCGAACGGAGCTGACCGCGTCGCGGACCAACGCCGCTTGATCGTAGACCGGTTTGATGAAGACGCCTGGCGGCAGCGTTCCCTTGAGACCGGCGGCGATGCTTACCACGCTGTCGGCGATGAGCAGCGTGTTGCCGCCCGTCTGCCGCGTGATGTTGAGAAGCGCCGCCGGCCGTCCGTCTCCGGCGATGATGCGGACGTGGTCTTCAGTGCCTGGTGTGACCGTTGCCAAGTCGCCAACGCGCAGACCGTGCGCGACGACGATGTTGCCGATGTCCTCGGCCGAGTGCGCCTCGCTCGTCGTCACGATGAGATACTGGCGGTAGTCCTGCGGCATTCGGCCGACCGCAGTCACCGACGTCGACGCTTGAATTGCCGTCGCAAGGTCGGCGAATGTGAGTTGTTGCTGCGCAAGCCGCGCGGGATCAGCAATGACCTCGATCTCACGCACGTCGCTGCCCATGACGTCGACGCGTCCAACACCGGGAACGCGCGAGATGAGGGGCTTCACTTGATAGCGTGCAATGTCGTACAGCGTCGCGGGATCGCCGCCTTCGACGTTGTATGTAATGATGGGGAACAACGACGGCATCAGTCGCTCGACTTCGATGTCGAGGCCGTTCGGGAGTGTGCCGCGCGCCTGATTCACTCGCGCCTGCACCTGCTGAAGCGCGTAGATCATATCCGTCTTGGGCGCGAACGTGATGTTCGTTTCGCTGCCGCCGCGGATCGATCGTGATTGTACGCGCGTCACGCCGGGAACGACGCTGATTGCCTCTTCGATCGGCCGTGTAATGCTGAACAACACTTGTCGTGCGCCAAGCGAGCTACCTTCGACGACGACCGTGATGCGCGAGAAAGACAGCTCGGGATAGATCGCCGAGGGGAGTTGCGTGGCGGCCCAAATGCCGGCGCCACTCAACACCGCGATCGTCAGATAGACGAAGCGTCGCTGCTCACCGAGGAGACTGAAGAGCGAACGCTTCTCGCTCACGGCTTCTCCGGTTTCGCGGCTGCCGCAGGCGCCGCGGGTGCGGCCGCCGACGGCGCTTTCCCCGGCGCGAGCTGAACGACCTTCGCGCTATCCTGCACGCCATACGCACCGTAGGTCACAATGTGCTCGCCGGCTTGGAGACCGTCGGTGATCTCGACGCCGGCGCTACTTCGGCCTCCGACCTTCACGTCTCGCTCGTGCGCAATGCCGGCTCCGTCGACCACGAACACTTTGAACTCGTCGCCCTTTGGTACGAGCGCCTCCGACGGAATCACGATCGCCGACGGCCGAACGCCGACCGAGATCGCACCAAACACCGTCTCTCCGATGCGCAGGGGGCGACGCGTCGTCGGCGCCTGCACGCGAACGGCAACGGTTCGCGATGTCGAATCGACCGTTCCCGATACGTCCACGACCGATCCGACACCAAGCGGTTCTCCGGAGGCGCTCTGACCAGCGCTGAGTGCCACCTTTGCGCCGGGTCGAACGCGCGCCGCATCGGCCGGCGTCACGCTCAA
>JAICYT010000156.1 GCA_025934075.1 Gemmatimonadaceae bacterium
CGGGCCCAGCAGCCAAATCGCGTGCGAATGGGATGAAGTGCGGTGCCGCGTCGACCGTCGCCTCCGACTTCCGTCGTCAGAGATCCTTTCGCATCTCCGCCAGGACGAACCGGGTGAAGGCAGTGATCGGCTCCGATTGAGAACCGGCCGGCGTGCACAGAAAGAGCGCGGTTGGTCTCGTGTCCGGAAGAAGGCGGTGCATTACCGTTCCCTTGACGCGAAGGGCTGCAACGCTGGCGGGCGCGATTGAAATGCCAAAGCCGGCCGCAACGAGCGCCGCGATGGTGTGCCACTCGTGCGCCTCGTTCTCGACGCGCGGGGTGAAGCCGGCCTCCCGGCACATCGTCACGATCTGATCGTGGAGCGTCGGGGCGCCGGCGCGGGGAAACAACACGAATGGTTCGTCGGCGCACCGTGACAAGACCACCGCGCTGTGCCGGGCAAGATGATGTCTCGACGGCAGAATGATCATGAGGGGCTCGCGAACGAGCTCGCGCATGGTGAACGGCTGATCTGTCGCCGCCTCGCGAACGACGCCGACGTCGAGCGACCCGCTCCGAAGGGCTTCGAGCTGCTCGGTCGAATGCATCTCGCGAATACGAATCTCGATGTCGGAGCGCTTCGCCATGAACTCGCGCACGACCCGTGGGAATGCGGTCAGCGAAGCGGCCGACGACAATCCGATGTGAAGAACCGCGCTCCGTCCCGCGTCGACTTTGGCCGCGATGACGGTGGCTTGCTGAACCTGGGTCAACGCGCGCCGCGCCGCGACGAGAAAGGCGGCGCCGGCGGCGGTGAGAGCGACGCGAGGCGAGCGCACGAACAGCGTCGCGCTCAAACGCGTCTCGAGCTGCCGAATTTGGTGGCTCAGCGCGGGCTGCGCGATATGCAGGCGCGCCGCCGCGCGAGTGAAGCTGAGCTCCTCTGCGACCGCGATGAAGTAGCGAAAATGGCGAAGCTCGATGTCCGGGCTCATACACAGGAAGTATAACGGTAGTCGTCCCGAGATATTGGACATCTGCTGAGCCAAGGGCTAGCCTCACCCGCAAATGCCGATCATGGGTATCGCATGACTACCGTCTCACATCCGCACTGCAGCTCGGCGATCAGACGCGCTTCGCTCGCCGCCTTCATGATCGCCTTCCAGGCGTGCAACCGCCCCGCCGCGGTTCCAAGCACACTCGCGCCGGACATCGGCAAACGGGTCGTCGCACACAATGGTGTTGTGGCGTCGGCCCACCCACTCGCGAGCGAAGCCGGGTTGACCGTGCTTCGGGAGGGAGGCAATGCGATCGACGCGGCCGTGGCGACCGCGTTCGCGATCGGCGTTGTCGAGCCCGAGATGTCGGGCGTTGGCGGCAGCGGCGCGATGCTGCTCTGGCGCGCGCGAGAGAACCGATCAGAGTTCTTGGATTTCTACGCGTCTCAGCCGGTCGCCGCCTTCCGGGCAGCACATGTCACCGGGCGTGATGCGGCGTCTCCGCTTCGCGTCGTTGGCGTGCCGGGGCTCGTCGCCGGCTTGCTCTCGGCGCAGGAGCGCTTCGGCCGTCTGACCCGTGCACAGGTGATGGCGCCGGCCATCCGAATCGCGGAGGATGGCTATCCGATGTATCCGGTGCTCGCGTCGATGGTTGCGCGAGATTCGGCGGCGCTCACGCGCGACTCTGTCGGTCGCGCGCTTTTCTTCGCCAACGGGCGTCCACTTGGACTCGGCGAGCACTACGCCAACCCAGCTCTCGCGCGAGTGCTCCGCGCCATTTCCAACCAGGGCAAGAAAGGATTCTACGAAGGCTGGGTCGCGCATGACGTGGTCGCGCGGATGAATCAGGGCGGGCATCCCGTGCGCGCGCAGGATTTTGCCGCGTACGAGCCGACATGGCGTCGCCCACTTTGCGCGACCTACGACGGACGCGTTCTCCTGTCTGCGCCGCCGCCCGAAGGCGGCATGCAGGTGTTGGAAACCGTCAAGCTGCTCGACCCCGCCAAGGCGGTCGCATACGGACTTCCTACCCGCGATGCCCGGGCATTCGACCTGTTTACGTCGGCATTGCGCGTCGGACAAATGGCGAATCGGGGAAACGGCGACCCGCGTTGGGAACCGGTTCCGGCCCGTGGAGTGATCTCGGATGCGCTCGTGGCCACACTGCAAGGCCAGGTGGGCACAGGCAAGGCAGTGGCGAGTGTACTGCCGAGGGACGCCCGTGAGTACGATGCGGCACCTTCTCCACCAGCGTGCACGAGTTTCGATCCGTACGGTGCCGCAGTGGGCAATGTCGTCACCTCCCACGGTGACGATGGACCGTCTGGCGGCGAGACTACACACATCTCTGTCGTTGATCGCGATGGGAATGCCGTCGCGGTCACCGTTACCAACAGCAACACGTTCGGGAGCGGCGTCGCGGTCGACGGATTCTTCCTCAACAACTCGGGCGCAGCGATTACGCAGGCGGAGCTCGATCGTGCCAATGCGCCCTCGTGGCTCACACGCATTACGACCATCGCTCCAACGTTGGTGATGCGCGGCAACTCGGTCGAAATGGTGATCGGGTCTCCGGGTGGCGGACGCATTCCTCTCGCCATCTCGCAGACGATCTGGAATGTCCTCGACTACAATCTCGACCCACTCGGAGCGGTGCGGATGCCCCGCATTTCTCCGAGCGCCGCCAACACGACGGTGGAAGTCGAGGGTGGATTCGATCCTCCCGTGCTCGCCGCCGCGCGGTCCATGGGGTACGTGCCGACCCCGCCGGGATTCGAGTACGCACGCATCTATATGATTGTCCGCCGTGACGGCGCGTGGATCGGTGTGGCTGATCCCAGGCACGACGGACAGGTCCGTGGTTACTAGCGGCGCCTCGCGCCTCGCGTCGTTTCACCGGCGTGCAGCCGAGTATTTGTAAATCTTCAACGAGAGAAAACCCATGCGTCTGAGAATTTGGCGGTGCTTGCCGATCTTGGCGTCGCTCGCGATTGCGCCGGCGGTATTCGCGCAACAAGCGTCGGGGACCATAACCGGGACCGTCACGGAAAGCGGCACGTCCCGTCCTGTCGCCAATGCTCAAGTGTTCCTCCCGCGCACGCGGCAGGGCGGTCAAACGAACGACGTCGGCGTATTCACCATTCGGAACGTCGCTCCCGGAGCCGTAACGGTGCGTGTCCAAATGATCGGATTCGAGCCGGTAGAGAAGACTGTCACTGTGGCGACGGGCGCCGTCGCAAACGTTCCGGTGACGCTGACGCGCACCGCTGTCGCGCTCTCGGAGGTTGTCGTCACGGCAACCGGCGAAACGCGAAAACGGGAGATCGGCAACAGCGTCGCGACGATCGACACTGCGCAGGTTGCTCGCCAGGCGGCCTCCAATCCTCAGGAGATCTTAGCCGGCAGCACGCCGGGCGTGACGGTGTTGGCGAACTCCGGGCAGCCCGGCGCGGGCGGTACGATCAGATTGCGCGGCGTCAACAGCGTCAGTCAGGGAAACGGTCCGCTCATTTACGTCGACGGCGTCCGCATCTACAGCGGCAACACGCCGAACAGCGGTCAGGGACGTCAGTTCGTGAATCCGCTCAACGACATCGCGGCGGAAGATATCGATCACATCGAAGTCGTCGAAGGTCCATCGGCCACGACGCTTTATGGAACCGAAGCGTCCGGCGGCGTTCTGCAAATTTTCACGAAGCGCGGTACTGAAGGACAGCACTGGAGCGCCAGTGCGACCGCTGGCTTCAACAACATGGGACACGTCGGGCCAACATCCGACCCCACAGGCCAAGGTGTGAACGAGTGTCGCGGGCCGAACTTGGTCAATGGCGCGGGCGTTCACTACGTCGATACCACTTGCCCGGCGAACGGAAGCTGGTTGCACAACGGCCCGGTGCAGCGGCTCGACTTGAGCGTCCGCGGCGGTGCTTCGAGCGTGAACTACTTCGTCTCGGGGACCGGAAATTCCGAAGAGGGTGTGCTGCCGGTCGGCGGGAATCGCGATCAGACGCTTCGCGCGAACATCAGCTTCCTCGCGACGTCGGCGCTCCATCTCGACGTCAACTCATCGATTGCGCATCGTCGCGTGACGTTCGTCCCCGATGGCAACAATGCCGCGGGCGCGTTGCTCAACTTGGCGCGCGGTCCCGGATCTGGCTTTCGCGGCACCGGCTGCAGCAGTGATCCGGCCGTTGTCTGTTTGGTCAATGACAGTCTGTTTCTGATCAGCTCCACGAATACGACGGATCACTTCACCACCGGCGGTACGCTGACCTATCAGCCAACGTCGAAGCTGTCAGCCCGAGTCGGGCTTGGCTACGACAACAACAACGCCGACATCGCTGACATTCGCCCACTCGGCTACATCCTCACGCCACTCGGCTCATACGGTGAGACGCTCTGGAATCAGCAATTGCTTTCGGCCGACGCGTCGGCACAGATTCGCCAGCCAGTCGGATCGCGCTGGGTCTCTACGACTTCCATCGGTGGCCAGTCGTTCGACAGCCGGCTTCACTCTACGAGCCTTTCGGCCAGCAATTTCGCCGCGCCGGGAACGCCAGTTCTCACGACGGGCTCCACGCGCACCATCAACTCGGTCTCACAGCAGCGAGTCATCAACGCTGGACTGTTTGGCCAAGAAGTCATTGGATGGCGCGATGTCGCTTTCCTCAATCTCGGGCTTCGCGTGGACGGCAACAGCGCGTTTGGCAAGAGCTTCGGATTACAGCGATATCCGAAAGCGAGCCTCTCCTACGTGCTTTCCGACGAGAGCTTCTGGCCGATCAAATCGATTGAGTCGTTGAAGCTTCGCGCTGCGCTTGGCGAATCCGGCAAGGCACCTGGAGCGTTCGACGCGGTGCGAACGTGGAATCCCGTCGCCGCCAACAATGGTCAGCCGGCGTTCGCCACAGGATCGATCGGAAATCCAGATCTCGGGCCAGAGCGCACGCGCGAAACCGAGCTTGGATTCGACGCGAGCGCGTTGAACGGGCGGCTCGGGGTTTCATATACCTACTACTCCGCGCACACGGTCGGCGCCCTCATTCCGATCCAGCAAACTCCTTCGCTTGGTTTCTCCGGCTCGCAGCTTGAGAACGTCGGCCAACTGTTCAATCATGGCAACACGCTTCAGCTCACAGGCTACCCGATCCGCGGAAAAAACCTCGAGCTCATGACGCGGCTGAATGTCTCGACCTTCGCCAGTCGGGCCGGAGATATCGGGGGGCAGCCGATCACGATCAGCACAGTGCAGCGAACGTCGGTCGTCGAGGGACTTCCGGTCCCGAGCTATTACGGCAAGAAGATCCTGAATCCAAACGCCTTCGCCGACCCCGACACGGTGAATGATCAGTTCTTGGGCGCGGTCTTCCCGACGAAGATCATCAGCCCGAACGTGTCCGTCCGATTCTGGAATCGCTTGACACTGGACGCCCTCGGCGAATGGCAGTTGGGCGGTCATAACCTGAACGCCATCGGGTACGTGGACTCGAACCTTCAAGACTGGCAGCCGTGCTACGCGACGCAGGCAAAGCTCAAGGCGTTCGCGGCGGGCAACACCGCGGCATTGAACGATGTCACCGCTCTTGAACGCGCGAAGTGCACGTTGAGCTCGACCGCGCGCGACCTCAGCTTCTGGGTCGAGGACGCGTCCTTCTTCAAACTTCGAAGTGTTTCGCTCACGTTCGATCTGCCGCGACGCCTATCGTTGGGATCGAACAACGCGTCGCTCACGTTTGCCGGACGTAACCTTTTCAAGCAGACCAGCTACGACGGCACCGATCCGGAGGTTGCAGATCAAACGGACAACACCTTTAGCCGGCGCGACTACTACGTCTTCCCGACATATCGAACGTTCCTGTTGACTCTCCGGCTCGGGTACTGACAATGACACTCATTGCGAAGTCTCAGATGTCCTTATCGCGTGCGGCCGTGCCGGCGGTGCTCTTGGTCGTCTCGGCGTTTTGTGCCGCGTGCGATCTTTCCGTGTCCAATCCCGGCCCTGTTCAGGATTCTCAACTCAACACTCCCGCAGCGCTGCCGCCTTTAGTCAACGGCATGTCCGGCGACCTGGCCGTGGCGCTTGGCACGTATCTCACCCGTGAAGCGATTGCGACGGACGAGCTGACCGAAGCCGGAAACTTCACGCCCGACAATTTCTACGCCGCGGGCCAGATTCGGCCGGAAGACGACATCACGGACTGGGCAAATCTCCAATCCGCGCGGTGGAGCGCGGAGAATGGCCTGGCGCGCATGAAGGCAGTGCGTGGCCCGGCGTTCGAGACCGATACCATCACGCCGTGGGCGTATCTCTGGGCCGGCTTCGCGAATCGGCTCCTCGGCGAGAATATGTGCACGGCAGTGATCGACGGCGGGCCGCCCGAAAGTGACAGCGTCTACTTTATCCGTGCTGAGAGTTTGTTCACGCGCGCCTTTACTCTTGGCAAGACGCTCAAGACGACGACGGTTCAGAATGCCGCGCTTGGTGGACGTGCATCGGTGCGCGCTTGGCTTGGAGATTGGACGGGCGCGGCCGCTGACGCCGCGCTCGTGCCGACGAACTTTGTCTTCAACGCCGTGTTCTCGACGAATACGACCCGAGAGAACAATCCTCTCGTCTCGAACACTGTCTCGTCGCGGCAAGTCTCGGTGTTCGGAACAGTCTACGCGAAGAGCAAGGCGGATCCACGCACGCCGTGGGACACGGTGAAGACGTCGGCTGGCGGCGTGCAGGTCGGGCAGAACGGCAGCACCCCGTTCTTCGTGCAGAAGAAATACACGTCCCTCGGCTCCTCGGTGCCGTTGACCAAGGGTACGGAGATGCTGTTGATCCGCGCCGAAGCCGCGCTTCGCACCGGCGACGTTGCCGGCGCCATGTCGCTCATCAATCAAGAGCGCGCCAGCTCCGGACTCGCCGCTCTCACGGCCACGACGGCGTCGGCCGCGCAAACAATCCTGCAGGCTGAGCGCGGAGCCGTGCTGTGGCTCGAGGGTCGGCGTCTATGGGATCTTCGCCGCTGGCAGGCTGCGGGAACATCGACGTTCCTCACCGGGCGAGCGACCTGTCTGCCCGTCAGCAGCGTGGAGCAAGGCTCGAATCCGAATTTTCATACACCATGATGCCAACCTTCTTTCGTTGGACAACACTTGTCGTCGCGTCGTCCGCGTTGGTCGTAGGCAACGCTGTCACGTTATGGTGCCAGAGCGGAACCGACGTCGTCGCGTCGAAGCGTGGAGTGGTGGTCTCCGTCTCCGCGCCTGCATCCGACGTCGGAGCGTCGATTCTCGGGCGCGGCGGCAACGCAGTCGATGCCGCCGTGGCAACGGCATTCGCGTTGGCGGTTACCCATCCCAGCGCCGGCAATCTGGGCGGCGGCGGGTTCATGGTCATCCGGTCGACCAACGGCTCGGCGACGACCGTCGATTACCGAGAGCGAGCGCCTCTCGCCGCGACCGCGATGATGTTCGCCCCGGGAGGGACACTCATTCGCGCACTCGGCGATACCGGCTGGCTCGCGGCCGGAGTGCCGGGCACCGTCCGTGGACTCGAGTTTGCCCATAAGAAATTTGGAAAGCTTCCATGGGCTGACGTCGTGCGCCCCGCGGCAGATCTGGCGGCGAGAGGTTGGCCGTTGTCGCCGGCGCTTGCGCGCTCGATCAACGGCTTTGTCGCCGGGCGCGGTGGGAAGTATCCGTCGACGGTCGAAGCGTATGGAAAACCGGGTGGTGGTGCATGGGTGGCCGGCGACACGATCCGTCTTCCAGCACTAGCACACACCCTCGACGAGATCGCGAAGCACGGGGCGTCGGTTTTCTATACCGGATGGATCGCGGATTCAATCGCGTCGCAAGAGCGCGCCAATCACGGCCTCGTCACGCGAAAGGATCTCGCTGAGTACGAGGCGGTCGAGCGCCGCCCAGTGACCGGCAAGTTCCTTGGGTACGACATCGTGGCAATGGGTCCGCCGAGTTCAGGTGGCCAGATCGTCATCGAAAGTCTGAACATGCTGGAGCGGCTGGGTGTTGCCGACATGGATCCGACGTCAGCACGCTATTTGTTCACGCGTATCGAAACCGCGCGCCGGGCGTACTACGATCGCGCACGATGGCTCGGCGATGCGGATTTCGTGAACGTTCCGCTCGAGCATCTGCTCTCGAAGGCGTACGCGGATTCATTGGCGATGTCCATCGATACTTCACGCGCCACGAAGAGCGAGGACCTCGGGCGCGATATCCTCGCCGGAACGCACGAGTCCGACGAGACGACACAGTTGTCCGTCGTCGACGGTGAGGGCATGGCCGTGTCGAACACCTTTACGCTTCAGGGCGGGTTCGGCAACGGGATCGTCATTCGCGGCGCCGGCTTTCTCATGAACAACGAGATGGGCGACTTCAACCGGATGCCCGGCCTGACCGATGCACGCGGTGATGTGGGTACGCCGGCCAACGTCATCGCGCCCGGCAAGCGGATGCTCAGCGCGATGAGTCCCGTGATCGTCTCGCGTAATGGAAAGCTCTTCATGGTCACGGGGTCACCTGGCGGCCGGACGATCCCGAACACGGTCACGGACGTCATACTCGGGGCGACGGCGTTTCATCGAAATGTGCGCGAGGCCGTAGACGCACCGCGGCTTCACAACCAATGGCTACCTGACACAACGCGGATCGAGACCGGCGGGGCATCGGAGGCCGTGCTCGCCGAGCTTCGGGCGAAGGGTGAGCGCGTTTCTGTCGGTGGTCGTGGGCAGGGCGACGCGCATTCCATCATTTACGATGCCACAACTGGCATTGCGTACGGCGCGAACGACAAACGGAGCCCGGACTCGAAGGCGAGCGCGCCGCAGCCCGCGGCAAGCGCGATCGGTGAGCCGCTACTTGCGCCGTTTCGTTTTCGTTCGATCGGCCCCGCCGGGCCGGGCGGGCGGATCGACGACATCGCCGTTTCGGAGATCGACCCGAGCATCATCTATCTCGCATATGCGACGGGCGGATTGTTCAAGTCGACGAACAACGGCACGACGTTCGAGCCGGTATTCGAGTCGTATGGGTCTGCCTCCTTCGGCGACATCGCGATCGATCCAACCAACCCGAATGTCGTTTACGCGGGCACGGGCGAAGCAAACAACCGACAGTCGTCGTCGTTCGGCGACGGCGTGTACAAGACGACCGATGGCGGAAAGACGTGGACGAACATCGGGCTCAAAGAGACGCAGACGATTTCGCGCATCGTGATCGATCCGCGGAATTCCCAGATCGTCTACGTCGCGGCGAACGGCCACCTGTTTGGCCCGAACGCCGAGCGGGGTATTTACAAGACTGTGAACGGCGGGCGTTCGTGGGACAAGGTCAAGTTTGTCGATGAGAACACCGGCTTTACGGATATCGCAATCGATCCGGCGAACCCGGGCACGCTCTTCGCCGCAAGCTATCAACGGCGGCGCAGCGGGTGCTGCTACAACGGCGGCGGCCCAGGAAGCGCGCTCTGGAAAACGTCCGATGGAGGCAAGACCTGGAATCGCCTCAGCGGCAACGGTCTTCCGCAGGGCACGTACGGCCGCATCGCGATCGACGTTTCGCGATCGAATCCACGCGTGGTGTATGCC
>JAICYT010000072.1 GCA_025934075.1 Gemmatimonadaceae bacterium
TGTGGGAAGGGGATTGGACGAAGATCCCGATGGGCATGCCCGGCCTCGAGACGCTGATGCCGCTCACCTACACGCACGGTGTATTGGCGAATCGTCTCACGCTCGAGGAGATGAGCGCGAAACTCAGCACCAATCCAGCGAAGATCATGGGATTGTATCCGCGCAAGGGCGCGATCCAGATCGGCGCCGACGCGGACATCGCGATCATTCATCCGACGACGCGGCGGACCGTGTCGCCTTCGACGCTCGAGACGAACGCCGATTGGTCGCCATATGAAGGGTGGGATCTTGCCGGCTTCGCGCGCACGACGCTGTCGCGGGGCGAAGTGATCGTCGACGACTACAAGGTCGTCGGCCGCGAGGGGCGCGGCCGCTGGCTGCCGCGCACCAGTGCCGGACTGCAAGGCGCGGCGTCCGCGCCCGCATCATCGCGCACGAGAGCCACCGTTGCACGCGAGCCGGCGGTTGCGGTATGACGACCGGCGCGGCCGCGCCCCGCGCGACGTACGTTCCGCCGACGGACTTCGTCACCACCGACGAAGATCTATCGGCGAGTCCGCTCTGGAATCATGACCTAGCGCCGACGGCCGTCGAGCGTCGCACGTGGTCGACGTACAACATCGCGGCGCTCTGGATCGGGATGAGCGTCGTCATCACGACCTACACGCTCGCGAGCGGCCTCATCTCGCAAGGCATGACGTGGTGGCAGGCGATGGTGACGATTCTGCTCGGCAATTGCATCGTCCTCATCCCGATGGTGCTCAACGCGCACGCGGGAACCAAGTACGGCATCTCGTTTCCGGTATTGTGTCGCGCGAGCTTTGGCGTGCGCGGCGCGAACATCGCAGCGATGCTTCGTGCGATCGTCGCTTGCGGTTGGTTCGGTATTCAGACGTGGATCGGTGCGTTGGCGCTCGACGCACTCTTCGGCGCCGCATGGGCCGGATGGAAGGATCTCCCCGGCGGCGTCGCGATCGCGTTCGCGATCTTCTGGGGAATCCAGGTCCTCGTCATTCTTCGCGGAACCGAAGGCATCAAAGTTCTCGAAAGCTGGTCGGCACCGTTGCTGCTTGGCGGCGGCGCACTGTTGCTTGCATGGGGGATCAGTCGCGGCGGCGGGTTCGCCCACGTGCTGGGACAGTCGGCGACGCTCCAGCAGGGCCACGCCGCATTCTGGACGATCTTTCCGGCGGCGCTTACGGCGAACGTTGGCTACTGGGCGACGCTGAGCCTCAACATCCCCGATTTCACTCGGTACGCCAAAAGCCAGCGCTCGCAGATGCTCGGCCAAGCGCTCGGACTTCCGACGACGATGACCGCATTCGCTTTCATTGGCGTCGCGGTAACGAGCGCGACGATCATCGTGTTCGGCCAACCGATCTGGGATCCCGTGGTGCTCGTGAGCAAGATCGGCGGCGCGGGCGTGATCATCTTTTCGGCGCTCGTCGTGTTGGCTGCACAGCTCACGACGAACATGGCGGCGAACGTCGTCTCGCCGTCGAACGATTTCTCGAATCTGAATCCGCGCCGCATCAACTACGTGACCGGCGGATTGATCACGGCCGTCATTGGCATTCTCATGATGCCATGGAAGCTCTACGCCGACGCCGCGGCATACATCTTCACCTGGCTCCTCGGCTACTCGAGCTTGATGGGCGCACTCGGCGGAATTCTCATCGCCGACTACTGGATCGTGCGCAAGCAAAAGCTGTGGCTTCCGGACTTGTTCAAGCTGCAAGGCCGCTATACGTACGATCGCGGTTTCAATTGGCGCGCGATCGCGGCGCTGATCATCTCGATCGCGCCGGTGGTTCCTGGGTTCGGGCACGCGGTGATGACGCCTGGTGGCGTCGTCGCGAGCCCGAATCTGTTCGACCATCTGTACTCGTACGCGTGGTTCGTGACGTTTGCGCTGAGCTTCATCGTTTACCTCATTTTGATGATGGGGCAGAGGGACAATCACGCCACGTCGTCCTGAGGAGTGGGAGCCAAACGCTCTACACGTCCCGATACGTTCAACCGCCAAATCCGGGTTCAAAATTCTTGATGCCGACCAGCCGAGTCCTACGCGAGCGCCAATGGAATCCGTCGCGTCGCTCGAGATGACCCGACCCTCTCACCACTGCCTCATATGCCAAGAATCGTAAGATGCGGCCTGATTCAAGCGACGCATGCCTGCAGCACGCAAGAGTCGCTCGACACGATCCGAGAAGCGAACGTCGCCAAGCACGTCGACCTCATCGAGCGGGCAGGCCGCGAGGGCGTGCAGATCTTGTGCATGCAAGAGATCTTCACCGGCCCCTATTTCTGCGCCGAGCAGACGCCGCGTTGGTACGAGGCGACGGAGCGGATTCCCGATGGTCCGACGACGAAGCTCATGCAGACGCTCGCCAGGAAGCATCAGATGGTGATCATCGTTCCACTGTATGAAGAGGAGACGACCGGGATCTACTACAACACCGCCGCTGTGATCGACGCCGACGGAGCGTATTTAGGAAAGTATCGAAAGAATCACATCCCGCATTGCGGTCCGGGGTTCTGGGAAAAATTCTACTTCCGTCCCGGCAATCTTGGGTATCCGGTCTTCAAGACGAAATACGCCGACATCGGCGTCTATATCTGTTACGACCGCCATTTCCCGGAGGGCGCGCGTGAGCTTGGTCTCAACGGCGCCGAGATCGTGTTCAATCCGTCCGCGACGGTGGCTGGGTTGTCGGAGTATCTGTGGAAGCTCGAGCAACCCGCGCACGCGGTGGCGAACGCGTTCTTCGTCGGCGCGATCAATCGTGTCGGCGTCGAAGGTCCGTGGAACATCGGTGAATTCTACGGGCAGAGCTACTTCTGTGATCCGCGCGGACAGTTCTTGGTCGAGGCGTCGCGCGACAAGACGGAGCTCATCACTGCCGACCTCGATCTCGATAAGATCCGTGAAGTGCGGAATGTGTGGCAGTTCTATCGCGATCGCCGTCCGGAGACGTACGGGGGCCTCGTAAAGCTGTGAGCTCAGTGTTCGCCGCGAACCGCCGTGCCTGAGGCGGGCTGAATCCGATTGGACGCCGCGTACGGTTCGCGTGGCTTCAATGGCAGCGCTCCGATTGGAATGACGATAGATTCGCGGCATGCTTTCGACGCCCGCGGATCAGCATTCCCTCTACATCGACGGCCGCTTCGTCTCCTCGACCGGCGACGAGCGGATCGACGTCATCGATCCGTCGACGCAGGAAGTCATCGCGCGCGTCCCCGACGGAACTGCGTCCGACATCGACCGCGCCGTCGTCGCCGCTCGCCGTGCATTCGAATCGTCGCCGTGGAAAGACACGAGCGCCCAAGAGCGCGGACGGGTTCTCTTTCGTCTCGCGCAAATCGTTCGCGATCACGCGGCTGAGTGGGCCGAACTGGAGACGCGCAACAACGGCAAGCCGATCGTCGAGTCGGAGTTCGACATCGCCGACGTCGCAACCTGCTTCGAGTACTATGGTGGACTCGCGACCAAGATTCACGGCGACGTCATTCCAGTTCCCGACAACGCACTGAGCCTCGCGTTGCGCGAGCCGATCGGAGTCGCCGGACAAATCATTCCGTGGAACTATCCGCTGCTCATGGCGGCGTGGAAGCTCGCGCCGGCGATCTGCGCCGGCTGTACCATGGTGCTCAAACCCGCTGAGCAAACGCCCCTCACAGTGCTCGAGTTGGCGAAATACTTTGGCGACGCGGGACTACCGCCCGGCGTCGTCAACATCGTCACCGGCGCGGGTGCGACCGGCGCGGCGCTCCCGACGCATGGCGATGTCGACAAGATCGCGTTTACGGGGAGCGCCGAAGTCGGAAAGACGATCATGCGCGCCGCGGCGGACACGCTCAAGAAGATTTCGCTGGAGCTTGGCGGCAAATCTCCAAACATTCTGTTCGCCGACGCTGACTTCGAAGCGAGCGTCGACGGCGCACTGTTCGGGCTGTTCATCAACCAGGGCGAAGTCTGCTCGGCCGGCAGTCGCATTCTCGTCGAGCGGTCGATCTATCGCGACGTGCTCGAGGCGATGGTCGAAAAGGCGAGACAGATTCGGCTTGGCCCGGGCCTCGACCGTTCCACGAAGATGGGACCGGTTGTCAGTCGCGAACAGTTCGACCGCGTTCGCTCCTATCAGGAAATTGGAAAGTCCGAGGCGAAGGTTGCGCTCGGCGGCGGCCATGCGCGTGGGGACGGACTCGATCGCGGCCTGTTCATCGAGCCGACGATCTTCTACGACGTCGACATTTCGGCACGCATCGCGCGCGAAGAGATCTTCGGCCCCGTGGCCGCGGTGATTCCCTTCGACGACGAGGACGACGCAATCCGGATCGCGAACGATTCACCGTACGGTCTCGCGGCGGCCGTCTGGACGCGCGATATCTTCCGCGCAATGCGCGCCGTCAAGCGACTGCGAGCGGGCATCGTGTGGGTCAACCACATGCAGCCCACGTTCGTCGAAGCGCCATGGGGCGGCTATAAGCAAAGTGGCATCGGCCGCGAGCTGGGCAAGTGGGGCGTGGAGGAGTACCTGCATGTCAAGCAGGTACACATCAACCTCAACGAGCAGCCGATCGGTTGGTACTGAGTTGTCTCGTCGGGCTTGATCAGGCCGCGAAGTATGCGTGGATGCCCCATGAGACGCCGTCGCCAACGAGCCGATCCGCCTCGACTTCACCGCACTCGGTCGATTCGATGCCGCTTCTCATCGCGGACTTGATGAGGAGCAGCGCCCGCTCCGGCGGGACGCCGTCGCGCCGGAGCAACGCGGCGTACGTCTGAATGGCGGACCGCATATCGTCGCGCGTTTCACGGCAGTTTTGGAGCAATACCTCTCGCTCGTCGCGCAGCGCACGATTGGTTGCGCGCATGATCGCGATCTGGGCGAGCAGGGCGCTCGAGCGCGCCGCCGCCTCGGTTGCCGCGATGACGGCCGGGTGGCTCCCTGCTTCCACGATTTCCGCCATCGTGTCCTTCGAGGTCGATGCGCGGCCAATCGATGCAAGATGCCAAAGGTCCTCGTCGGACATCTCGCTCCAACCGGCGGGATAGTCCCATACCCTCCGGACCGTCATCTCGCTGTCAAAAATCAGGCAGCGCTCGCTCTGCGTGCCGGGAACACTGGCCGCGCTGACTTCGCGGACGTGCCACTCGACTCCATCAACCAACAGATCTCGCGTCATCACTGCCACCGCATCGAGGCAATCTGCACTTGCTCGAAACCCACCCTTACCGGACGCGCTTGACGGCGCGCTTAGCGGCAGAGCCAACCTGAGTGCCGCCATCGCTCGCCTGTCGCTCTCCATCCTCAATGAGAAGGATAACGCCTCTCACGGCTTTCGTTCGCGTACGAAGCGGCGTGGTCGTGATTTGAACCTCGATCGGTCGCCCGCGCCGATTGATCGCCTCGAGCTTGAGACTCGCATGCCCGTCGCCATCGGTCAGCGCCGATCGCATTGGCTGTTTGAGCCGCTCGATCGGCAGCCCGACGTCGAGCCCGAGGATGTGCTTGCCGCGCGCTTCTTCCTCGCGCAGTCCCCACATGTCCTCGGCACGGTCGTTCCATACGAGCACCTTGAGGTCGGCATCGACCACCACGACGGCGGCGCGCAGGCTCGTGAGAATGCTCTCGAGGAAACCATTCAGCTCGTTGAGCTCCTCGCCGCGCGCCCGAATCTCGTCGTTGGTGCCCTGTAACTCCTCGTTGGCCGACTGCAGCTCCTCATTCATCGTCTCCAGCTCTTCGTTCGTCGACTGCAGCTCTTCGTTCGTCGTTTCGAGCTCCTCGACCGTCGACTGCAGCTCTTCGTTGGTCGTTTCGAGCTCTTCATTCGTCGACTGAAGCTCCTCGTACGCCGTCTCGAGCTCGTGCTTCGCCTGCTCGAGATCGGCACGAAGCCGCCTGCCCACGCTCACGTCGATGAATGAGACGCTCACGCCGAGGAGCGCGGCTCCGCCCGGTTCGGTCAGCGGAGCGACGTGCACGTCGAGCCAGCGGACCTCGTCCGACGCGAACAACCATTCGACTTCACGAATTGTCACCGCGCGACGGCTGATGGACACCTGATCGATGACTGAGCGCAGCTCGAGCGGCCGATACGAGATCTTTAAATCCCGGAGCGGTCGTGGAAGGTCGGTCGCGGACACTCCAAAGAGTCGTCGCGCGTGCTCGTTGGCGAAGACGAGACTTCCATGCGCATCGATGATCAATTGCGCGTTTGCTGCCGTGTCGAGCGCCGCTTCGCGAATACGCGTGCGATCGCCGCCCGGCGCTTCCGCCGCGTTCTCGCTTCCGTTTTGGGCGATCGTCATCAACCGATCGCGCGTCACGACATTGCGCGTGGGCAGCTTGGTCGAGATTCGGTGCTTGAGGTCGACGGGGGCGAACGCACTCGAATGCGTCATCAGCGTCTCAGCGCGGCCGAGGAACAACGCACCGCCGTCGTTGAGCGCGAATTGAAATCGGTTGAGAATCCGCGCCTGCGTCTCGGCGTTGAAGTACATCAGGGTGTTTCGACACACCAAGAGGTCCACGCGCGAAATTGGCGCGTCCTGAATCAAGTCGTGCCGGCCGAAAATCACGTGGCGACGCAGGTCTTTGTGAAAAACGTACCGGCCGTCCATCCGGTCGAAGTACCGCTCGAGAAGATCCGCGGGGACGTCAGCCACCTCACGCTCGGTGTACGTTGCCATCCGCGCTTTGGCGAGCGCGTCATCGTCGACGTCGGTCGCGTAGATCTTGACGATGTCTCGAAACGCCTCCGTTCCCAGTGCCTCGGCGAAGATCATCGCGAGCGTGTAGGCCTCTTCTCCCGACGCGCAGCCGGCGCTCCAAATACGCAACGGCATTCCCTGCGGATGTCGCGCGATCAAATCGGGGATCACCGTCGAGGCGAGGAAATCCCACGTTGACGCATCGCGAAAGAAATGCGTGACGTTGATGAGAACGGTGTTGAAGAGTCCCGAGAACTCCTCGGGATGCACCTCGAGATGGTCGAGGTAATCGGCGAAAGTTCTCACGCCAGCCGCTTCCATGCGTTTGGCGATTCTTCGCTCGAGGCTGGCGCGCTTGTAGCCAGTGAAGTCGAACCCGCGAGTTCGCTTCAGGTAATCGAGAAGAGTCTCGAGATCAGGTTGTTTCTGCGCCACGAGAGAGCCAACCGGGGGGAGTGCTGCCAGGCGGCGAACGTGAAGCCTGTCAATGAAATATCGCGCGGTGCGGCCGCACCGCTACCCCGGCAGAGTCTCAACGGCTCAATCACCTGTTGCGCGCGACGCTTCCGGAGATTCTTCGCTGTCTCCGACGGCGAGCCGCTGATTGCCGCGGTCCTTGTAGCGTTCGGCGAGCTGACGCGCGAGCGAGACACTTTCCTCCAGCGACCGGAGCGCCGTCCACAAAGCGTCGTCGAGAATGTCCGATTGCTTTGCGACGCGGCCCTCGCCTGTCCCCGCGTGCCCGACGCGACAGCGAAAGCGCACGAAATCTCCGTCGCTCAATTCCGAGAGCACGCCTCCACAGTCGGGACAAGAAAACGCGGAGACACGCCCCGGATGACGTTCCGGCTGTTCAATCGCCGACAGCTGGCCGGCGGCCAGCTCGTTCTCCGTTACATCGTCGGACATGATCGTATGCTCGCGTTTTTCGATTGGAGTCTTCATGAGAACGTCGAGCGCCGGCCAAATCGCGTGAATCGGCGCAACTCGATCGACCGGGACGTGCTCGATCGCGCTCTGTGGCATCGACGGGAACAGTGCGTCCTCGGGATCCTGAACGAGCGCCAGCCCGCCATGTCGCTTGATCGCGGCGAGTCCGCTCGTGCCGTCGTCGAGATTGCCCGTGAGCACCACTCCGATCACTCGCGGTCCAAATGCGACTGACGCGCTACGGAACATCGGATCGATCGCTGGGCGATGCCCGTTCTCGCGCGGGCCGCGCACGAGACGAATCCGTTTGCGATCGACGAGCAGATGGAAATCCGGCGGGGCGACGTAGATGCGTCCAGTCACGATTCGCTCACCGTCCGACGGATGGACCACGGGCAGCTGTCCGGCGCGGCCCAGAATGCGCGGCAACATGCTCGTCCCGTGAGACGGAAAATGGATCGTGACGAACACGGCAGCGTCGAGCTGGGCGGGCAGCGAATGAACGATTTGCCGGAGTGCTTCCACCCCGCCTGCGGACGCGCCAACGACGATGATGTTGCGCTCGGCCATGACAACGTCCAGCCACGAGGATTGGCCGAGCGCGGTCGACTCAGCCTTCTCGAACCTCGCCAGCAAATCGTGTGCTCCGAGGCAAGCGGAGGACGAATCGGCTTCCGCAATCATCGTTGGCGTCAACGACAATGTCGCCTCCCATGGCTCGCGCGAGATCGCGACTGATCGCCAGTCCCAGCCCGGTGCCAGGCACGATGGAGTCGCCGAGACGTACGAATGGCTGGAAAATCTCTTCACGCTTGTCGTCGGGGACGCCGAGCCCGGTGTCGGCGACTTCGACGAGCGCATCGGTCGCCGTCGCTCGGGATAAAATCTGAATCCGACCTCCCGACGGCGTGAACTTCACCGCGTTGCCGAGCAGGTTGAGGAGGATTTGTCCGAGCCGCTCGCCATCGGCGCGCACAACGATCGCCGGAGGTCGTTCGACCGATAACGCGATCCCGCACGCCTGCGCTTGCGGCGCGATCATGTCCGAGACGCTGCGCACCACGTCCTCGAGCACGATGTCGGTGACGTCGAGACGAACCTTCGGGGACGTACCGGTCGCGGCGATTCGACTATAGTCGAGCAAATCATTGATCAAGACCGCGAGATGCACGTACGCCCGTCGTATGCTTCGAACGTCGCTGAGTTGCGGCTCGCTCAACGGGCCGCGAATCCCGACTTCCAGCAAGTCGGCGTATCCACCAATGGCGGCGAGGCCGGTCCGAAATTCGTGGCTGACGGTTGCCAGCAGTTGATCCTTGAGCCGCTGAGCGCGCTCGAGCTCGACTGTTCGTTCTGCGACCAATCTGCCAAGCTCGGCGTTCTGGCGCCGGCGCCTACGTTCAGCTCTCGTTCGCCTCGTGCGATCGACAAGCAGCCAGCGGATCTCGACGATATCGCCGGACACATCGCGAACCACCGCTGCGGTCGCCTCCACGCGGATGATCTTTGCGCCGTTCCGCGCGATGTTCAGCGCGACAGTCGTCGTCTCCGAATCGGTGTTCAAGGCAGTAACCGTCGAACGGAACCGTCGCCGAGACGCGTCCTGCATGAATGTGACGAACGGTTTGCCGATGAGTCGCTGACGTCGCGCCCCCAGTAGGACCCCGAGCGTCTGGTTGGCTTCTCGGATTACGCCGTACTCATCGGTGACGAAGTACGGGACCGGCGCGTGATCAAACAAATGGTGATATCGTTCGCGCTCGCTATTGAGCAAGTCGTACGCGCGTATCAGCTCGGCGTTTTGGGCACGCAGCTCTTCTTCGGCGACGGTGAGCTCCTAATACGTGCGGAGAAGCTCATCGGCCGCGTCGGTGTCGCACTTCGGGAGTGACGACGCCAGCCGTTCGCGTCCTCTAGCCACATCGTCCTGCCAAAAAGCAAGCGGGAGCGCTAGGCCCGAAACTGGCGTTGCACTGTGTCGGGGCGTACGCTTCCCAGGAGGACTTGGGTCGGAGGCCATAGCGATTGGGGGCGGAGATTGCTCATCCATAGTAGTACACGGTGCGGGGGGGAGCAATCCCGACACGCTGCGGTTTGCCGACATTGGAGGCCACGTCGCTCGATGTCGCGGAGGATAGTTTCTCGTTTCTATATATAAGCTCTTAGAAATCCGGCAATGACGATGATCACGAATCTCGATGGAAACGACACGCTCGAAGCCCTGGTGCACTGCCGTCGAACGGTCCTCAAGCACGCCATGACGCTGATGGAAGAACCGGGCGGCGTCCCGTTCGCGGAGCGGCTCGATGCGATCCCGAGCCTGTCGGCGCTCCTCACGACGTCGCTCGAGGAGTTGAAGGTCGCCGAAGAAGAGCTTCGGGATCAGAACGAAAGGCTGATCGCGCAACGCACGGTGACCGAAGAACACACACGATATTACCGGCAGTTGTTCTTGCATTCGCCGGCGCCGGCGTTCGTCACGGACTTCTACGGGACGATCCAGGAAAGCAACCTGGCCGCGGCGCGGTTGTTTCGGCGCGAAGCGAGCCATCTCGAACGAAAACCGCTGGCCGCCCTCTTGGCGCCCGAGCGTCGAGAAGCGTTCCGCCGGCAGCTGACGCTCATCTCGAAGACTGTCGACGGCGTTCGTGATTGGCAGCTCGTCATGCAACGCGTGGGCGACTTGCCAGTCACAGTGCACGCGGCAGTGGAGGTCGTCCCCGAGGTCGGCGCGACGAGATCCGGTCTGCTCTACTGGTTGCTGCACGTCCCCGCCGGGAAAGACTGACAAGCTCAGCGCAACCCTGGCGCCGGGGTTTCTAGGGTCGTAGCGTGGAGATATGAGGACACGCTCGGTCATCCTGGCGATGGTGGCGCTGCTGTCCGCCTGCAGCCTCCACCGCCGTCCGGTGCCCCCGGAACCAGCGCGCGGCCCCGCTCTCGATAGCCTGTTCAAGATCGATCAATCGCGCGCCGACTCGCTATTCGCCCGCGGTCCGGTCGACGGCATGCTTGCCCTGCTCGGCGAGGACGTCGTCTACCTTCGCGCCGGCGTCCCGGCCGTTTATGGCCGCGACGGCGCGCGAGCGTTATTCGTCGCGGGCACGGGGGTCACCACGCTGAGCCTGGCGTGGCAACCGATTGGCGGTGGGGTCTCGGATGATCTCCGCGCTGGGTACACCTATGGTGTCGTCGGGCGACTGTCGCAGATGACATCGCCAATTCACTTCGAGCGGTACATCGCGTACTGGGAGCGTAGCGGCGGCGAACCGTGGCGCATCGCGGCCTACTCGGAGGTCGGTTCGGCGCCGGCGGGCGAGGTGAATCTCACCGCGGATCAGGTCGCGCCGCCAGCCCGAAAACCGCCAAAGCCGCTCACGGAAGCGACCGACAAAGTCCGGGCAGCCGACAGCTCGTTCTCCGATCTCGCGTATCGCATGGGGACGGGATTCGCATTCTCCAATACGGCCGGCGACAATGGCGTGGTGTTCGGAACTCCGCAGCTCGTCGTGGGGCCTAATGCCATCCGCGCTTTCTTTGCCGCGCAGGGAGCATCCTCCTCGCTGACGTGGCATCCAGTTTACGCCGCCGTCGCGGATTCGCGCGACTTGGGCTTCACGATTGGAGAGTACATCTCGACTGGCCGCGGCCCATCAGGCGCAGCCGTGCAACGCCTCGGGAAGTACCTCACGGTGTGGAAGCTTCAGCGCGACGGGACGTGGAAGTTCGTCGTCGACGGCGGCAACCCGACGCCGGCGCGGGAGTCGCAGCGGTAGATACCTCGTCGCGGAATTGGGGTCAGACTCCATTTCGCGCAAATGGGGTCAGACTCCAATTGACTCCAATTTCCGGAGCCCATTGTCGGGTAGCTCGTTGCGATTACCAGTCGCCGCGCTTTTCACCCTGGCGATACGCCCGCAACAACTCCCACGACACGCCGCCGTACGTGATGAGATACGCTCCCCACTTGAAGATCTGACCCCATCCTTCGTCGCTCGTGTGAAACGCAAACGCGTAGCACACCAGGCCGAGGGCCGCCCACATGAGGCAGAGCAACCCTGACTTGATGAGCGCCCAGCGACGGTCACGCTCGGCAGCCTCGTACTCGGCGAACCGCTTGGCCTGGAGCTCTTTGTAGATCTCGGGCTTCACCCTGGCGTCCTACGGCCGATCCTTGAACATCGCGTTCAACTGCGTGTGCTTCGTATCGAGCGGCACGAGCCGGCCGTCGATGAATAAATACTTGGTGTCCGTTTTGGCCTCGAGAATGTCACCGGTGGTGACGACCACGTTCGCCATCTTGCCGACTTCGATCGATCCCATCTTGTCGCCGACGCCGAAGATCTGCGCGGGCCAGAGCGTGACCGATTTGAGGGCATCGGTTTTCGACAAGCCGTTCGCCGCCGCCATGCCCGCGTTGTACGGCAGCGTGCGAATCTCCGAGCCCCGATCGCCGGTCGAGATCGCGAACGTCACACCGGCGGCGGCGAGCTTCGCCGGAATCGTATAGTTGACGTCATACGGATCGTCTTCGCGCGACGGCAGATGCATCACCGCGGTGACGACGACCGGGACGTTGTGCTGTTTGAGGAACGGCGCGATGGCCGGCGCCTCCTGACCGCCCATGATGATCGGCTTGAGATGCATCTCCTCCGCAAACGTTACAGCGTCGCGGATGTCGTTGACGCGATCGGCCGGGAAGATCACCGGCATCTGGCCGCTCAGCGCGGGCAGCATCGATTCGAGGACGACATCGTGCGCGGGGCGGGGAAGCGTCTTGTCCTTCGCATACGCCGCCTGCGCCTTGCCATACGCGTCGGCATCGCGCAGCATCGAGCGCAGCGAGTCCATCTGCAGTTGACGCGTGCGATTCGCGTCGGCGGGGTTGCCTTGCTGCGCAATTGCACGAGCGAAGCCGCGACCGCCGAAGCCGGAGCGCGGGAGCTCGATCACGAGCGCGACGCGCGGCACGACCGCCATCTTTGGCGGAGTGTCGCCGGCAAGATTGATCAACGTTGCCTGCCCCGACATGATGCCGCCGGTCGGACGTGACACGACCGTCGTAATGCCGACGACTCGCGCGACGCCGACGTGCGCGCTGTGCGGATCGATGCCGTAAAACGCCTGCGCGTTGGGGTTGAACGAGCCGACTTCTTGGATGTCGACGGTCGCGACGACACCCTGTCCGATCTCCGAAAGACCGACGCTCGATCCGGTCTCGATCATTCCCGGATAGACCATCAAGCCGCTGGCGTCGATCACCTGCGCGCTCGGCGGCGCCTGCACGTTTGCGCCGACGGCCGTGATCTTTCCGCCGCTGATGACGACACTCCCGTTCGGAATGTCGGCGCCGCTCACCGTCACGATATGGCCGCCGCGAATGACGAACGTGCCCTGCGGGCCGGGCGGCGGGTTGAACGAGCCGAGCTGCGCGCGGGCGGCGAATATGGGAAGCACCGACAGCACAACGGCTGCCGACGTACGACGCATCATCATTTCAAATGTCCTCATGGAATCACCGGAGTCGTGCGGCGGCCGCGATCCGCGGCCTCGAGCGCGGCGCGCTCTTTGGCCATCTGATCGCGCATCGCCAAGTCCTTCTTCTTGTCGAAGAAGATCTCACCGTCGATGAACGTCGTTTCAGCGCTCGAGTACACGCTGAGCGGATCGCCGCTCCAGATCACGACGTCGGCGTCCTTGCCAACCTCGAGCGATCCAACGTGATCCTGCACGCCGAGTTGCACGGCGCCATTGTAGGTGATCGTCTTGAGCGCTTCGTCTTCGGTGAGACCACCGTACCGCATCATCTTCGCCGCATCGATGTTCAGTCGGCGCGCGCGCTCGTCGGAGTCGGAGTTGACCGTCGCGACCACGCCGTGACGCATGAGGATCGCGACGTTGTACGGAATCGCGTCGTACGCTTCGACCTTGTACGACCACTCGTCGGCGAAGGTCGACAGTCCGGTCCCCGCCTGCGCGATCTCCGACGCGATCTTGTATCCCTCGAGTCCGTGCTGCAGCGTCTTCACCGTAAAGCCGAACTCCTTGGCGACGTTGAGAAGCATGAGCATCTCGTCGGCGCGGTATGAGTGCGCATGCACGAAGCGTTTGCCTTCCAGCACTTCCACCAGCGGGTCGAGCTCGAGGTCATGTTCGGGCGGCACCAGGCCCTTTTCGCCTTTGGCGACGCGCGCGTTGTAGTCGTCCCACGTCGCTTTGTAGTCGCGTGCGCGAGTGAACGCGTCGCGCAGCACTTCTTCTTGACCCATGCGTGTGGCGGGATAGCGAAGCGGAAGTCCCTGCGCCTGTGCCGCTGTCTGCGAGTTCTTCCGCGTGACGTTCTCGCCGAGCGCGAACTTGATGCCTGGCGGCGCGGCCTTGAAGATCATGTCTTCGACCGGCCGCCCCCACTTGAGCTTCACGACCGCATTCTGTCCGCCGATCGTATTCGCCGAACCATGCAGCACGTTGATCGACGTCACGCCCCCGGCAAGCTGGCGATAGATGTTGACGTCGGTCGGATTGAGGACGTCGTGAATGCGCACCATCGACGTCACGGAGAGCGATCCTTCGTTCACCGCGTCGATCATGGTGTGCGAGTGCGGATCGATGATGCCGGGCATGACATACTTGCCGGTGGCGTCGATGACCTGCGCGCCCGCGGGCGCGCTGAGATTCTTCCCGATTTGCGCGATCTTGCCGTTCATCAGCAGAATATCGGCGTTCTCGAGCTTTCCCTTCGTGACGGTGAGGATCGTCGCGTTCTTGATCAAGGTCGGCCCGACTTTCGTCGTCGCCGCGGGTTGCTGCGCACTGGCCGCCGCCGCTCCCACCGTCAGTGCCGCAATCAAAAATCGTTTCATGTCAATTCTCCAATCCGAAAAGCCGTGGGAGCAGATCCTTCGAGTGGCCTCCGCCCACGACCACCTTGCGCCGAGTCCGGCCGCGTGCCGATGAAGGTCCCCTGCGGATGGCCGACGATGGACATCGTGCCGCGCATGACGTTGCCGGTAATCGTCCCCGCGAACCGTGCCTCCTCAGTCCCGGCGGACAGCGTGACGGATGCGCTGAACTGTACCTCGCCGCTCGGACTCACCGATCCATTAGAGATCTGTGAGCTTCCCAGCGCACCTTGGATCGTGCCACGCAGCTGATCGCCAACTTGCTGCAACGCCGCGGTCACCGACTTTTCGCCTTCGTCCGACGTGACCGTGATCGTCCACGTTCCACCCGCCACCGACGCGGCTCCGTTCGCATTCGCCGGCGCATGCACCTCGATGGGATTGCCGTCGACGAAAACTCGAGTCACGTGCCCCGTGAATAGATCGCCACGCGTCAGCGTGAGATTTGCGATCTTACCCGTCTCGATCGTGCCCAGACGATCGCCCACCCCGAAGATCTCCGCCGGCGACAGCGTCAGCGCCCGCACGGACTGCTCGGCCGAAAGTCCGCCTTCGGCGGTTCGGCCAACGTTGGCGAGGAAGTCGGCCCAGTTGGTCATGCCACCGTCCTCGAACGCGAACTTGACGCCGGCCTGCGCGAGCTTCCCCGCGAGCTTCGGCGCTTCGACCCGCGCGCGCAGCACGCGAATGGGCTCCGGATCGGCGTCCGCCGACGCCTGCGGCCGCCGCGGGAAGTTGAGCGATATGAGAACTGGCACGTTCTCCGCTTTGAGCCGCGCCGCGACCTTATCGGCTTCTTCACCGCCCGCGATGATCGGGTGAATGTTGAACTCCTTCGCGAGATCGAGGGCCCGTTCGATCTCGCGCTGCGACGATGCTTCCATCACGACGGGCATCTGTCGTGAGAGCACCGGCTGCAGCGCCTCCAGCGACGGATCGAGCTCGGGACGATGCATGCCGCGGGGATTCTTCGCATACGCCGCCTGTTCCGCGGCGTAGTGCTGCGCGTCGAGCAGCATTTGGCGGAGCGACGAGAACACGCCGAGGAGCGAGTTCGGGTAGCCGCCACCGCGCTGCGGCGTAAATCCGATATGCTCCGCAACGGGCGCCTTCACGATCATCGCTTGCGCGCTCGATCCGCCGAGGTTGACGACGGCGCCGAGTCCGCGGAAGATGCCGGTCGCCGGCGCGCTTTGCGTCGCCGTGATGCCGGCGCTCTGCGGACCCGCGAATGCGTCGGCGTCCGGACGCACAAGGTCGACCGCTGTGAGCTCGGGTTGAAGCCCGATCGGATGGAGCGAGTTCGGCGCGCCCGCGGGCGCGCCTTGCTGCGACGGCGTTCCGCCGCGCCCTCCGGCGCCGCGTCCGCCGCGACCCGCGGCGGGATTGCCCGCGCCGGCCGGCGTTTCGCGTGCGATCCCGATGCTGGAGTTTGCGTCGATCAAGCCAGGATAAACCGTGAGCCCACTCCCGTCGATGACGCGCGCGTCGCCAGGAACGGCGACAGATGCGCCAACCGCGGCGATGACGCCGTTGCGCACGACGATCGTACCGCGGTCGATCGCGGGACCGGCCACGGTCACGATCTTGGCATTAGTAATCGCATACACGCTCGGCGCATTTCGTTCGCGTTGAACACCGATTTGCGCGCCGATGGAGGGCGGGGCGACGACGCTGGCGGTATACGCGAGCGACATTCCCGCCAATAGACCACGAATCTGCATTGCGGAGAGCACTCCTCGCCTGGTGACGACCTGTTGAAATGACTTTGTCGGTCGGGATGGGTGGCGCGGGCGATCGGACACGCGCCCGCGGAATATCCCGGCTGTGTACGACGCTGTCAAAACTTTGGCGTCTGGCAGCGTCCGCCATTGTGAGATGTATGGGACCTGCTACTTTACGACGCAAGCGCGCTCAGCGTTGAAATCGCGCTCTTTGCTCTCCTTCCAAACGTCCGTGCTATTTCCGGAGATCCCCATGCACTCACAGCGTTTGTTGATTGCAGGACTCGCGGCATCCGTCGTTACGTCCCTTGCACTTTCGGCTGGCCGATTGAGCGCGCAAAGCGCGGGCAGCGTCGAAATCGGCGGGTTCGGTCAGTTCACGCGTACCGATGCAGCGTGGCATGTCAAGAATGGCGGCGGCGCTGGCGGCCGCCTCGGCGTTTTTCTCACCTCGCACTTGGAGCTGGAAGCCGCGGCGAGTTTTTCGAGCTTCACGAACGAGCCGCCCCGGCTGTCCGGCAGCAGTTCCGCGCAGACGTTCAATGGCCAGTTCACCTACAACATCCCGTTCGGAGTGGGCGGTCGCACGCACGATCTATTGCTCGAGGCTGGCGCCGGTGGAGAGCGGTTTGCGGACCACAATGATTTTTCCGTTCCGCTAGGGGGCGGATTGCGCATCGCGCTGACTAATGCGGTCGCGCTGCGATTCGACGGGATTGTCGAGTATGTCGAGAATCCGACCGCATTGACGTTCGATTTTCCAACGACCGTTGCCGTGAACCCGAAGGCTGCACGATCGACCAATGTCGAGATTCGCGCCGGCTTGAGTCTCATGCTCGGGCATCACAAGGCACCGCCGCCGCCGCCGCCGGTCGCCGCCGCGCCGCCGCCACCGCAGCGTGAGGCGCCGCCGCCAGCGCGCCAAGAACCGCCGCCGCCGGATCGGAGCGGAATCGTTCGCGACTCGCTCGCCGCGGTCAGCCGTGTCCGCGAGGCATTGTTGGCGAAGGTCTACTTCGACTTCGATCGCTCGGAGCTCCGCGATGACCAGCGCGCGATCCTCGATGCCAAGATTCCAATCCTGCGCGCCAACAGCGGCGTGAAGATTCGCATCGAAGGCAACGCCGACGAACGTGGCTCTGACGAATACAACCAGGCGCTCGGTATGCGGCGCGCGCAGGCGACGCGGAAGTACCTGATCGACAATGGGATCGACGCCGGCCGGATCGACATCTCGAGCAATGGTGAAGAGCGGCCGGTCTGCCAGGATCACAATGAAGATTGCTGGAAACAAAACCGTCGGGACGAGTTCGTAATCGTGGCAGGCGGCGAGACCTTGATCGCGCCGCGATAATCGCGGGGAGCCTGGGAATCGCGGGGCGGGTCCGACGAGGACGCGCCCCGCTTTTGTATGCGGACGGCAGTGGAACCGAGCTAGCCGAGGGTGGATTGGTCGGCGAGAACCGGAGTTTTGTTGATTCCCTCTGTCCAGGACACCATGATGAAGAATGGCGCAATCACACTAGTACTCGCGGCGGCTACGGTGGCCCTGGCCGCATGCGGGAGCGATTCGACGACGACTCCCGTCTCGAAGATCGTGAATTTCACGGCTACCTTGTCGCCGGCGAATGAGCCGTCGGTGGCCGGCAATCCAACCAGCAGTGGGACATTCACCGCGACGCTCGACACATCGACCAACGTCTTCACCTACACCACGACCTTCACTGGGCTGACGGGCAACGCGACGCTGGGGCACATTCACGGACCGTTCACGCCCGGTGGAACGGCGACGTCGGCCGGCGTCATTCTCAATTTCGACCCCGCGGTAACGCCGGGAGTGACTTTCACCGGCCTCAAGACGGCAACGAGCGGTACGGCTTCCGGCACGGTCACGCTCAATTCATCGCTGCAGCTCACCAGCACTGTCAACGGAGACTCGCTGCGCAAGCTGCTTCTCGCGGGGCTGACCTACGCCAACATCCACACGGCTCTGAATCCGGCTGGTGAGATTCGCGGACAGATCACCAAGGTGCCATGACGATTGCATGACGCATGGGGTTTAGACTCTCGCCGTTGGCCAGCGGAGCGAGCAAACAGCGAGGGTTTGACCCGAGCGAAGATGAGCAGCCACACCCAAAAAGCCCCGCGCACTTTGCGCGGGGCTTTTTCTCGTGGTGGTATGCCCAGCATGACAATCGACTTGGAGGTGGAAGTCCTCTGGGGAGTTGGTCGCAACGACCCGAGCAAACCGCAAGGCGATGACCGTGAGGGAGTCGCTGAAAGCAGCGGAGTAGCGAGACCTGCGGGGTGACGAA
>JAICYT010000158.1 GCA_025934075.1 Gemmatimonadaceae bacterium
ATTTCGCGGCTCGCCACCAGACGGGGGGCCCATGACTCTCGCGTGAGGGTTGCCGGATCGTTCAGAAACGATCCGAATGGTTGCGCTCGCCAATCGCCAGTCGTCCACGATGCACGGACACTCATTCCCGGCGACGACGCATCCTCCCATGGCTCACGCGACTACAACCGTCAAAGAACGAACGCTCACCATTCCCTCCGGCATCGGCCCCATCGACGAGCACCTCGGTGGCCTCATGCCCGGGCGAACGTACGTCTTGAGCGGCGCACCAGGCACCGGAAAGAGCGTTGCCTGCCTCCAGTTTCTTGCCGCAGCACTGAAAGCGGGTGAGCGGGCAGCGATTCTGACGCAAGACGACCCTGAGGATCTCCTCTCGCAAAGCGATTTCCTCGAGTTGGACCTTGCCGGCGCCATCACCTCGGAGCGTCTCTATTTGCTCCGCTTCCAGCTCGATTTCTCGCGTCGCTTCAGTCGAGCGCACTCGCCCGACGAAGCGTTCGCCGAGCTTCGCACGCTGCTCGGGAAGGATGCACCGACGCGCCTCGTGATCGACTCCGTCGTACCGTTCATCGACGGCGGCGGATCGTCGGCGTCGAGCGCGATCGCGATGCTTCAGCTTCTCGACGGGCTCGGATCGACCTCACTCGTGACATACCCGGGCGACCTGGCCGCGGTATACGACCGCCGTCTCGATCCTTTGACTCAACGGGCCGCCGCGATCTTCCATCTCTCCGCCGATCGCCAGCGTCATCGCCAGATCGAGATTCGCAAGGTTCGCTATCGCGTGGCATCCGCGTCTCCCATTCCGTATCGGATCGAAGGCGCCGCTGGATTCATTTCGATCGCGGAGGAGCTTCGCTGGCAGAATGATTCCCGTCAGCCGACGTCCGAACGCCAGCGTGTCGTCATCGACCTGCCGTCGGGCAACGCAGGCGAGGCTCTCCGCCTTCTTCAAAGCCAGTACGACGTGACGGTGATGGGCGGTACGTCTCGCGACGAGACACCGGAGTTCGCCATGCCGGCGGTACCTGCACGCCGGACAACCGATTTCTCCGGAAACGAAAAGCTTCCCGCGCCCGCAGTCGTGCAGCCGACGCGCAATGGCGTTCGGGTCCCGTTCGAGGCCGCCAGTTTTCGTGCGGCGCTTCTCGACATCGAGGCGAAAGATCCACGCGTCTTCTTTGCCGTCATCGCGGTGACCGCACCGCCAGGACAGCTGGAGGCATTTGCCGCCGTCGCTCTCGAGACGATTCGCGCCATCAACGGCGACCTGGTCGCGAAATCCGCGAATCAGGTACTGATCTACCTCCACGGCACCGGGCGCAAACACGCACCGCTCTTCGTGCAGCGCTTGCGCGACAATTGGGAGCAGGCCGGCCAAGGTGAGCTCATCGTCGACGTGTTGGCTTACCCGGCAGATCAAGTTCGACTGCGCACGCTGCTCGATTCGACTGTCTGATGCAGACGCGGCGTTGGTATCCGCTTCTATTGATCGCGCTGGTGACGGCGATCAGTCTGGGGGCAGTGGTCTCGATTCCGTCCCTCCGTGGATGGCATCTCTGGGGCCCGTTCGCGGCGCACACGGCTTCGGAGCCTCTGCGCGTTGCTCAGGCTGGGACGCCGACGCCCGCGCCGGTCATTCCCGCTCAGCCTCGTGGCCTCGTTCCCGATGCTGCGGCGGTCCCAGCGGCGTCGCACGCGCACACGCCGCGCGCGCGACCTGCTTGGGCTCCATCTGACCGACAGCGCATGCTCGATCGCGTCTACTTGGCCGGAAAAGAGAACCGGCCTGACGACGCGGTCGCGGCGCTTGAAGCGTGGGACGCCCAACATCCGAACGATCCTCAAGTGCTGCGAGAGCTCGCGCGACTGCTCGTCCGCGGCTCGCGCGTTGACGACGACGGCTTCGTGCGCTACCGCGCGTTGCTCGCTCTTCGGTCCGACACGAGTGTGCGAGCCGAGTACGCATCTGCGCTCTTGGCTCGCCAACGATACGACAGCGCGGCGGCGAATTTCCGCATCTTGACGGCCGACGACGACACGAACATCGACTATCATCTCGGACTCGGTCGCGCGCTCGCTTGGGGAAATCATCCGCGCGAGGCAGAACCCGAGCTTCGCTGGGTCGTTGCCCGCACGCCGAGCGACACGGTTCTCGTCACGATGCTGCGCCTGGCGCGGGGAGCATTCGATCCCTCGGCCGCCGAAGCAGGCCGCTGGGTGGCCGACGATCCGAGCTTCCCGCCATACCGGCTGGCGCTCGCTCGGGCGAACATGCGCGAACATCGCTTCGGTCTTGCCGCGGCCAGCTTCGATACGTTGTTCGCGATGACGCCGCGTCCCGGTCTCGCGTTGGTGCGCGAGGCGGCGAGTGCACACTCCAGCGCGTCCGATTCGGTCGGCGACGCGCAGCTGCTTGGCCGCGCCGTCGCACTTTCTCCGCTCGACCTGGGGCTGCGCCGCTCGTACGCCGAGGCGCTCGCGTGGTCGGGCGATCGAACGGGAGCCATCGCGCAGTATGACGCGCTGTTGGCCGGTACCAATGATCCGGACTTGATGCTCGCGCGCGGCCGCCTGTACGCATGGACTGGAAACAGCGCGGCCGCCGAGCGTGACCTTTGTCTGTCTGCCGCGCTGTCACCCTCGCCGGAAGCATGGGTCATGCTCGGCGATCTCTATCGTTGGCGCGGTGATCGGAGCCGCGCGCAAGACGCGTACGACCGAGCGATCGCACTGCATCCTGGTGATCGCGAAGCCGCGTCTGGTCTCGAGGCGCTCTCCGCCGCGGCGCGACACGACGCCTACGTCACGCTGCGCAACGATCTCGGACTGTTTCCGTTCAGCTCTTACGTCGGCGACAACGCCGGATTCTCGCTCTATACAGCCGGCATGCGAGACGGCCTCGCGCTTGGCTCACGTAGCGCGTTGACGCTCGGCCTCGAAGGTCGGCGGATCGGCGCATACGATGCGATCGATCGACCCGCGATGAACGGCTGGGCCGCTGATGCTGGCCTGGTGCATTACGTCGGGGGATTTCGACTCGCCGCAGACGGTGGCATCGCTCGTCACGAGTCGCTTGGCGATTTCGGATTCGGATCGGTCACGGCCTCGGGTCCGTGGAATCGGATCTGGACATCTGTCGAGCTTCGTTCAGGTGCTGCGTATCAGGTCTTGATGTCGGCCGGCGCGCTCCGGTACAGCGACGCGCTTGCATCGGCGACGATTCCGTTTGGTCGCGTCGCTCTGTCCGCGGGCGTCGATCAGATGTGGTTGAGCGACGGCAACACGCGAAACTCCATGAATGTCGGCGTCCGTTATTCGCTGGGCTACGGCGTCTCGGCGGTATATGCCGGCGGGATGATTGGCTTTGATCATGGCAGCGACTCCTACTGGGACCCGCGTCGCTATAGCTCGCACGCCGTCGGTCTCGAGTTCGCGTCGCAGCACGAAGACGGCTTGAGCTTCACGGCGCGCGTTCTTCCCGGGATTGGCGTATCGACAGACGCAGTCACGGGCGCGCCGGATCAATCGAATCGCAGCGCCGCGCAGCTCTCGAGCAACTTTGCGATGGACTATCGACGCCGTTGGTGGGATCTGCGTCTCGATGGCGACTATGCGCAAGGTGTGCGAGGCAGCGGCTATCACTCTGCCCGCGCGCGCGCTGGCGTCCGCATCACTCCGTAAGAGAATCATGCGCCCTCGCTACTTGTATCTCGTCATCGCCGCAGCGGTGCTACTGCTCGGCGCCGCGCTCGCGGTGATGGTCCTCCTACCTCGAACGCACCTCGAGGTCGCGAATCAGCCGCTCCACTTCGCGATCATCGTGGTGACGGGGTTCCTGATCATCACGCTCGTTCGCTACTTCGTGCTGTTGTGGCTTGGCTATCTGCACCACGTCGAATCGAAAACGAGCGTCGACAACGATGAGCGCTTCGAGCCATTGGTCACGATCCTCGTTCCGGCGTACAACGAGGAAGCGGTCATCCAGGGCGCGATCCGCAGCTTGCTCGAGCTCGACTACCCGGCGTACGACGTGCTCGTCATCGATGACGGGTCGACCGACGCCACATACGCACGCGCCGCCGAACTCGAAGGATACTACGGACGGGCGACGGTGCGCGTGGTGAGCAAGAGCAACGGCGGCAAAGCGAGCGCGCTCAACACCGGCATTGCGCTGGCGCGCACGCCGTTCGTCCTCTGCATGGATGGAGACTCGCGGCTCTCGACCGGCACGCTCCGCCATGCGATGCCGCATTTCCGCGACTCACGCGTCGGCGCAGTGGCAGGGAACGTCAAGGTCACCAACCGCCGAAACCTGTGGACCTGTCTTCAGGCCCTCGAGTACATCGAAGGTTTGAACATGGCCCGACGCGCGCAAGGATTCGTGCGCGCTGTCAACATCGTGCCTGGCCCGATCGGAATTTTCCGGCGCGATACCTTGGCGAGTGTCGGCGGCTACGACTCGGACACGTACGCCGAAGACGCCGACCTGACGCTCAAGCTTCTGACCGACGGCTGGCACATCGTCTATGAGGATCAGGCGATCGCCTACACCGAGGCGCCGGAAAACCTGCTCGACCTGCTGAAGCAGCGATATCGTTGGACGCGCGGCATTCTTCAAGCATTGAAGAAACACTCGGACTCGTTGTTCAGGCCGAGGACGCGCTTCGCCACCTGGGTTTCGCTGCAGGCGATGCTCTTCGAGGCGATTGCGTGGCCGCTGATGAACGTCATCGGCAACATGTTCTTCTCGATCACCGCGTTGATCGTGGGAGCACCGATTTACGTGATGTACTGGTGGCTGCTGCTCACATGGCTCGACGTCGCGGCGGCCTTACACACGGTGGCGATGGAAGAGGAAGACCTGCGACTCGTTCCGCTCGCGGTGCTGTATCGCTTCTTCTTCGTTACGACCGTCGACGTCGCGAAGCTGTTCGCGACCGTCGAGGAACTGTTGAACGTCAAAATGGGCTGGGGCAAGCTCGAGCGCGCCGGCCGTATATAGTTTCTCTGGAGAGGATTCATGGACATCAACATGCTATTGTCGACGGTGGTGCTGGTATCATTCATCGTCACCGTCGTTCTCGCGGTCGGGAGTTATCTCGCGTTCAAAGGACGCGAGCGACGCCGGCCCGACCCGAAGCTCGCCAGCCGCAACGGCGAGCCACTGTTCTTCGAGCGCATCTACTTGCAGCCGCGAAAGGTCGAAGCAGACTCCGCATCGAGCGTTCGCGAGCTCAAAGTCCGCGGATCATCGCCGCGGGCGTCGGGGCCGGTGTTGGTACAACCGTCGTAAGCGGTTCTACTGGGCGACGATCACGAACGTCTGCGTCCCCAAGCCAGCCGCGGCGGCCGTGACCGTATAGGTCTTCGGCACCGGATCGCTGGAGAACACTACTTCGGCTTTGCCGCTTGCTCCGGTGGTCGTCGAGGCGGCGGTGATCGAACCGCCGGTGGTGGTCCACGCCACCACCACTCCGCCGACCGGATTGCCTAGTTTGTCGGCGGCGCGGACCGTGAGCAGCGCGCTAGCCCCGCCCGCGACGGCGACCGTGTCTGTCCCGACTTTCGTCAGCGTAGTCGCCGGGCCGGCGATTGCCGTCGCCTGCAGCGCTGCCGATCCGCTCGACGTAGCCGCCGTCAACGTATACACTCGAGCGGTATCGCCAAGCGTCCATGAGGTAATGGCGACGCCACTTGCGTCGCTGTTGCTCGAGGCCGGAGACACCGATCCGCCTCCGGGCGGAGCGATCCATGACACGGCTATGCCGGCCACCGGCTGGCCGGCTTGGGTCACGTGCACTTTGCCGACGACTACCGTGGCCACCACCGCGGTCTGATTCGCGAGCGCCGAGTCAGCGGCGATGTTGAGACCGTTGGTCGAGCCCGTGGTGCCCGACGTAGGCGGAGGTGAGTTCGAGGTCAGGTCGCGCGAGCAAGCGACGGCTGCCAACGACACCGCGACGAGAAAAGGGAGGAAGCGCATACCCGTGTGACACGCATCTGGCTGATATCCCCTACAATTATCGCATGCGAACTCAAATGGCAAAAGCGGTCCGCTTCCGCGAGCTGCATGAGGGGAGCGATGCGTTCATCATTCCGAATCCATGGGACGTGGGCTCGGCGCGCCTCCTCATTGCGCTCGGCTTCGAGGCGTTGGCGACGACGAGCTCCGGGTACGCCTTCTCCGTGGGGAAGCTCGATCACGGAATCAGTCGCGAAGAAATGATCACCCATGCCGCGGCGATCGTCGCGGCGACTGACGTACCGGTGAGCGCCGATCTCGAGAACGGGTTCGGCGACGAGCCCGAGGTCGTCGCGACGACTGTCCAAATGGCTGCCGCCGCGGGCCTGGCCGGCTGTTCGATCGAGGACAGCACCAATCGGTCAGGCGACCCGATCTACGACTTCGACCTCGCGGTCGAGCGCATCCGCGCTGCGGTGGAAACGGCGCGCGGGCTGGCGATTCCGTTCACGCTGACGGCCCGCGCAGAGAATTATCTTCACGGTCGTCGCGATCTCGACGATACCATCCGTCGACTCGTGGCGTTCCAGGACGCCGGCGCCGACGTGCTCTACGCGCCGGGCATCACCGATCTCACCGAGATCGCGACGCTGGTGCGATCGGTCGACCGTCCGGTGAACGTGCTGGCGGGAATGCAAGGCGTCCATTTCACGCGCGCCGAACTATCGGCGATCGGCGTAAAGCGAATAAGCGTCGGCGGAGCGCTGTCGCGCGTTGCGCTTGCCGCCTGCATCCGTGCCGCGCGCGAGATGCGCGATAGCGGCACGTTTGCTTTCGTCGACGAACCGATCAGCTCGCGCGAGATCGCTCAGTTGTTCGAGGGCTGAACGGCCCGCTTTCTTCGCTGAGTAGCGTCGACCGGCACTCAAGCCTTGGTGCCGGGCTTCCCGTCGAGCTTCTCGATCGTTGCCGTCGACGGCTTCCGCTCCTTCTTGAGTCGCGCCGAAACTTGCTCCGCCTGTTTCAGCACGCGAAGGATGTTGCCGTCCGCGAGCCTGGCGAGGTCGTCATCGGACCAGCCACGCCGCGCCAGCTCGGCGAAGATCGCCGGGAAGGTCGAAACGTCTTCAAGCCCGACGACAGTCTCCGGAATCCCGTCGAAGTCGGATCCGATTCCAACGTGATCGACCCCGGCGATTTTTCGCACGTGGTCGATGTGATCGGCAACGTCGGCGACCGTCGCTTTGGGACGCGGATGCGACGCGCGCCAGCTCGGTCCATTCTTCGCCAATGAATCATCGTCGGCCTTGATCGCCTTCGACACGAAGCTCGTCACGAACGGCACCATCACGACGCCGCCATTCTTCGGCATTCGCGCCAGAATCGAGTCCGGAACGTTGCGCGGGTGATCGACCAATGCGCGCGCCGCCGAGTGCGAGAAGATCACCGGGGCTTCGGTCACATCGAGCGCGGAGCTCATCGTCCCAGGCGATACGTGCGCCAGGTCGACGAGCATGCCGAGTCGATTCATCTCACGCACGACCTCGCGGCCGAACGGAGTGAGTCCGTGATGCTTCGCCGTGTCGAGGGCAGCATCGGCCCAGTCGAGCGTCACGTTGTGCGTCAGCGTCATGTACCGCGCGCCGAGATCGTAATAGACGCGGAGCAGCGCCAACGAGTTCTCGATCGCGTGTCCGCCCTCGAGCCCGAGCAGCGAGCCGACTTTGTTGTGCGTGAACGACTTTTGAATCGCGTCCGCGGTCGTCGCCCACTCGAGCTGCGGATACTTGTCGATCATGCGGTGCGCGATGTCGATCTGCTCGAGCTGGACGCGCGCATACCCGGGTTTGCTCGACACGGCGCCGTTCGGCACGTACGCCGAATCGCCGGACTCGCCGGGAATGTAGATCGACCAGAACTGGCCGCCGACGTGCCCGCGGGCAAGTCGGGCGAGGTCGGTCATCCCAGGCGTTTTGGTTCGGAGATCGTACGCTTCGACGTCCTGTGGATGGTCTTTATCCTCGCGGATGCGCCACGGCAGATCGTTGTGACCGTCGATGACGGGATGTGCACGGAGCACGCGGAGCGCGCGCGCCATGTACTGATCGGTGGCGGCGGCAGCGGGCTTCTGGGCGGCGAGCGGTACGGTCACGACGAGGGCAAGGAAGGGGAGTAGGCGCATGCGTCGAAGCTGGCGGAACCGCCGCCCGAACGCAACTCTGCCGCTGGGATCACACTGGTGACCCGTTGGACGGCTATTAGAGCCCTCTAATCCCCTGCGGAGTCGCCGGGCTTGCGAACCATTCAGCCACGCGGTATTGTCCCGCTCCTGCGGGTAACGATGCCGGAGGTCCGCAGCTCAATGGGGAAGCATCCCCGTCGATGGGCCGTTCGTCGCACGCATGACCGCCACGCTGTTCGGGACCGCGTTCGTCGCCGTCCTCCTCGCCGAGCTTGTGGGCGACAAGCTGCTCTATGGTGCCGGCGCGCTCGCCGCCCGCATCGGTGCGCGAACGGTTCTTCTCGGCGCCATCCCCGCCTTTGCAGCGAAGTCGCTGGTCGCCGTCACACTTGGCGGCTTTGTCGCGCGTCTCCCTCATACGGCAGTCGCCGCATCGAGCTCGATCGCGTTCGCGCTGACGGCGTTCACCATCTGGCGCGAGCCGCACGTCGTGCGCGACGACGCATCAGCCGCATCAATCGAGGACGCAACGCCACTGTTTCGAGGCGCGCTGTCCGCGTTCACGGCAATCTTCTTCGCCGAATGGGCGGACCCGGGTCAACTCGCCGCCGCCGCATTCGCAGCGCGTTCCGGCGCGCCCGGCCTGGTATGGCTCGCCGCAACGTCGGCGATGGCAGCGAAAGCAGTTCTCGCTTTGGCGCTCGGCGCGGTTCTGCATCGACACGCACCACAGCGAGCCGTTCGATGGGCCGGAGCGTCGCTCGGCGTCGCCCTCGCGCTGTCTTCCGCTTTTCAAATCCGCGGCTGAACGCCGCACGTGCAGTCGGAGCAATAGCCCCCTTGTTCACAGGAGATTCCAATGGCGACGAAAAGCAAATCGAAGACACGAAGCGCCGGCGCGCGCAGTAAAGCGAAGGACTCGACGCGCGCGATCTCGCGAGCGAAGGTCGTTGTCGAGCGCGAGCACGGTCCGGTCAAATGGATCATGCCGACGATGGAATCGGCATACGCCAGACTCCGTTCCACGTCCCCAGTGGCGGAGGGCGGGGCCGCTTCGATGCCCTCCGCTCGTAAGCCACCGGGGGGAAAGGGATTCAAGGTCATGATTCAGCGCGGTGCCGGCCAAGAGTTCTATGCGCCAGTTCACGCGACGGTGTGGCTCGATCGCCTCATCGAATACAAGAAACGCAAAGCTGCTTCGCATGCGCGTGTGGCCGCGGCGCTGGGCGGCGCAGCCGGTTTCGGGCCGGCGGGACCCACGATCCCCGGCGCCAAGAACTGGGCGCCGCTCGGGCCAAGCGTCGTAATGAA
>JAICYT010000038.1 GCA_025934075.1 Gemmatimonadaceae bacterium
ATCGCCATCGAAGTCGAGCGGATCTCCGAGGCGCAGCGCTTCACCGTCGCCATCCTGGCCGAGCGACTTCCGGCTCGCACCGGCGAGCGGGCGGGCGACCCATCGGTAGCGCCGGCGGTGAAGCGAGTGAACACTCCGCACTAGCCCACTAGCGCGCGCGCCTTCCGGCGACGCGGAAGCGCCTACTTCCGCGCCCAGTGCGGCGCCGTCGACCACTGCTTTGGGTCGAACAGCGCGTCGGAGATCGGCGGATTCACCTTCACGCCCGAATACTGCTCGAGCACCGTGCGCCGGCCATTCACGTATTGCTCGACCTGCGTCGCCACCCATCCACCGCCGTACTGGACGTAGTTGCCGTATCGCGTATCCGTGCGGCCGCGCGGCGTGCTCTCGATCACGCGCAGGAATAACAAGCGATCGCGATCGATGTAGAATTGCTTCGACGTCGTATCGCCGCGCAGAGCGCCGATCACGTACACGGGTTTCCCCTGCCATGTCGACTCGTGGAAACGGCTCAGGTCGAATCCCAACCGACGCAGCATCGTCTCGGTGCGTGCGATCGGCTGCGCATAGAGATCGAATCCGAGCACCATCAGCTCATTCAGCAGCGTGTCGGTTCCGACCAGCTTACCGGCCGAAAATCGAAAGCTCGAGTCGTGCGTGAAGAGAATTCCGCTCTTCGACGCGAGGTCCGTGTCGATGCGGAGCTTTCCAGGAAGCTCGAGCGACTCGTAGTACGTTTGCACGATCTCGCCGCCGCTCGGGAGCCGCACCGTCGTCTTCTGTGTGAACGTCAGCGTGTGAAACCAGGCCGGCCCATAACGATCGTGCACCGCGCGGATCAGCGTCGGAGCGCTCGAGATCGTGGTCGCCGCGGCCGGTGGCGGCGCTGGACGTGAAGCTGCCGGCGCCGACGTGGTCGTTGGCTGTTGCCGGTGACATGCCGCGATAAAAACAATCAACCCCACGACTACGAGGCGCGGGGTTGGTGGTGTACGTCGGCGAAGGTCGGTCATGATCAGGGTTCGAGTCGGTATCCTGCTTTCCATACCGTCAAAATATGGCGAGGTTGCGACGGATCGTGCTCGAGCTTCCTGCGGAGCTCCGCGATGTGGATGTCCACGGTGCGCGTCATTACCTCGACGCGGTGACCCCAAACCTCGCGCAGCAGCTCCACGCGTGACGCGACCGCGCCGCGCCGCCGCACGAGCGCCAACAACAAATCGAATTCTTTTGGGCTCAGTGCAACAGGAGTGCCTTCTTTGGTCACCGTCCTCGACGCCGGATTGATCTCGACCGACCCGAAACGCTCGATCCCCTCGGCGCTCGCGCGGTCAGCAATCCGTGAGCGGCGCAGCAACGCGCCGACGCGCGCCAAGAGCTCGAGCACTCCGCAGGGCTTGGTGACGTAGTCGTCCGCTCCGAGACGGAATCCAAGCACCTTGTCCGCTTCTTCACCGCGAGCGGTCAGAATGAGCACCGGGACGTCGGAACCGCTTTCGCGAAGGGTGCGCAGCACGCGATACCCATCCATGCCTGGGAGCATGAGGTCGAGCATGACGAGGTCAGGACCCCAAGCCCGAGCGCGGTCGAGCCCGGTCTCGCCGTCTTCGGCAACCTGGACGTCATAGCCTTCGATCTCGAGCCCGGTCCTCAGACCATATGCGAGATCCGGATTGTCCTCGACGATGAGAATGCGCGGCATGGTGAGTGAACGGGTCTGGGTGTCGGCCGCGGACTGACGGGGTTCGGCTAGCGTGGAGTACGTCATGGAACCGCCTTGAGTTGCACGTTGGGACCAGGTGGGGATGGCTCGTTCGATGGTTCGTTGGAATCCGGTTGCGTGAGAGGAAGCTCGATCACGACGCGCGCGCCGCCTGACGGAGCGCCCTCAGCGCGCGTGCGCCCGCCGTGCAGCGTCACCAGCTCGCGCACGACGGAGAGACCGATGCCGCTGCCGCCGGTCGCCGATTCGACGTCGCGATTCAGTCGGACGTACGGCTCCCAGACGCGCATGCGATCGGTGTGTGGAATGCCCGGGCCTTGATCCTCGACAGATATGCGCGTCCGATCGCCAACGATCTCCGACGTCACTAAGATCGTCTGGCCGGCCGGCCCATACTTCACCGCGTTGTCGAGCAGATTCAGAAGAATCTGGCGCAGCGCATCGCGATCGACCGCGACGACGGCATTCGCGTTGAGCTCCGAGCTCACGCTCATGCGACGCGCACGCGCGAGCGGCGCGAAGAGCTCGAGCACGTCGGCAATTTCATGATCCAACTCTGCCGGCGCCGGCGAAATGCGGTTCGTCCCCTTCTCGGCGCGTGAGAAATTGAGAACGTTCTCGACCAGGTAGGTGAGACGCCGAGCTTCTTGGTCGATGATGCCGGCAGATCGTCCGCGTTCTTCCTCGCTGCGAAGCTTGCCCATGTGCAGCAACTCGGCGAACAAGCGTATTTGCGCGAGCGGTGTGCGCAGCTCGTGCGAGACTCCCGAAACGAATTCGGTGCGCAGACGCGCCAGTTCTTGCTGCCGGCGAAGCTGCAGGAGCGCGACGGTGAGCAGCCCGGCTGCGATCAGGAAAAGCGCGATCACCATTGGAAGCCGTGACGCCGGCAATCCGCCGACAACCAACTTGTCGGCGAATTCCTTGTTCACGCTCACGCGCATGATCAGGCGCCCGAAGTTGGGCTCGATCGTGTCGGCGGCACTGTAGGTGAGCGCGGCCCAACCGGGTGACTTGTAGACCTCGACGCCCGACACGGTGGTGACGGAAATCGAGAGAATCGAATCGACGGAGAGTTTGCCGATCAGCGATTCGGGAAGCAGCGAACCTGCCTTGCCTGGCTTACCGCGAATGTTGGCGAACGTCGGCGCGAGGAACGGCGTGGGATCGGTAACATACCCGTAGACTTCGACCGGCAGTCCGCGATTGATGTCGCGGGCGACGACGAAGACGATGAGCACCGGATGCCGGTTTCGCTCGCCGAACAGCATGGCGTACGAATCGTTGGTGAGGATGACCGCGAGGTTCTTGAGCGGTCCGTATCGTCCGTCGGGCGAACCGAAGGCAAGGATGTTTCGATCGCGCAGCGGCGGGAGCGCTTTGGTGTACGAAACCATCGTGTCGCGCACCCAGGCGAGATCGGCGTCGGGTAGATCGGTTTCGGTGGTGCGGAAAGTTCCGTCCTTCCAGTCGTATCGGAAGAAATAACGAACGCCGCTCAGGCAGTCGCACCAGCTCACCATCTGTCGCGCGATGTCTTCGACTTCGACCGGCTCCAACACAGTCCGCGCGAGCGAGTCGGGATTGACGTGCGAAGCCTGCGACACGAGCGACGTCACGACTTGCGTGAGCAGCGCGTTCTTGGACTGCTGGGTGAGCTGCCAGTCGGCGAGCTTCGCGTAGTCGTGCAGCGTGCTCTCGGCCGTCCGTCGCTGAGAACGGGCTGCATCCCACGCCTGGTAGGCGAGGACGGCAGCCACGACCAGCGCGAGGATCAGCAGTCCGACCGTACCGACGAGACGGCGAGAACGGCGCATGATTCAATACATAGCATCGTCGCGGGGCCCGGCCAGAGGCAACCATCGCCTTTACTGAATCCTTGCAGGGCATGTCGATGCCGAGGCAACTCTCTGGTGTGGGCCATAGCGTCCCCATAAGTTGGCTCGATGGTGAAGCCAGACTTGATGGCGCAACTGGAGCGAGATCTTGGCTCCGCCTTCACGTTCGAGCGTGAGCTCGGCGGCGGTGGGATGTCGCGCGTCTTTCTCGCCACGGAACGCGCCCTCGGCCGATCGGTCGTGATCAAGGTTCTTCCGCCGGAGGCGCTCGGCGATGTCTCGGTGGAGCGTTTTCGACGCGAGGTTGCGCTCACGGCGCGTCTCCAGCATCCGAACATCGTTCAGGTCATCGGGGCGGGCGAAACGACGCCGGTTGGTGCAAAGCCCGGACTCTTGTACTACACGATGCCGTACGTCGACGGCGAGTCATTGCGTGCGCGGATAGAGCGCGTAGGCAAGCTGCCCATGGCCGACGCCATCTCGATCATCCGTGACGTCACGCGCGCGCTTGCCTTCGCGCAAGCGCACGGCATCGTGCATCGCGATCTCAAGCCCGAAAACATTCTCATCGCCGGCGAAGCGGCAACGGTCACCGATTTCGGCATCGCGAAAGCCCTCGAGCGTTCCGAAGCTGAGGCGGACGACGGTTCGCCGCGTGGGCGTCCGATGCAGGGCAAGCCGCTGACGTCGGTCGGTGTTGCGGTCGGCACACCGGCGTACATGGCCCCCGAGCAGATCGCGGTCGACCCGTCGGTGGATCACCGATCGGACCTCTATGCGCTCGGCGTGGTGGCGTACGAGATCCTGGCTGGCGCGCATCCGTTCGCCGGGCGTCGTGCCGTTGCGCTCCTTGCCGCGCACGCCACGGAGAAGCCACGACCGATCGAGCTTCAGCGGCCGGGGATTCCACCGGGCCTCGCGACGCTGGTCATGGGTCTCTTGGAGAAGCGCCCCGAAGATCGGCCGCAGTCGGCCGAAAGCGTATTGCGAAAGCTCGATACGATCGGGACGCACACCAGCGGGACGATGGCCGCGGCGGCAGCCGCGGCGGTCCCCCGGCCACGGCAGCCAGAGAAGCGTTCCACACGGCCGACCGCGATGCTGGCGGTAGTGGTGGTAGTGGCGCTCGCCGTAGTGGTGGCCGGGTATCTCGTCTCGCGCTGAGAACGTGCGTCCAGCGCGCACAGAAGGTGCATCCTGCTCAGCGCGACTCCCTCTCATCGGTGTCCGCTCGGACACCAAGGACTAGCTCTTCTGGCAACTATCTACGACATCTCGATGCCGATCGTCGACGGTGGCCTTGTCTATCCGGGGAACCCGCCGATCCAGATCGCGCCCCAGCAGTCGATCTCGAAGGGCGGCAGCTCGAACGTCTCCTCGCTCGCGTTCGGGTCGCATACGGGGACGCACGTCGATGCCCCGAAGCACATGTTCGATGACGGAATGGCCGTGGATGCGCTGCCGCTCGATGTGCTGATGGGTCCGGCGATGCTCATTTGCGTCGATCCCGGCCTAATGGCGGTCGGCGAAGAGCAGTTGCGAATGCACGAGCTCAAGGGACATACGCGAATCCTCATCGCGACGCGGAACTCACAGTTTCTCCGCGAGCGTGGGTTCGTTCCCGACTACACGTATCTGGCGCCGGATGGCGCGGCATATCTCGCCGGGCTTGGCGTGAAGCTCGTCGGCGTCGACTATCTGTCCATCGAGCAATTTCACTCCGGGCATCACCAGACTCATCGCACGCTGCTCGGGCGTGGCATCATCATCGTCGAAGGGCTCGATCTCTCGCAGCCGCCGATGGGCCCTTACGAGCTGCGCGTGTTGCCGCTGCGACTCGTCGGAATCGACGGCGCGCCCGCGCGTGCCGTGTTGGTCGGATGACTCCGCCGATCAACCTGGTGCTGTTCGACATCGGCGGCGTGCTCGGCAGCAACGGATGGGACCGAGAGCAGCGGATGGCGGCGGTTGAACGATTCGGCCTGGACGAAGAGGATTTTCAGTACCGCCACGAGGAGACGGTGGGCGCGCTCGAGGCTGGCCAGATCTCGCTCGACGAGTACCTCGATGTCGCCATCTTTGGAGACAACCGTAGCTTCAGTCGGGAGGAGTTCACGTCATTCATGTTCGCGCAGAGTGTTCCGTGGCCCGAAAGCATCGCCGTCGCTCGCGATCTCGCCGATTCTCGCACCGTTCGGATGGCGACACTGAACAACGAGAGCGAGGCGCTGAACAATTACCGCATTCAACACTTCGGGCTGCGCGACATTTTTCCGACGTTCTTCAGCTCATGTTGGCTCGGCGTGCGCAAACCGACGCACGAGATCTACACGCGGGTGCTGGGGATGACGCAGGCGGACCCGAAACGCGCGCTGTTCATCGACGATCGGACGCAGAATCTCGGGCCCGCCGCGGCGCTCGGCATGCAGACGATCCGTTTTCAGTCCGCGAGTCAGCTTCGTGCCAATCTCGAGGCGAGGGGATTGTTGGTGTAGCCCGGTGCTCCGGAATTTTCTCAAAGAAGAACCGTTGCAGCGTCAGCATCGCACACACGAGTTTCACCTTCGAATAGAGTAGCCGCGCACCACCAAACGTCAGACCAATAACAGCAATGCAACTCGCAATGATTGGACTCGGCCGCATGGGCGGCAACATGGTCGAACGACTGATGCGCCACGGGCACAAGCTCGTCGTGTACGATCGCAGCGACGAGGCGATGGCGAAGTACGAGAAGCTCGGCGCGTCACGAGCGGGTGATCTCGCCGAGGTGGTTCGCGGGCTCGCGACTCCGAGGGTGATTTGGATCATGGTGCCGGCCGGTGATCCGGTCGATCAGACGATTGCGTCGCTCGTGCCGGCGCTGTCACCTGGCGACATCATCATCGACGGAGGCAACTCGAACTTCCACGACACGATTCGTCGCGGTCAGCAGCTCGCGAAATCGAAGATCGAGCTCATCGACTCGGGGACGAGCGGTGGCGTTTGGGGGCTCGAGAATGGATACTGTCTCATGGTCGGCGGTACCGACGCCGCGGTGAAACACTGTGAGCCGATCTTCGCCGCGCTCGCGCCGGAGAACGGATATGCGCACGTTGGTCCCATCGGCGCTGGGCACTACGTGAAGATGGTGCACAACGGCATCGAGTACGGCATGCTTCAGGCGTACGCGGAGGGATATGAGATTCTTCATGCATCGAAGATCTTCCCCGAGATCGACTTGAAGCAGGTCGCCGAGGTGTGGCAGCATGGGAGCGTCGTGCGATCGTGGCTCAACGAGCTGGCGGCGAGCGCATTCGCGCGCGATGCGTCGCTCGCGGATCTCAAGGGTTGGGTTGCCGATTCGGGAGAGGGACGTTGGACCGTGCAGGAGGCGATCGACCTCGACGTCCCGGCGCCCGTGATCACGCTTTCGTTGCAGGCACGTTTCCGTTCGCGGCAAACGGATTCGTTCGGCGCCAAGGTGATTGCTGCGCTGCGCAACGAGTTCGGCGGCCACGCGGTGCAACACTCATGAGCGCCGACGGCCCGACCGTTTCGGCACGACCGACGGGACAAGTCCAGCCTTCGGTGGCGCGTGGCCGCGCCGATCCCTGCACGATGGTGATCTTCGGCGCACTCGGCGATCTCAGTCGTCGGAAGCTGCTGCCTGGGATCTATCAGTTGATGAAGGAGCATCTGGTCGACCAGTCATTCTCCGTCCTCGGCGTTGGTCGCGACGACTCGCAGACCGACGATACGTTTCGGTCAGCGATGCGCGTCGCGCTTGGCCAGTCGGACGAAGTGCAGGGCTTCGACGAAGCGCTCTGGCAAGAGCTCTGTCCTCGATTGCATTTCGTCTCGGCCGATTTGACGAACGGCGCCGATTACGCGGTCATCAGCAAGCGCCTCGAGGAGATCGAGCGAGATCGGCCAAAAGAGGAGTGCAATCATCTCTTCTATCTCGCCGTTCCCCCAAGTGTGTTCGAGCCCATCGTCCGCAATTTGTCGAAGAGTGGCTTGGCACCGCGCACACGCACCGCTGATGAGCGTCCATGGACGCGCATCGTGATCGAGAAACCATTCGGCCACGACCTCGAGACTGCGCAGCAGCTCAACGATCTCGTGCTCGGACTATTCGCCGAGCATCAGACGTATCGCATCGACCACTATTTGGGAAAAGAGACCGTTCAGAACGTGCTGGTCCTGCGGTTCGCCAATTCTATCTTCGAGCCGATTTGGAATCGTCAGTGGATTCATCATGTTCAGATCACGACGGCGGAGAACGTCGGCGTCGAGGATCGCGGGAAGTACTACGAGGAAGCGGGCGTCGTTCGGGACATGTTTCAAAACCACTTGCTGCAGCTGTTGGCGCTGACCGCGATGGAGCCGCCGCCGATCATGTCGGCGAATGCCGTTCGCGACGAGAAGGTGAAAGTGCTCAAGTCGATTCGCTGGTTGACGCCGGGAACGATTCCCGAGAATGCCGTGCGCGCGCAGTACACGGCCGGGGCGATCAAAGGGAAGCCGGTTCCGGGCTACACGCAGGAGGCCAACGTCGCGCCCGATTCGACCGTGCCGACATTTGCCGCCGTGCGCCTATTCGTGGACAACTGGCGTTGGAATGGCGTGCCGTTCTATCTGCGCTCGGGCAAGCGACTCGCGAGCCGAGTGTCGGAAATCGCGGTGCAGTTTCGTTCGCCGCCGCACCTCATGTTCGGTCAGACGAGCGACGTGATGCGTCCGAACACGTTGGTGATGCGCGTGCAGCCAAACGAAGGCGTGGCGCTCAACTTCGAGGTCAAAGTCCCCGGCGCGGCCGTGGCGTTGACGTCGAACATCGAGATCGCGCCGGTCGACATGGAATTCAATTATTCGGAAGCGTTCGGCGAGGTTGCGGCGCCGGCGTATGAGACGTTGCTGCTCGACGTAATGATCGGCGAGGCGACACTGTTCACTCGGAGCGATGAGGTCGAGGCAGCGTGGCGGGTCGTCGATCCGTTGATTCAATATTGGGAATCGCACAAGCCCAAGCGGATGCCGACGTACGCCGCCGGAAGTTGGGGCCCGCGCGAGGCGGATGAGTTGATCGAGGCGGATGGGGTAGAGTGGCGGGAGCCGTAGCGTGATTGGTTGCATCGCCCGTGGGGATCGCCATCATCGTCCATCGCGGGCATCGCGAATTCCATCGTGAGCTCCAGCTATAAGCTTTGAGCGATTAGCAGGGAGCGATGAGCCAGTATCGGGCCCGATACCGGCTCACGGCTTCATGCGAAAGGCTCACCGCTTAAAGCTTGAGCTCACGTTCGTCATCGCGATCAGTGCTCCCGAATACTTCATGGGCGGCCTCGGCCATGGACCTTGATCACGACGGCGATGCCGGGGTCAGAGCAGCAATGCTTACCGCTTGCCTTGCCCCTCGAAGTCGATGTAGCCCTTGTACGGGTCGGCCCCGACAAGCTTGACCCGTACCTTGTCGCCGACGTCGAACCCTTGGTGGTTCGACACTACCATGCCTTCGGCCGACGGATGTATCATGCGCACGAAGGTTCCTTTCTCATTGGCGCCGGTGACGATCGCATCGAACGACTCACCGATGCGATCGCTGAGCATGAGCGCCGCGATCGTCTTGCGCACCGAGCGTTCGACTTTGTTCTCAGCGTCCTCTCGCTCGGTGCAGCGCTGAGCGATCGCCGCGAGGTCATCGTTGGAGTAGGGCGGCGGTGAGTTATTCAGCGTCGCCTTGACGAGACGCTGCGTCACGAGGTCGGCGTAGCGGCGGTTCGGTGCCGTGGCGTGCGAGTAATCGTGCGTCGCCAAACCGAAGTGGCCGCCGGGATCTTTGCCAGGGAGATCGAGCGCGTAGATGCCGGGGCCCATCAGCTTCACGATCGCGACCGAGAGATCCGGGAATCGATCCGGATCCGCTTGCCGACGTCGTATGAGAAATTGCGCGAGCGCCAGCGAGTCTGGCTCGGCTGGCAGAGTGTCGCCATACCGGCCCGCGAGCTCGACGATGCGACCCCAACGCTCCGGCTCACGCACGACGCGGCGAATCCCAGAGCGGCCTTTCGCCTCGAGGAATTTCGCGATCGCTGAATTGCTCGCGATCATGAAATCCTCGATGAGATCGCGCGCGTGATTTTTCTGGACGACCTTCAAGTCGACGATCTTTCCATTCTTCGAGATCGGCGTCGCCTCGATCGTCTCGAACTCGAGCGCGCCATTGCGTATCCGCTCGGCCTTGAGTCGCTGAGACGCCTCGTGCTGCAGCTTGAGCTGCTCCGTCAAGATCTTATTGCCAGCGACCTTCTGTGGTGGTGCCTCGCCGCCCAGCCACGCGCCGACTTCGTCATATGCGAGCTTCGCCTTGTTCCGAACCGCGGCGCGGTAGACGTCGAATGAAATGACATCTCCCTGCGCGTTGACCACCGTCTCGATCGCGATCGCGAGGCGATCTTCGTTTTCGTTGAGCGACGTGATTCCCGTCGACAGCTTCTCGGGCAGCATCGGAAAGACTTCGACGCCGGTGTAAACCGACGTGCAGTTGACGTATGCATGCTCATCGATCGGCGAGCCTTTGGGGACGAGCACATCCACGTCGGCGATCCCGACGACGAGCCGAATACTTCCATCGGGCAGCCGCTCCGCCAGCTCCACCTGATCGAGATCGCGCGATTCATCGTTGTCGATCGACGACCATGGCTGGCCGCGCATGTCCTTCACGCTGGAGTCGATCGGCGCCGGCGCTGTCAGACGGTCGAGCTGCTGGCGCATCGCGTCGTTGGTGTCGGGTTCGAACCCAGCGGCGGTGATGATTCGCCGCGCGGCCGCGTGCAGATCGAAATGATCGCTGTTACCTCCGTGCGACTTCCCGTGCGAATTCTTTCCGTTGTGCGGTGCGCCGTGGCTCATGTCAGTTGGGTTTGGTTGTCGAAGACTGCAAAGCTCCGCCATCATCGAGGCGGGTCAAGCCCCACCGTCGATCTTGTGGATTAGTGCCGCGCGAATTTTGATTCAGGCATGCCGCCCTGTCATGTCCAGCCGTTCGTGTTGCCCGGTGTCGTCATCGCGACGCGGCCGTCCGCGCCGATACCCGATGCGGCACGCGCCGCACTGACAGAGGTCTGCGACTACTGCGCTTCGCCGCGGCTCGAGTGGCGAAAATGCAAGTTGATCTGCCTCGACTGCCGCCAGATCAACAAGAGCTGCGCGGATCTCTGATGCACGGGTACAACTTCACCGAGCGCGTGCGGAAGGTGCTGGCCATGGCTCGCGAAGAATCCGCGCGTCTCCGTCACGAGTACGTCGGGACCGAGCACATACTGCTCGGGTTGATCCGTGAGCGCGAGGGGATTGCGGTGACGGCGCTCCAAAACCTGAGCGTCGATTTAGACACACTTCATCAGACGCTCGAAGAGATAGTGAAGCCCGGCATCTCTGGTCACGTCACTGGGCCCGACCTCCCGTATACGTCGCGAGCAAAGAAAGTGCTCGAGCTCGCCATGAGTGAAGCGCGAGAGCTCAATCACAGCTACGTCGGCACCGAGCACCTGCTGCTCGGCCTCATTCGCGAAGAGAAAGGAATCGCGGCACAGGTGCTCGCGGACTCTGGCGCCACCTTGGACGACACGCGCGCGGAGGTACTTCGCATTCTCGAGGAGCCGCGTCCCGGATCCCGGAGCGCGCTCCGTTCAGAAAACACACTCACCGCTCGACCGACCGCGCGTCGGCAGAGCAGTCAACAACTGCCGCGATTTGGAGAACGGCTGCGCATTGTCATTGCCGATGCATATCGCCGAGCCGCCGAACGCGGCGTCACCGTAGTGACGACGGCAGACCTCGCGCTCGCCTTGCTGCAGAACGGCGGAGGCATGGCCTACACCGCGCTCGACCTGCTCGGCCTGGATTTCCAGGCAGCGACGTTGGCGTTGAATGCGCTCGCCCCCCTGGGAACGGCGGTCGTCTCACCTGAAAGCGTGATGAGCCTCGATCCGGCGGCCGACGCCACGTTTCACGCGATGGCGTCGGTCCGACAAGAATTCCGTGATGAATTCCCCGGCACGCAGCATCTGCTCATCGCGCTTCTGTTGGCCTCGACCGACGTCGCGACGGTTTTCTCTGCGCTAGGCATATCCGTCGAGCGGGTGCGCGAGGCGATATGGAGAACCTATGGCTGACCGGCGATTTGGCGATCTCTAAATGAACGGGTACAACTTCACCGAGCGGGTGAGGAAAGTGCTTGCGATGGCTCGCGAGGAGGCAGCACGCCTTCACCACGAGTACGTGGGCACTGAGCACATCCTGCTCGGGTTGATCCGTGAGGGCGAGGGCGTCGCAGCGACGGTGCTCCAAAACCTGAGCGTCGAGCTGGATGACCTGCAGCAATCGATCGAGAACACAGTCAAGAAAGGCCGACCAGACCAGACGTTCGGCCCGGACCTCCCGTACAGCTCGCGAGGAAAGAAAGCGCTCGAGCTCGCGACGGATGAAGCGCGCGCGCTCAACCACAGGTACGTCGGCACGGAGCATTTGCTGCTTGGACTCCTCCGTGAAGAACAGGGGATTGCCGCGCAGGTCCTGACCGGCGCGGGTGTCGATCTCGACCCCGCCCGGGCCGAGACGCTGCGGATTCTCGGTACCGCCACGACACTGGGAGGAGTGGAGCAGCGCCACACGTTCCACACGGTTCGCCCACGACCGGCGGGCGTGGATGATCCGCCCCGCTTCTTCGTCCGACTGCGCCGGGTGATTGCAAATGCACACAGCGTCGCGGCCAAGCGAAATGCGAACAGCGTGACCCCGGCACATTTGGCGATCGCGTTGTTAGAGCATGGTGAAGGAATGGCCAACGCCGCACTCGACAAGCTGCGGTTCGACCGAAAGAGCGCCGTGGGCGCGCTTTATGGGCACGCTCCACTGTTGCCGGCGGCTACGGAAACCGGCGCAATGATGGGTCTCGATCCCGCCGGTGTCGCCGCGATGCAGGCGGCCGAAGCGGCGCAACGAGCGGCAGGGTCGGAATTCGCCGGCACGCAACATTTGCTCATCGGCCTGCTCACCACATCGCCAGACATCGCTGCCGTTTTTGCGTCTCAAAACATTTCGATCGACGACGTGCGCGACTCCATTCGCGCAATCAGCGGCTAGTCGCTACTCGAAGTCGAGCGCGAGATCCAGCGACGGCGCCGAGTGCGTGAGCGCGCCGATCGAAATCCAGTCGACTCCGGTCTCGGCAACCGAGCGAACCGTCGTCAGTGTCACACCTCCGGACGCCTCGAGAATCGCGCGCCCGTTCACGACTCGAACGCACTCTGCCATCACCGACAGCGACATGTTGTCGAGAAGAATGATGTCGGCGCCAGCATCTGCCGCCCGCCTGACCTGTTCGACACTGTCGCACTCGATCTCGATCTTCACGCCGTTCGGGGCGAGCTCGCGCGCGCGCGTTACAGCCTTCTTGATGTCGCCGTCGAGCGCCGCGAGATGGTTGTCCTTGATCAACACGCCCGTCGACAGATCCATGCGATGGTTCGTGCCGCCGCCGGCGCGCACCGCGTACTTCTCGAGGGCACGCCAGCCGGGAGTCGTCTTCCGTGTATCAAGGATCTTTGCGTTCGTGCCCTTCACCGCATCGACGTAGCGCGACGTGATCGTGGCGATGCCCGACAAGCGCTGCATGTAGTTGAGCGCGACACGCTCCGCCGACAGCAATCCGCGCGCGTGGCCGGTGACGAACAGCACCGGATCGCCGGGGCGCGTGTGGGCTCCGTCTTCGCGATCAACGCGAATCGAGACTTTTGGGTCGAGCAGCCGAAACGCTTCGAGCGCGAGCGGAATTCCGCAGACGACGCCGCGTTCTCGCGCGACGAGTGTGGCGCGCGAGCGGCGATCGGAGATGACCGTCGCGATCGTCGTGAGGTCGTTGAACGCACCGTCTTCCTCGAGCGCCGACCGCACGAGGCCGTGGAGTGCTTGCTGACGCATGGGAAAGCGCAGGATGCCAACTCCATCGACGGCGGGCACCGACAAGGGGAGGATGGTGCGCGGCGCAGATCGGCGCTCGCGGGGCTGCTCGGACATTTCCATGTGCAAACGCTCCCTTCGTTATTCCCCTGGATCTACGCCTTCAGGCACCGGAGACAAGGGCTGCTTCGCGCCGCCGCCGATCGCGACCATCCGTTCGATCGCGCGCCGAGCCCGGCGGGCGACGTCGTCCGGCACGGTGATCCGATGCTGCGTGCGCACGAGCGCGTCGCGCACTTTCGGCAGCGTCGTGACCTTCATATACGCGCACGACGCGCGTTCGTTCGCGGCAAAAAATCGCTTGCTCGGATTCTCGCGACGGAGACGATGCAGAATGCCGACCTCGGTCGCGACGATGAATTCGTCAGCGTCGGACAAGGCCGGACGCTTGATCATCCCTTCCGTCGATAGAATCTGGACGCCCTCGGGCTCGACGTCTCCAGCCGACATCGCCTCGAGCACGCTCGTCGAGCAGCCACATTCGGGATGAATGAGAAACTCGGCTTCGGGGTGCAGGCTGCGTTGCAGCCGAATGTTCTCGGGATCGATGCCGGCGTGCACGTGACACTCGCCCATCCACACATGCATGTTTTTCCGACCGGTCAGTCGGCGGACGTGTGCACCCAAAAACATGTCGGGAAGAAAGAGGATCTCCTGCTCGGCCGGAATCGAGTTCACGACTTCGACGGCGTTCCCGGACGTGCAACAGTAGTCGCTCTCCGCTTTCACTTCGGCCGTCGTGTTCACATACGAAACGACGATCGCGCCCGGATGCTCGGCTTTCCAGCGCCTGAGTGCAGGCGCGTCGATCGTCGACGCCAGCGAGCAGCCAGCGGCCATGTCCGGCAGCAACACGGTTTTCTTCGGCGACAGGATCGCGGCGGTCTCCGCCATGAAATGCACGCCGCAAAAGACGATCACGTCGGCGCGCGTCTTCGCCGCTTCGCGCGATAACCCAAGCGAGTCTCCGACGAAATCCGCGACGTCCTGCACTTCGGCACGCTCGTAATTGTGCGCGAGGATGACCGCATTCCGCGCGCGCGCCAGTTTCTTGATCTCGCCTTGCAGCTCGGCGATGGCGTCTGGTTTGGAGGCAATAGCCATGCTGGAAAACTAACGGCGGAATCGCAGAATGGTGGATCTGGGCCGATTGACGTCGCCGGCGTCGGCGCGGATCTGGCGCCGGCCTGGAACGACTCACACCTTTGGGCGCCATTCGCATCTCCTCCCTCGGACCACCATGCACGCCATTGAACAACTGACTACGGCGCTCGCGGGCCGTTATCGCATTGGGCGTGAGCTCGGTGCGGGCGGCATGGCGACCGTCTATCTGGCGCACGACGTCAAGCACGACCGGGACGTCGCCATCAAGGTGCTCCACCCGGACTTGGGCGCGGCGCTGGGTGCCGAGCGATTCTTGACGGAAATCCGCACAACGGCGCGGCTGCAGCATCCGCACATTCTGCCGCTGCTCGACAGCGGCAGCGCCGATGGGCTGCTCTACTACGTGATGCCGCTCGTGACGGGCGAGACGCTCCGCGCCCGACTCGATCGTGAGACGCAGCTGCCGGTCGATGATAGTTTGCTCATTGCGCGCGAAGTCGCCGACGCCCTCGCCTACGCGCATTCGCTGGGCGTCATCCATCGCGACATCAAGCCCGAGAACATTCTCCTGCAGAACGGGCATGCCATCGTTGCCGACTTCGGCATCGCGCTCGCGGTGCAGAGCGCCGGCGGCGAGCGAATGACGCAAACGGGTTTGAGCCTCGGCACACCGCAGTACATGTCGCCCGAGCAAGCCACCGGCGAACGCATCATCGACGCACGCAGCGACATCTACGCGTTGGGCGCGGTGCTCTACGAGATGCTCGTTGGCGAGCCGCCGTTCACGGGCCCAGCGGTACAGGCGATCGTCGCGCGCGTGATGACGGAAGAGCCGCGGAGTCTCACGGCTCAGCGCAAGGCGATTCCGCCCGCGGCGGAAGATGCGGTCATGCGCGCGCTGGAGAAACTGCCCGCGGATCGTTTCCGCACCGCTGGTGAGTTCGGCGCCGCGCTCGATGTGCGCAATGCGCCGGCGCGGAGGGTCGCTCGCGATCGCACCGCGTCGAAGCGCGATCGAAGCATTCTGGTCGCGGTGAGCGGCCTCGCGGTCGCGCTAGCCGGCATCGCACTCTGGGGATGGCTGCGCCCGCGCGAACAGCCGAGTGTCATTCGCTATCGTATCACGCTCGACTCCGTTCCGGCGACACGAAATTGGAATGGCGACTTTGCCATCTCTCCCGATGGCTCGGTGATTGTGCACATAGGCGGCCCGAACGGCGCGCTGCTCGTGCGTCGGCGCAACGAGCTTGGCTTCAGGCCAATGCCCGGGACGGATGGCGCGATCGCACCATTTTTTTCACCCGACGGCGCGCAGATCGGCTTCTTGGCCGAGGGCAAGCTCGTGATCGCGGCACTCGCCGGAGGTCCGACGACGGTGCTCGCGGACTCCGTCGGCGTTGGCGACGCGTATAACTGGGGGCCGGACGGATACATCTACGGAACACTCCCTAGCGCCGCTGGCCTGCTCACGATCGCGCGAGTAAAGACCACACGCGGCGCAAAATGGCAGTCAATCAGCACCGTCGATACAGCGGCCGGGGAGCTGTCCCACTACCTGCCCGAAGTGCTCCCAAATGGCAAAGCCGTCCTCTTCCAGGTGAGCAATCGCGATGGACGCCGCGCCATCGCCGCGATGGATGTGGCGGGCGGCCCGCACACGGCGCTCGTGTCAGGTGTTCGTGCGCGATATTCGCGCGACGGACATCTGTTGTACTCCACGAGCGATGGAAAGCTGTGGTCGGTGCCATTCGATCAGAACGCGGTGAAGATCACCGGAACGCCGACGCTCGTGGGTGATGGGATCCCGAACACGATGGTCGGACCGGTCGACTTCGCGGTGTCGGCAACCGGAACGCTCGTCTATGAAGTGGATGACATGAGCACGCAGCGCGAGCTCGTGTGGGTGTCGCGCACCGGTGCGCGTCAATCGCTCGACAGCGCGTGGAAAGGAACGTTCTCCAGCCCTGCCATCTCTCCCGATGGAACACGGTTGGCTGTCAGCGCCCGGGACGCGTCCGCATCCAACGTGTGGATCAAGCGGATCGCCGGAGGCGCCGCCGTCAAGCTCACGCTCGAGCGCACGAGCAACGACGAACCAGCATGGACTCCGGACGGCCGGTCGGTGACGTACATATCCGGCGGCGCGAGCGGTGCGGTCATCGGAGATGTCTATCGCCAACCGGCGGATGGCAGCGACCGGGGCGTGCCGATTCTACATCTGGATCGGCCCATCTCCGAGCAAACCTGGTCGCCCGCCGGTGATTGGCTGGCTGTGCGCACGACGACCTCGACCGCGGGGCTCGGCGATATCCTCGCCTCGCGCATCGCGCCAAACGCCACCGCTGCTCCGGTTGTGGCCACGCGCAATTCAGAATATACGCCGACACTCTCGCCCGACGGACGATGGATGGCTTACGTGTCGAGCGAGACGGGGCGCTTCGAGATCTTTGTCGTTCCCTTCCCGAACCCAGGCTCGTCGAAGCGGCAGGTTTCGACCAACGGCGGCATTTCTCCGCGATGGTCGCATCGCGGCGGAGAGATCTTTTTTCTCGACCTTCAATCGAACCTGATGGCCGCGCAGGTCGTCACCAGCCCGACTTTTGCGCTGCAGGGCACGACGCGCCTCTTCAGCGCCGCTGATTTCGTTCTCACGGCGGTGTCGCGTCGCAATTACGACGTGACACCCGACGATCAGCGTTTTCTCATGGTTCGTCGAGCGTCCGGCACATCGAGCGGACAGCTGGTTGTGGTGGAGAACTGGTTCGAGGAAGCCAAGGCGACAGCGAGGTAACCCGAAGTGACCTCGGCGGCGCATACATACTTCGCGCGCCGGCACGCTCAGAGCTCGATGTGCCGCCCAGTCCACGTCTTTTTTGCTCGCGGATAGTCGGCACGATAGTGTCCGCCGCGCGATTCCTTGCGGAGCAACGCTGCCTCCACGACGAGCTGCGCAGTCTGAAGCATGTTTTGCTCCTCCGTGGCGCCGTGCGGCAGGCGATCTGCAATTCCCGCTAGCCGATCGCGTGCGGTGCGAAGGCCGCGCGCCGTCCGCGCAATTCCGGCATAATCCCACATGACGGCGCGAATGTCGTCCGCGGCAACCTGCGCGGCACCGCGATCCGCGAGCGGTGGAACCTTCCAGTTCGCCGGCGCCAATGTCGTCGTGAGCGAGCGAATCGTCGCAAGATCGCGCGCGACCCGTTCCGCGAACACCAATCCCTCGAGCAACGAGTTCGACGCAAGCCGATTGGCGCCATGCACACCCGTGCGCGCGAGCTCGCCCACCGCATAGAGTCGCGCGACACTCGAGCGTCCGCGCAAATCCGTGACGACGCCACCCATCATGTAATGCGCCGCCGGCGTCACCGGAATCAGATCCTTGCGCGGATCGATGCCGCGCGCCTCGCACAGCGCGAAGATCCCCGGAAAACGTACGACGAATTTCTGACCGAGCTTGCGCGCGTCCAGAAAGACGGGACCATGCCGCTGCTCGCGGAAGATCGCTCGCGCGACCACGTCGCGCGGCGCCAGCTCCGCGAGCTTATGCCGGCCGCGCATGAAGCGTACACCGCGCGAATTGACCAGAATCGCGCCCTCGCCGCGCACCGCTTCTGAAATCAACGCGAGTGGATTTTCCGGCGTGTCGAGCGCGGTCGGATGGAATTGCACGAACTCCATGTCGGCAAGCGTGACGCTGGCGCGATGCGCGATCGCGAATCCATCACCCGTCGCCACGACCGGATTTGTCGTGTACCGATAGATCTGTCCGCAGCCGCCCGTCGCCAGCACAGTCGCGTCAGCGATGATCTCCGTCGCGCGCCCTTTGATGCTCGCGCGTACGCCGAGGCACACGCCGCGACGCACGATGAGATCGAGCACGCGCGCTTTCTCCAACACCCGGACCCGTTTCGTATCGCGCACACGCGCCACGAGTGTGCGCGCCACCTCGGCACCAGTCTGATCTCCATGCGCGTGCACGATCCGATTCTTCGAGTGCGCGGCCTCGCGCCCCAACATCAAGTGCCCGGCGGGGTCGAGATCGAAGTGCGCGCCGGCAGTTTGCAACTCTCGCACGCGCGCCGGTCCTTCCTCGACCAATACCTGCACGGCGGCAGCGTCGCACAGCGCCGCACCCGCGGCCAGCGTGTCCTGGCGATGCAGCGACGGTGAATCTCCAGCACCAAGCGCCGCCGCAATGCCTCCTTGTGCGTACGCGGTCGCGCTGTCGAATAGCGAGCGCTTGGTGAGGAGCAACACGTCTCCATGCTCTGACGCGCGCCACGCGGTGTGCAAGCCAGCGACGCCACTGCCGACGACGAGAAAGCGAGTCCGAATGCGATCTGCCATGCTGATAAGCTACCATCCATGGTCAGTGGTCTTGCCGCCACCTGCGCCAAGGGCGAATGTTTGCGGATGCGGAAGTTGCTCATTCTCGTGGCCGCGCTCGTGGTGGTCCACGTTGCCTTTCTCTTCGTCCAGCCATCTCGCGCCGCGCTTCCACCGTCCGACAAGGCGGTGAACGTCGGCATCGTGCTCGACGTCGGCGGACTCGGCGACAAGTCCTTCAATGATGGCGCATATCGCGGCGCGACGCGCGCGGAGAAGGAGTTGGGCGCGCGGATCCGTTTGATCGAGCCGGGTGAAGGAAGCGATCGCGAAGCCGGTTTGCGGCTGCTCGCCGCCGAACATATGGATCTCGTCGTCGCGGTCGGCTTCATTTTCACCGATGACATCACGCAGCTCGCCAAAGAATATCCGAACGTCAACTTCGCCGGCGTCGACTACTCGCTCTCGACGGACAAAGCCGGGAATCCGATTCTTCCGCCGCCGAACGTCGCGGCACTCAAGTTCAAGGAAGAAGAAGGATCGTTTCTCGTCGGCGCGCTGGCGGCACTCGTGGGCAAATCAAAGAAGGTCGGTTTCGTCGGCGGCATGGACGTTCCGCTCATTCAAAAATTCGAGGCGGGCTACAAAGCAGGCGTGAAGTATGTCTGTCCCGATTGCACGGTCATCGTGCAGTACGCCGGGGTCACACCCGAAGCGTTTCGCAACCCCGGCAAAGGCAAAGAGCTGGCGCTCAACCAGTTTCAGCAAGGGGTGAACGTCATCTATCACGCGTCGGGATCCACTGGGCTCGGTGTCTTCGAAGCCGCGCGACAGACCGACAAGCTGGCCATCGGCGTGGACGCCGACCAATACAGCGAAGCGCCCGGACACGTCCTCACGTCGATGGTCAAGGGCATCGACGTCGCGGTGTACGACATGATCGCGCGCGTCAAAGACCACACGTTCAAAGGCGGGATCTACACGTTCGGTCTCGCGCAGAATGGCGTCGGGTACGTGTACGACGAGCACAATCGCGCGCTCATCCCCGACAGCGTTCGCGCGCGACTCGAACGGATCAAAGCCGACATCGTCGCCGGCAAGATTGTCGTCCCCAGCACGAGATGAGCATGGCGGATTCCGGTTCCCAGTCGCCCGCCATTCGTCTCACCGACATCGTCAAATCGTTCGGACCAGTCCTCGCCAATCGCGGTGCATCGCTCGAGGTTGCGCGGGGTGAAATCCACGCGCTTGTCGGCGAGAACGGGGCCGGCAAGTCGACGCTGATGCGGGTGCTGAGCGGCATGTACGTCGCCGAGTCCGGGCGCATGGAAGTGAATGCGCGCGACGTCACCGGTTGGTCCACCGCGGACGCAATCGACGCCGGCGTCGGCATGGTTCACCAACACTTCATGCTCGTCCCCACGCTCACCGTCGCCGAGAATGTGATGCTCGGCCGCGAGCTGACGAAAGGCGGGCAACTCGATCGCGCACGCGCCGAGCGTGAAGTGGCGGAGCTGAGTCGTACGACAGGACTCGCCGTGCGTCCGGAGCGCAAAGTCGCCGACCTCTCCGTCGGTGAAGCGCAACGCGTCGAGATCCTCAAGACGCTGTACCGCGGCGCCAAGATCCTGATTCTCGACGAGCCAACCGCCGTGCTCTCGCCGCCCGAGATCGAAGAGCTCTGGCAGGTGTTGGGGCAGATGCGCGATCGCGGCGAGACGATCGTGCTCATCACGCACAAGCTCGACGAAGTGATGGCGATCTCGGACACCATTACCGTCATGCGACACGGCCGCACCGTCGGTCGCCTTCGGACATCGGATACGACGCCATCAGAGATCGCGAAAGCCATGGTTGGGCGCGATGTACAGCTCGCGATGAACTACGTCTCCGAGGAGACATCGAGCGGCCCGTCGGTGAGCGCCCATTCCTCCGCGGTGGAGTCGCTGCTCGCTGTGCGCGATCTGGTCGTGACCAACGTGCGTCGGCTCACAGCGGTCGACCACGTCACTTTCGCCATTGCCGCAGGCGAAATACTTGGTATCGCGGGTGTGGAAGGAAATGGTCAAACGGAGCTGCTCGAGGCGCTGGCCGGACTGCGCCCCATACGCAACGGCTCGATTCACATCAGCCGCCGCGACGTGACCAACCTGTCCGTCAAAGAGCGCGGCGACGCCGGCCTCTCACACATTCCCGAAGACCGACACGCACGCGGTCTCATTCTCGAGTATTCCGTCGCGGAAAACTTGATTCTCGGACAGCAACACCGATTCACGCGCGGCATTCAGCTCGATCGTGACCGGGTGCTCGACAACGCACGCAAGCAGATCGATGCGTTCGATGTTCGTCCCGCCGACCCACAGCTTCCGGCGCGCGCGTTGTCAGGCGGCAACCAGCAGAAGATCGTCATCGCCCGCGAAATGGGACGTGAGTTTCAAGTGCTCCTCGCTGCGCAACCAACGCGCGGCGTCGACGTCGGCGCGATCGAGTTCATCCACGCACAGCTTCGCGCCGCGCGCAGCGCCGGCAAGGCGATTCTCCTCGTCTCGGCCGATCTCGCCGAGATTCTCGCGCTCTCCGATCGCATCGCGGTGATGTATGGCGGCAAGCTCGTCGCCACCGTCCCGCGAGTCGATGCGAGCGCGGAAGTGCTCGGACCGTACATGACCGGCGCTGCGACGGGGCACGCCGCATGACGACAACAGAAGCTCGCTTGTCCACGGCCGCGCAGCCCCCAGTCGCGCCGCCGGTGGATCGCACTGCGCGACGCACGGCACTCGAAGAGGCAGTTCTTCCCGCCGTCGTCGCGTTGCTCGTCGCCGCAATCGTCGGCGACATTCTCATTCTGACATTTGGGCAAAGTCCGGGCACCGTCTACCGCCTGCTGCTCGAGGGCACATGGGGCAACGCCTACGGACTCGGCCAAGTTCTATACAAGGCGACGACGCTGACGTTCACCGGACTCGCCGTCGCAATTGGCTTACGCGCCGGGTTGTTCAACATCGGCGCCGAAAGTCAGCTTGCCGCCGGCGGCTTCGTCGCCGCGCTGGTCGGACTGCTGCTTCCGGCTGGAATGCCGGCGCTCCTCACGCTGCCGGTTTATTTGATTGCCGCAGCAGCGGGCGGCGGGATCGTTGGCGGCGTGCCCGGCGTTCTCAAAGCGAAGTTCGGCGCGCACGAGGTGATCACGACGATCATGCTCAACTTCATCGTACTTGCGCTGTTGAACTATCTCACCGCGGCGCATCTGAAAGTCGAAGGCTCACTGCACACGGCGGCGATTCATTCGGGAGCTCTTCCCCGCTTCTCGTCGTACATCGAACCGTTCCATGGCTCAGCAGCGAACGTGGTGTTGTTCATCGCGCTTGTCACGGCAATCGTAACGTGGTGGTTCTTGTTTCGCACGCGCCGCGGATTCGAGCTTCGCGCGACGGGATTGCAGCCCGAGGCGGCGGAATACGGCGGAATCAATGTCGGCAACGTGTGGTGGCGGGCGATGACGCTGTCGGGAGCTCTCGCCGGAATCGGTGGCTTGAACTTCGTGCTCGGCTATAAGCACTACTATGAGGATTCGTTCGCGTCGGGGGCCGGATTCCTTGGCATCGCGGTGGCGATCGTGGGTCGCAATCATCCGCTTGGCGTCGTGCTCGCCGCGCTCGTGTTCGCGACGATCTCGCAGGGTGGTCTCGCGGTGAATGCTGTCGTTCCCAAGCAGATGGTCGACGTGCTGCAGGCGGTGGTCATCATCGCCGTCGCCGCGTCGGTGCCGGAAGTGCGACGGATGCTGAGGAAAGCGCGATGATTCTGTTCGCCTTCCTCGCGCAAACGCTCCGCATCGCGATTCCTTATTTGTTCGCCGCGAGCGGCGGCGTGATCTCCGAGCGCGCTGGTCTGATCGGGCTGGGACTCGAAGGATATATGTTGAGCGGCGCGTTCTGCGGCGCGGTCGCCAGCTACTACAGCGGCAGCGCGTGGATCGGACTGCTCGGCGCGATGGCCGGTGGCGTCGCGATGGCGCTGCTCTATGCCGTGACGGCGATTCGATTTCGCGGCGATCAAGTCGTCGTCGGCATCGCGATCAACTTGCTGGTCATCGGCCTCACGCGATTCTTTCTTCGTCTGGCATTTCATAGCTCGTCGAACTCGCCGCGCGTGCCAGGGTTTGGCGCGGAGAATTCCGGAACGGGGTTCGTTGCTCTCGCGAGCAACCCACTGATCTGGTTGGGCATCATTACCGTCGCGGTGATGGGATGGCTTCTGTACCGCACACCGTTTGGGTTGCGCGTGAGAGCGACCGGGGAACACCCTGCGGCGGCGATCTCGGTTGGAATCCGTGTCGATCGGATTCGATATCTGGCCGCGGCACTCTCCGGGATGCTGGCGTCGCTGGGCGGGGCCTACTTGGCGTTCGACCAACATCAGTTCAGCGCCGAGATGACGGCGGGTCGCGGCTTCATTGCGCTTGCGGCGACCATATTTGGCCGGTGGGATCCGCTCCGCGCCGCGCTTGCTTGTCTGCTGTTCGCCGCCGCCGACACGTTGCAGATTCAATTGCAGGGGACGCAGCTCATCCCATCGCAGTTCGTTGAGATGATTCCGTACGCGCTGACGATCATCGCCCTGGCGGGCGTGGTCGGGCGTGCGGTCCCTCCAGCAGCACTCGGCAAAGTGGCCGAGTGACGGGTTCGGAATTCGTTAGGCTAGTTGCGAGTTGCGGGTGACTAGTTGCTAGTTGAGGGGCGACCGTCACGCATGTCATCCTGGGGATCGAAGCTCCTCTTTTCATCTTGTCATCCTGAGGAGCGAAGCGACGAAGGATCTGCTTTCGAGAACGGCATTCATAACAACAGATCCTTCGCTTCGCTCAGGATGACGTACCAGCAAGCAGCAACCAGCAACTAGCCACTAGTAACCATCCGTGCCTGGAAAAAACGCCGACATCGGCAAGCTCGTTGTTTTGATGATCACCGCGTTCATCGACATGGTCGGAACGCTGATGATCATTCCGCTCATGCCGTTTTACGCCAAGTCGTTCGGCGCGAATGGCTTGGTGGTCGGATTGCTCGTCTCGTCCTTCTCGATCGCGCAACTCTTGAGCGCGCCCATCTGGGGCAGATTCTCCGATCGCTACGGGCGTCGTCCGGCGCTCGTCGTCGGGATGATGGCATCGGCGATTGCGTATGTCGTGTTCGGTTTCGCGAACTCGCTGTTTTTGCTCTTTTTGTCGCGTCTGATTCAAGGATCGGGCGGCGGGACCGTGAGCGTGATCCAGGCCTATGTTGCCGATGCGGTGGCGCCCGAGCAGCGCGCGCGCGGTCTCGGCTGGTTGTCGGCCGCGACCAACGCCGGCGTGGCGCTGGGGCCGGTGATCGGATCCAAGATGCTGCATTTTGGCCCGCATGGGCCTGGTATTGCCGCCGCGATCTTGTGCGTCGTGAACAGCATCTTCGCGCTCAAGTTCTTGGTTGAATCGCGCGACATGGTCGAAGCCCGCTCGAGTGTCCATGTCCCAGGACGTTCGCGAACGGCGGTCTTGCGGGTGTTGACCCATTCGAAGGAGCCGGCGCCGCGTCTCATTTGGATTTACGCAATCGGCATTGGAGCATTCCAAGGGCTGAACGCGATTCTTGCACTCTTTCTCGCGGCTCGCTTTGGTGTGACCTCGGATACGATCGGCTACTTCTACACGTACATCGGCGTGATTTCAGTGCTGACGCGCGCTGTTTTCCTCGGCTGGGCCGTCGATCGGTTTGGCGAGGCTCGGCTATCGCGCATAGGACAAACGCTGTTGGCAATAGGATTGGCGGCGCTTCCGTTCATCCATCGAATGGCCGATCCAGCTGCATTCGCGGCGAGGCTTGGAGGAATTCTGCCAGTATCGGCTGTCGCGATCTTGCCATTCCTGCCGCTCGCGGCGGCCGTCGCGCTGCTTCCGCTGGGGACCGCGTTCACGTTCCCGTGTGTCACGGCGCTGCTCTCGCGAGTCATTTCAAGCAGCGAGCGCGGCCTCTACATGGGCGTTCAGCAGACGTACGGTGGAATTGCCCGCGTATTGTTCCCGATCGGGGCCGGATGGGCGTTTGACCGGTTTCCGGAACTGCCCTTCTTAGTGTCAGCGGGACTCGTCGCCGGCACGATTTTCTTAGGGCTGGGAATGGAAGAGTACATTCGGCCGAAGCGCGAACCAGAGGTGGCTCCGGCGACTTAGTCTGGACTCAGACTCGGGTTGCTCCGCTCACGTCATTGATAGGAGATCGTATGTTCGTCGTTCGAATTCGCGGAGCGTTGTTCGTCGCCGCGCTCGCCGCAGCCGCGGCGTGCGGTAGCTCGGAGCCCTCCGGACCCAACAGTTCGACGCCCTCCGCCATTGCGCTCGTGTCGGGAAATGGGCAGGTCGGACTCGTTGGTCAACCCTTGTCGCTGCCGCTGATCGTCAAGGTCACCGGCGCCAATGGCGCGCCCGTTAAAGGGTCGACCGTGACGTTCGTCGTCACGGCTGGCGCTGCCACCGTTTCGCCCGGCACCGCGACAACCGACTCGCTCGGCCAAGCCAAGACTCAGGTTACCCTTGGCTCCGCGGCCGGTGATGTGACGATTACGGCGACCGTTTCCGGAACGAATCTCGTGACGACGTTCGTGGTGACGGCTGGCACGTCGTCCGTTAACCTCGCGTGCGCGACCGGATCCCCACAATCGCCCGCGGCGGGCGCAGTCCTTCCCGGTGTGACTGGAACAGGCATTTGCCTTAGTGGCGGCTCGGCTGGAGCCGACTACGCGATCGTGGCCTTTTACGCCAACCCCGACAGCTCGGCGGTTGCATCGTTCTCGGTGACGGCTCATGGCGCGACGGCTCTAACGACAGCATCGCTCGCCCCGGCCTTCGATGAGACATCGCTCTCGCCGATCGATCGACACAATACGAACGCCGTCCAGACTGCGTTCGACGCGCGACTCCGCGCAACGTCGCGGCGCGTCCTCACCCCGTTGATCCCAGCGGCGCAAGCGTGGAATCGTCGACGCGCGTCGTTCGCCGCAATTCCTGCCAACCCCGCGATCGGATC
>JAICYT010000098.1 GCA_025934075.1 Gemmatimonadaceae bacterium
GGAAGCGAACGCCCGACTTGTCACTGCGCGCCGCAACCGCGGCGCTGAACGCAGGGGATCCATCCGCCGCACTTCGCCTTGCGCCAACTACTGACGCGCATGGTGATTCGTCGCTCGTTGCTCGCTCGTATCTGCCGCTGCACGCCAAGGCGCTGGCGGCGCTTGGCCGCCCCGCCGAAGCGGAGCGACTGGTCGACGCATACGATCGCTTCTTGGCTCCTGGCGCGCGCAACTCGCTGACGCGCACGATCGCGTGGGGATGGGTTCGCACCGGCAATATGAGTCGTGCGAGAGCTGCGCTGGCCGCAACGGGCGCTGAGGGCGACTCCAGCGACGCCGCGGGTTGGCTCGCGCTCTACGAGGGAAATCTCAAGACGGCACGCGGTCTGTTGCGTGGCGGCACCGAGAGCTCGCCTGAGTTGGCGGTCGCGTTGGGATTGATCGCGCGTCTCAAAGCGGATTCCGCGCCGGAAATTGGTCATGCCTTCTTGGCGCTCGCACGCGGCGACAGCGTTGGAGCGATCGCGCAATTCCTTCAAGCCGCCGATCGAACGCCGACCGTTCGCTCGTTGTTGCTGTCGATCGCGGCGCAGGTCGAGGCCGCGCGGAAGAGCGACACGGAAGCCATCGCGCTCTGGAAGCGCATCGTCGAGACTGAAGGCGGCACGCCCGAAGCACCACAGGCCGAGCTCGAGTGGGCGCGTTTGCTGCGTCGCAACGGCGGCAATGCGGGCGCGGCCAGTCATCTCGAGCATATGATTCTTACGTATCCGCAAAGCGCCCTCGTTCCTCAGGCTCGTCGTGAGCTCGAGCTGACGAAGAGCGCGATTCCTCCGGTGAGTTAGATGCAGAATCTCCTTTCGTCGGTCCGACGAGCGTCACTGCTGGCATTCGCTGCGCTTCTCGCGCTCGGTGCGTCGCCCCAACTGATGCGCGCGCAGCGCCTGCTCGTTCCGATGGACGACGCGCAGCAGAATCATCTCAAAGCGTACGGGTTGACGTACAAGGCGATCAAAGCGGGAGCATCGGCCGAGTGGTTGTTGAATTACCACGGCGGATCGTTCTTGCTGTCGGACACGCCCGAGCTGCGGCGGCAAGCTGGGCTCGATGGCATCACGATCGAAGCGGTCGACAACAGCCGGCTCACTCAGATTCGCGCTGAGATCGCGGCGAACAACATGGACGCGGTTCCGCTCGAGAAAGCGCCGCGCATCGCCGTATATACGCCTGCCGATGCATTGCCATGGGACGACGCGGTCACGCTGGCGCTCAAGTACGCGGGCATCGATTACACGCCGATCTACGACGACGAGGTCGAGCACGGCGACTTGTCGAAGTATGATTGGCTGCATTTGCACCACGAGGATTTCACCGGGCAGCTGAACAAGTTCTACCTGAGCTACCGCGATGCGCCGTGGTTCATCGACTTGCTGCAAAAGAACACGGCGGCGGCCAAGCGGCTCGGCTTCAGCAACATTCCCGGTCTCAAGAAGGATGTCGCCGAGAAGATTCGTGAGTTCGTCGAACGCGGCGGGTTTTTATTCGCGATGTGCGGCGCTACGGAGACACTCGAGCTGGCGATCGCTGGGCACAACGTCGACCTCGCGCAGAGCTTCATCGACGGCACGCCGATGGATCCCGACGCCGACCGCAAGATGGACTGGAAGCGGACGTTCGCGTTCAAGGATGCGCATCTCGAGATGTCACCGTTCGTGAATGCGATGAGCGACATCGATGGACATCAAGTGAACGTGCCAGGCCGACGGCAGCCACTTGGCACGTTCACGTTGTTCAACTTCTCCGCGAAGTTCGATCCCGTCGCCTCAATGCTCGTACAGGATCATCGCGCGGTGGTGAATGATTTCTACGGCGTGACGACGAGCTTCAGCAAGTCGGTGCTCAAGCCCGGCGACATCGTCCTCGCGAACGAAGAGGGCGCGCCGTGGGTCAAGTACATTCACGGTGATTATGGCAAAGGCACGTGGACGTACTACGGCGGTCACGATCCGGAAGACCCTCAGCACGCGATCGGCAATCCGCCGACCGATCTATCGCTGTTCAAGAACTCGCCGGGGTATCGCCTGATTCTGAACAACGTCCTGTTCCCGGCGGCGAAGAAGAAGCCATTGAAGACGTGAGGGAATAGTCGTCCGTCAGGCGCAAATACGATCAGGGCTTCTTGGGACGAGCGCCTCCAGCGCACGCGCCACAGGCTAGATTTCCGCCATGTCTCCCTCCACCGCCGCCGAGCCGTCCGCACGACTCAACTCGGCGGCTGCGAACGCGATTCGCGCGGCAATTCGGCTGGCCGGCGGTCGCGAGGTGTGCTTCGCCTGCAGCCTCGACTCGAATGGCGCCGTGAATACGGCGCGGGTCGTCGCGCGCGGCGACATCCGGAGCGTGCTCGCGTTGCCCGGGTTCGCGAACAAGGGCGAGATGCTCGTCCACAATCACCCGTCGGGACTGCTCGAGCCGTCGCCGCCGGACCTCGACGTCGCGGCGCGCATTCACGACGACGGGATTGGTTTCGCAATCGTCAACAACAGTGCGACGGAGTTGTACGTCGTCGTCGAAGTGCCGACACGCGCCGAATTTGCGCCGCTCGATTTCGCGCGCATCGATCATGATTTGGGACCGACCGGTGGCGTCGCCGACCAGCACGCGCGCTACGAGGATCGTCGCGGGCAGCGGCAAATGGCCGTCGAGATCGCGCGACTCTACAACGAAGGCGGTGTTGGCCTGCTCGAGGCAGGCACGGGCATCGGCAAGTCGCTCGGCTACTTGATTCCGGCGCTCCGATGGGCGGCGGCGAACGGCGAGCGAACGGTCGTGTCGACGAACACGATCAATTTGCAGGAACAGCTCGTCGGCAAAGATCTGCCGTTCCTCGCGCGCGCGCTCAAAGATCAGCCGGTGCGTTTCGCGCTGCTCAAAGGGTGGCGGAATTACTTGTGTCTCGCTCGCCTTGCACAGGCGCGATCGTCCGGCAATGCGCTGTTCGAGGATGGATTACAAGAGGAGCTCAATGCGATCCAAGCGTGGTCGGAGCGCACGCGTGATGGATCGTTGAGCGATCTCACCATCGCGCCGCGGCCGGAGCTCTGGGATGAAGTCGCTGCCGAGCCGGATCTGTGTCAGCGCGCGCGATGTCCGATGTATGAGAAGTGTTTTCTGTTCAAGGCGCGGAAGGAAGCGGCGCAGGCCGACGTCATTGTCGTGAATCATCATCTGCTCTTGTCCGATCTCGCTGTGCGACGCGCATCGGGGAATTGGGGAGAGGCGGCGGTGCTTCCCGCATATTCGCGCCTCGTCGTCGACGAGGGACATCACCTCGAGGACGCGGCTGCCGCGCACTTGGGATCGACGGTATCGCGTCGATCGCTTCAGCGTTTGTTCAATCGATTGGATCGGCGTGGCAAGGGATTGTTGACGGCGCTGACGATGCGTCTCGCGTCGGCGGACGATCTCTTGAGCACGGCGAGTCTCGATCTCGTGGGTACGCGTCTCGCGCCGTCGGTGCATTCCGTGCGCGACAAGAGCGCGCTCTTGTTCGATCTGCTCGAGACGTTCTTGAATGAGAGCGGGGAGTCGGTTGTCCGACTCACCGACGAATTCGCGGCGCACCCGATCTGGCGCGCCGGACTTCGCGTCGCGCTCGAGGACACGCTCGGCGAGATCGAATTGCTCGCGCAAGGCTTGCAGCTCGTGCGCGAGCGACTGGAGAGCGGCCATCGGACAGACGAAGCGGTTATGCCCCTGCTCAACGAGATGGGCGCGGTGACGCGTCGCCTACAGAATGCCGGCGACGGTTTGCATCGCGCGCTTGATCCGGGCCGAGGTGAGCCGACCGTGCGCTGGATCGAAGCGCGGGGTCGCGATCGCGCCGTGAGCGTGTCGACCGTGCCGCTCGATCTCGCGCCCATTCTCCGCGAAGATTTGTTCAAGCGTGCGTCGACCACGGTGGTGACGAGCGCGACCCTCGCGACGGACGGCAAGTTCAACTTCTTGACCTCACGGCTGGGGCTCGATGATCCGGAGCTCGAGCCGCGGACCGGGATTTATCCGTCGCCATTTCGGTATCGCGAGCAGGCGATTCTCGCCGTGCCCACCGACGTGCCCGCGCCGAACGTCGACGCGGGCGGACACTTCAGCGCGCTTGCGCGTGTGACGCTCGATCTCGCGGGTGCGTCGAATGGCGGGATGTTCGTGCTGTTCACGAGTCATCGCGACGTGCGAGCCATGGCGGCCGAGCTGCGGTCGCGCGGGTCGGATCGCCGCTGGCCGCTCTTGATCCAAGGTGACGAGACGCGCGACGCGCTCCTCGGCCGGTTCCGAGATGCGGGTCACGCCATTTTGCTCGGGACGTCTTCGTTCTGGGAAGGCGTCGACGTCCCCGGCGACGCGCTGCGGGCCCTGCTCATTGCCAAGCTGCCATTCCGCGTTCCGACTGATCCGATCACGGCCGCGCATTGCGAGGCGATCAACGCTCGCGGCGGCGATGCGTTCAATGAATACATGCTTCCGCACGCCGCACTGCGATTGAAGCAGGGCTTCGGGCGCTTGGTGCGGACGAGTACCGATCGCGGTGTAGTGGTGATCGCCGATCCGCGTGTCGTCACCAAGAATTACGGACGCGGAATGCTCAACGGGTTGCCGCCGGCCAAGCGAATCGTTGGGCGTTGGACGGAAATTTTGCCGGCAGTTCAAGCGTTTTATGCAAGCGTCCCGGGGGAGTGATGTTTCCGACGACGAAATTCGGGGCGGCGGAATTGGGGAATTGGGGTCAGACTCCATTTCGCGCAAATGGGGTCAGACTCCCATTAGGGGAAAATGGGTCCTGGCCCCAGCAGCGAGCGCCAAATTCTCGAAATGGAGTCTGACCCCAATTCGCGCAAATGGTGTCTGACCCCAATTCCACCACGAAATGGAGTCTGACCCCAATTCACGCAAATGGTGTCTGACCCCAATTCCACCAATTCCAATTCAAACCACAATTCCACCCCGCTTTCATGCTACCAAGCAAAATCGTCTGCGTCGGCCGCAACTACCGCGATCACGCCAAAGAGATGGGCAACGACGTCCCGACGGAGCCGCTGATCTTCCTCAAGCCGCCGTCGAGCGTCATCCGCGATGGCGAGCCCATCGTCCTCCCGCCGCAGTCGTCGCAGGTCGAGCATGAAGGCGAGATCGGTGTCGTCATCGGTAAGCGCCTGCGGCGCGTAAACAGTACGGAGGCCCGAAGCGCGATCCACAGCATTCTGGCCGCCAACGATGTTACCGCTCGCGATTTGCAACGTTCTGACTCACAGTGGACGCGTGCCAAGGGGTTCGACACCTTTTGCCCGATGGGTCCGCCGGCAAATCCGCCGGCCAATTTGTCCACGCTGACGGTTGTCACCCGCGTTAATGGCCAGGAGCGCCAGCGCGGATCGGCCGCCGACATGGTTTTCTCGATTCCCGACGTGCTTGCTTATATCTCGAATGTGATGACTTTGGAGCCTGGGGACCTCGTCCTGACTGGAAGTCCAGCCGGTGTAGGGAAACTCTTACCCGGGGACGAGGTAGAAGTGGAGGTGCTCGGCGTCAGCCGGGTGCGGAACCCTGTGAAAACGGACGCTTAGTTGCCGCAACTCGCCGGTCGATTCCGAACCCTGCCCGAGTATCCGCTCGCGACGATCCCGCAGAAGAAGCGGGAGCTGATCGCGCGCGGCGTCGACGTCATCGATCTGGGCGCCGGCGACGCCGATTTAGCGCCGCCCGCGGGAGCGCTCGAAGCGCTCGCCAAAGCGTCGCACACGCCGGCCATGAATCGCTATGGCTTCGGTCTCGGCTTGGTCGCTTATCGTGAAGCGATTTCGGCCTGGATGCTCAAGCGGTTCGGCCTTCGCGTCGACCCAATCACGGAGATCGTGCCCCTGATTGGCTCGAAGGAAGGCATCTCGCATCTCGCGCTCGCGTATCTGGAGCCTGGCCGGATCGGCATCATTCCGGAGCCGGGCTACAACGCGTATCAGGGTGGAACGATGCTCGCCAGCGGCGAGCCGTATCGATACGCGCTTCGCCCACGCACGAATTTCCTGATCGATCTCGACGAGATCCCCGGCGAGACTCTTCGTCAGGCCAGAATCCTTTATTTAAACTACCCGAACAACCCGACCGCCGCGATCGCGCCGCGCGATTACCTCGAGCGGGTCGTGGCCCGCTGTCGAGAGCTGGACATTCTGCTCGTCTACGACAACGCGTACTCCGAGCTTGCGTTCGACGGCTATGTTCCGCCGAGCATTTTTGAGATTCCCGGTGCGCGCGAGGTGGCGATCGAGTTTCATTCGCTGTCGAAGACGTACAACATGACCGGCTGGCGGTGCGGGTGGTCCGTCGCGTCGCCCGAGATCTCGTCGGTGCTCACGAAAGTGAAGTCGTTCACCGACACCGGGCAGTTCATGGCCGTGCAAGCGGCGGGCGTCGCCGCGCTCGAGAGCTACGACACGTTCGTGCCGCAGAACGTGGCGACCTTCAAGGCGCGTCGCGATGCAGCAGTCCAAGCATTTTCCGACGCGGGCTTTACGTGCGAGACGCCGCGGGCGACGATGTACCTCTGGATTCCGTTGCCCGAAGGTATTCCCAGCGCGCTCTTTGCGGATCGTCTGCTCGATGAAGAAGGCGTCGTGGTGATGCCGGGATCGGGCTTCGGTGCGGGCGGCGAAGGATTCTTCCGCATCTCGTTCATCACGTCGCCGGAGCGAATCGCCGAGGCGGCGCGCCGCGCCGGCCGCGTGCTCGCGTCGTTCGGAGCGGAGGTCGCATGAAGGCGCAGCTGTCGGGTCAGCGTCCAGCGTCCAAAGGCTCGATCGCGACGTCGGTCGCGGTGCACGTGGTCGTCATCGCGCTCATCGCATCGATCACTTTCCGCTATCCGATCGGAGCGCTCTTCACGCGCGAGCGAATGGCGCCGACGGAGCGCATCCAATACGTCCAAGTGCGACCCGCGGCTCGTGGGACTCCTGGCGCCGTTGGCGACGGCTCAGCCGCAAAGCAGAAGCCGAAAAAGAAAGCCGCGCCGCCCGCGCCAATTCTCGCTCCCACCGTCACGCCGACGGCGCTGCCGCCCGTCGCGCCGCCGACCGTCGCGCCGCCGACCGTCGCGGCTGGTACCGCGACCGGGACGGGAACCGGCGCGGGCGGAGCGCCCGCCGGCATTGCGACCGGTGTCGAGCCCGCACTTCCCGACGCTCGCATCCAGTTGCGTCCCAACGCGCTCAGGTTGCCGCTCAGCATGGCGCAGAAGAACGACAGCGCCGTCAAAGCGATCTACTTGGCGTATCGCGAAGCCGAAGTGCTCGCCGAAGAACACAAGGGACGCGACCCACGCGATTGGACGTTCGAGCGCAACGGGCAGAAGTACGGCGTCGACACCTCGTGGATCTATCTCGGAAAATTCAAGATTCCTTCGGCGATCCTCGCGGCGCTGCCGTTCAACTATGGCGGTGTCGACGGTCGTCGCATCATTGAAGGACGCAATGCGGCGTGGATCCAGAACGATATCTACACGCACTCGCAGGGCTTGAGCGAAGACGACTTCCGCGCGGCCGTGCGACGCATCCGCGAGCGGAAAGAGCGCGAGGAGAAAGAGGGCAAGGACAAGCCGCAGCCGACCACGCCCATCATTCCTTGAGGCTCAAGCCTTAGGCGTGTCGTCGACCGGAAGTGTCGGCGGCGGATCCTGCTCCCAGAACGGCCGAAACACCCCGCACACGACGCCGAGTATGGCAAAGTCGTCGTCGGGCCCGACACGGATCGAGCGCTCGCGGTCGTTGGCTGGTTCGAGCACGACCATTGGACCGTCGTGCTTCAAGGTCTTCACCGTGGCCTCTTCACCCAGCCGTGCGCCAATGATGTCTCCATCCTTCGCCTTCGCCGACGGGCTGAGCATCACGTAATCGCCGTCCAGTATTCCACGACCGACCATGCTATCGCCGCGGATCTTGAGAAAGAACGCGTCTTCGCCGGGAACGAACCGGCGGTCCATCGTGATGAATCCCTTTCGATATTCCGGCTTGAGCGCCGGCTCGCCGGCGTGAATGCGACCGAAGTACGGGATCGGCTGCGTGTTGCCCGCCGCAGCGAAGCCGAGCAACCGCACGCCGCGCGAGCGCGACTCGTCTCGCTCGATATACCCTTTGGCCTCGAGTGCGTGCAGCAGATCCGAGACCGTCTTGGTGGACTTGATGTGGAACTGCCGGGCGATCTCGCGGATGCTCGGCTGATATGTGTTGGCCGCGAGAAAGTCTATCAGATAGTGATAGACACGCTGCTCCAACTGGGTGAGCGGCTCGGGCATGACCCCTTCAGCGTATGAGGACGCCGGGCGCCTCAACTTGCTGAGTGCCCGGCGCTGCTCCGTTCAACGCTAATGTACCCACGCCCTACACGGCGGGTCAACGCTCGTGGTCACGATTTTTCCGCCAGAAAGCGCATAGCCGCGGCGATGCGAGCGAGCGAGCGGTCGCGCCCCAGCATGACCAGCACGTCGAAGATCCCCGGACTCGCGGTCACGCCGGTCAGTGCCAGGCGCAACGGCTGGAAGATTTTTCCCGCGCCGACTCCACGTGCCTCTGCAAGTGTACGCAGCGTATCCTCGAGCGGCTGCGCCTCCCAGCTCGGCGCGGCAGCGAGCGCGTCGCGCGTCGCGTGCAGAAGCTCTTGGGCTCCCGCGCGGTCTTTCCATGTCTTCGCGACGGCGTCGGCGTCGTAGTCGATGTCGTCACGGAGATACGGAATCGCCTGACGCACCATGTCGTCCGTGGTACGCGCGCGAACCTTGAGCAGATCGATCAACGCGAAGTACCAATCCCTCCGCGACGCGAGCTCGGCTTCTGTCGCCAAGCCGGCCGCGACTACACCACGTGTCACGAGCGGCGCGAGCTCCGCGGCAGACAGCAGGCTGAGATGTTGGCCGTTCATCCATTCGAGCTTTTTGAGATCGAACACCGCGGCGTTCTTCGACAATCCGTCGACCGAGAACCGCTCGATGATCTCGGGCACTGTCATCACCTCGATGTCGCCACCGGGCGCCCAGCCGAGCAGTGCGAGGAAATTCACCATCGCTTGCGGCAGGATTCCCATGTGCTGGTAGTCGCCGACCGCCGTCGCTCCGTGTCGCTTGCTCAACTTCTTCCCATCCGGACCGTTCACGTTGGGCAGATGCGCAAACTGCGGAAGCGCCTCGCCGAGTGCCTCGTAGAGCAGAATCTGCTTCGGCGTGTTGGACACATGATCGTCGCCGCGCATGACGAGCGTGATGCGCATCGCGATGTCGTCCGATACCACGGCGAGATTGTAGATCGGCGTTCCGTCCGAACGCAGAATGATGAAGTCACCCTCGCCGATGTCCTTGTTCGGGAACGTGATCGGTCCATGAACGAGATCGTCCCACGTCGTCTCGCCCTCGGGCATCGCGAAGCGAACGACGAACGGCATATCGCTTGCGACTCGACGCGCGACTTCGTCGGCCGACAGTCGCGCGCAGCGTCGATCGTAACGAAACGCTTCGCCGCGCGCCTCGGCGGCTTTGCGTTGCTCGTCGATCTCCGCTTGCGTGCAGAAGCAGCGGTACGCTTTGCCGGCATCGAGCAGGCGCTGCACGTCCGTGCGATGACGCTCGAGATTTGCACCTTGGTGTACGACCTCTTCGTCCCACTCGAGGCCGAGCCACTCGAGGCCTTCGAAGATCGCACGCGTGCTGGCTTCGGTGCTGCGCGCCTTGTCGGTGTCCTCGATGCGCAGGAGGAACTGGCCGCCGTACCGTTGGACGAAGAGCCAATTGAAGAGCGCAGTGCGGGCACCACCGACGTGCAAGTAGCCGGTCGGGGAGGGCGCGAATCTGAGACGATTGGGGCCGGGCATGTCGGAAAGCTATCAGGGCAGGGCGTAGAAATACGAAAGCCCGCCTTGTGGGCGGGCTCTCGTTGGTGTGTTACGGGAGGGGAGGGATTCGAACCCTCGATACAGGTTTTAGCCCGTATAACGGTTTAGCAAACCGCCGCCTTCAGCCTCTCGGCCACCCCCCCAACTTGGTACCAAACAGTTTACGACTCGACTCTCCAACCGCAAAAACAGATTTCTGGTACGCACCAGCTACTGTGACACTTGCCGCGCCTGAAATCTAGGCCTCAACCAGCGCGCCGCAACTTCTCCAGCGCGAAAAGTGGCGCCTCGCGCCCCACCTAGATTCGGTGCTCCACCTTCAATATGCGTAGATCGACGCCGGCGTCGAACACCCCGAGCATGCGGAACGCAGGAAAAATGCAGCATTTCAAATTCCATCATTCGCACGAGCCGCGTGCCACAGGATGACGAAGCAAGTAGGTTGCCATCCATGCATCCACACTGGCGCCGGGCTCTGATCGGCGCGTCCGCCGGATTCCTCATCGCGACCGCGGTATTGCTGATCGATCTGCCAGGAATTCCGGGCAGTCATTCGACGGCTTATATCCTCGGTGGCGTCGTCATCGGTGCGCTCGTTGGGCAATTTCAATGGACGCGTGCTGTCGCGTATCTCACGTTGGCGGCCACGATCGTGGTTGCGCTGCTGACGTTGACGCCGGTGGTCGACGGCCCTGTCAGGTCGTGGATCCGCCACGACTCGCTGCCGGCTACGCCCCTCGACGCCATAGTCGTGCTGTCATCGAGTGTGAATCGCGATGGCGTGCTCGATGTCAGCGGCACGGAGCGGCTGCTTTCCGGCCTGGCAATCTGGCGCCGCAATCATGCTCGTCTTCTCATCACGACACGCGTCGAGGACCGCCAAGGCGGTCGCCTCATTACATCGGACGCCGATCAGCGCGCCCTCATTCAACTCGGCGGAGACACGGCGGCGTGGCGCATCGCCGCGCCGGCACACACGACGCACGACGAAGCCATGCGCACGGCTGAGATTCTCGCGCCGGCGAGCGCGCGCACGATCGCGGTCGTCACCAGTCCTCTGCACACGCGACGCGCGTGCGCGACGTTCGAGACGATCGGCTTCCACGTCGTCTGCGTGCCGAGCGAAGAACGAGGCTACGCTGCGTACTCGCTGCCAGGATCGGCCGACCGGGTTCGCGGGTTCTTTGATTGGCTCTACGAGCAGCTCGCGACGATCAAGTACAAGGCGCGAGGCTGGATCGGTCACCGCTGAGGGAAGGCCAGTAACTTTGGGCATGGGCCACCCCTTCATCGTCGCGCGCAGCATGAGCGACCCGGCAGCGCCGAGGCCACCGCTCAAGGACCGCATCGCCGCGATGCGAATCGTGCCGCGCCTCATCCGACTTGTTTGGGAGACGCATCGCGGATACACCGCGGCGATGATCGCGCTTCGATTCGTGCGTTCGGTCGTTCCGGTCACGAGCTTGTGGGTCGCGAAGCTCATCATCGACGAGGTCATCAAGCTCGCGGGCGTTGGCGGCTCGTCGCGACACCTATGGATGCTCGTCGCGCTCGAGATGGCGACGGTCGTCGGCGGCGAGCTCTTGGCACGCGCGTCGGGCTTGATCGAAGGGTTGCTCGGCGATCTCTTCACGAACCGCATCAGCATTCGGATCATGGAGCACGCGGCGACGCTCGACTTGCATCAATTCGAGGATCCGACATTCTACGATCACCTCGAGCGAGCGAGGCAAGGGACGACAGGCCGCGTCGCGCTACTTATGCAATTGCTTGGCATGGGGCAGAGCATCCTCACGCTCGCATCGCTGAGCGTCGGGCTTGCGGCGCAGGCGCCGTGGCTTCTCTTGCTCCTCGCGATTGCCGTATTCCCCAGCTTCCTCGGCGAAACGCACTTTGCGGCGCTCACCTACGCTTTGGCATTCCGCCGAACTCCGCAGCGGCGGCAGCTCGACTACGTCCGCTATGTGGGCGCGAGCGATGAAACCGCGAAAGAAGTTCAGCTGTTCGGACTCGCTCCCTGGTTGATCTCGCGCTATCGCGCGTTGTCTGATCGGTTCTACGGCGAGAGTCGTGCGCTGGCGATTCGCAAAGCGTTCGTGAGCTCGGGCCTCTCGATCATTGGGACGCTCGGCTATTACGGCGCGTACGTCGTCGTGCTCATTCGCGCGATCGGTGGCACGATCACGATCGGAATGCTCACGTTCCTCGCGGCTTCGTTCCGCCAGAGCCGCGACCTCATTCAAGGTTTGCTCATGTCGGCGAGCAGCATCTACGAGCAGAGTCTGTATCTCAAAGACCTGTTCGCGTTCTTCGACATGCAGCCAACCATTCACAGTGCGGCGAACGCGCGTCCCGTTCCACGTCCGATCCGCCAGGGATTCGTCTTCGAGGATGTCGGCTTCAAGTATCCCGGCAGCGAGCGATGGGCTGTTCGTCATTTGAGCTTCTCACTCCTCCCAGGCGAGCGCGTAGCGCTCGTCGGTGAGAACGGCGCCGGCAAGACGACGCTCACCAAGCTGCTCGCCCGCCTATACGATCCGAGTGAAGGTCGCGTTCTGCTCGATGGCGTCGATCTGCGCGAATACGACGTCCGCGATGTTCGCCGCGCGATCGGTGTGATCTTTCAAGACTTTGTCCGCTACGACATGCGATTCGACGAGAATGTCGGCGTTGGCGAGGTCGAGGAGGTGCGCGACTATCTCGACACCGAGTCGACGAACGGCGACAAGCCCGCGCCGCCGTCGATCATCTCCACAGCGGCGGATAAGTCGCTCGCCTCGAGCTTGCTGCCGAGTTTGCCCGGCGCATATCGCCAGATGCTCGGCCGCCGATTTGACGAAGGCGTCGACCTGTCGGGCGGGGAATGGCAGAAGGTCGCGCTCGCGCGCGCCTACATGCGCGATTCACAAGTGCTCATCCTCGACGAGCCGACCGCCGCGCTGGATGCGCGCGCCGAGTATGACGTCTTCGTCCGGTTCAACGAGCTGATGGCGGGGCGGATGGCGATCGTCATCTCACATCGGTTCTCGACCGTGCGCATGGCGGATCGCATCATCGTGCTGAAGAACGGCGAAATCGTCGAGCAGGGACGTCACGCTGAGTTAGCGGCGGGAGATGGATTGTACGCTGAGCTGTTCTCGATGCAGGCGGCAGGCTATCGGTAACTGCTCGCCACCGAATCCGCGGTCTATTCGCCGCCGCGTCGCTCGCCGCCGTTCAATCGCTCCTGTAGATATTTCTCGGCATCCTGTTTTTGCTTTTCGAGCAACTCGTTCGCCTTGCTTTGCTGCTCGGAGTCGAGCGTCGCGAGCGCGTCTTTCGCCGACGCATCGTAGTTTGACCGGATCTCGCCGACGGTGGTCATCAGACCCATGCGAGCGTTGCGCATGCGCGCACGATCTTCGTCTGACGGTGAACGGGTGCCGCCGGTCCAACGCAGATCGCGGACGAGCGAGTCGATGGCCTTGAGCAACGGCGCGTTCCGTTCCTTGAGCTTGCCGTCGCTGTCTTTGAGCTGTGCGAGTTGCGCATCGGTGAGCTTCAGATCCTTCCGCTTGTCGACGATGAGCTTGATCGGGCTCATGTCCTCGATGTCGCGCGCGCGCACGGCGGGGGCTTGTTTCGCCGACGACGAATCTTTGTCGAACAGGTCGGTGCGGCGATCGGATGCGGTGCGGGTTCGTTGCGCGGAGACGAACGAAGGGATGGCCAAGAACGCGGCAAGGAGCAAAAAGCGGCGGTTCACGTATTCTCCTGCGAATGCCGGCGACGGCGTCGGGTGAGTCGAATGAGCGGTAGCTCATGCGTGTCGTTTGTTGTACGCACGGGTTCGGTCTGCCGTTCAGGCGATCCGATGGTGATGAATATCGCCTAAGTCACCGGCGAGGCTAGAACGAGTCAACCGGTTGGCGCATCGCTTGCCCCATGATGCAGACATGAGGACAAATCCCCGGACGAAGGAGCGACGTACACATCCGTATGGCCGAACCCAGTTCGAGGCGTTTCGGGCTGACCTCGAGCGTCGGCTGCGGCGGATCTACGACGGCGACTGGCCTCAGGGATTCGACGAGGTCATCAGCCGGATCGCGCGCGCGCGGGTGCGCGACAATTTTGGATTGGCGCCGCAGAGGTGAAACGAGCGCGATAAACCCGGCGGTTGGATTGGGTGGGCTCTCCGCCTGATCAGAATGTGATGTCGAACTTGCCGTTCGTGATGTGGACCGTTCCGGTTGCGCCAGTAGTTGCGGGGACCGCGTCGAATGCGAAAGTGCCAGCGACGTGGTTCGACGTCAGTGTGGTGACGGTGACCGTGCCGGTTCCTCCAGGGAGCGCGGTGGCCCAGCCCCCGACGGGAGTAGAGTAGCCACCATTGCCGAAGACGTTGTTCCCGCTCGAGACGGAGAATGTGCCCGGCGCCGTCACCGTGAGGGCGAGAGTGACGCTGGCCGTGAGTCCGTTATCAAGACCGGCGACGGCCAAGATCGATCCATGATAGCTCGCCGTGGGAAACTGACTGCTCCATGCCTTCCCGTTGATCGTCGCGCTGAGCGGCCCCGCCGAGTTGTTTGATCCGTTGTTGTTGGGGCTTGTCGAGGAGCTGCCGCCGCAGGCGACCATGCAGAGCAACACGATGGTCGAGAGGCCTCTGGTGCTGCGCATCGGAATCTCCCTGGGACTGGGGCGGAGTGTCGGGTCGCACAAGGCCGCCAAGGTACGTGATCGATGTAACCAGGGCAATCGCCGGGTTTCGCGGGGCAGCGACGCGGTCAGCGCAACGGAGGGCGAGGGATTCGAACCCCCAAGTCCTTGCGGACGCCAGTTTTCAAGACTGGTGCAATAGCCATTCTGCCAGCCCTCCACGCTCGAAAGATCGTCGCGCTCCGAAGAGCGCGCAACGAGCGCAATGCGCCGGACTGGCGCCTACTTCTTCTCGAGATCGCCGAGCCGCGCGAGCCGCTTCCTGATCTCCGCCACCTGGGGCTGCAATTCCGGATCGGCGTTCTTCCAGAGATCGACGAACATCTCATAGTAATGCGCGGCGCGGACGCGATCGTTCTTCGCCTCGTACAACTCGCCGATGCGCCGCGCCGCGGGCGCGCGGTACGCCGGATCGAGGCTGTACAGACGTTGGTAATTGCCGCTGGCGAAGTACTTCTCGAAGTATGCGATCGATGAATCGGGCACGCTCGCCTTGTCATAGGCACGCGCGACGCTCAGGAACGTGCACGCATCGCAGTCGTCGTACGGGCCATCGGCAAGGCTGTCGCCTTTCCAGAACTCTCGAATGGCGTCCGCC
>JAICYT010000076.1 GCA_025934075.1 Gemmatimonadaceae bacterium
CATGTTCGGCAATCCCGAAACGACGACCGGCGGCAAGGCACTCAAGTTCTATGCGTCGGTTCGTCTCGACATTCGCCGCATTGGACCAGTCAAAGACAAGGAAGACGTCGTCGGGTCGCACGTCCGCGTCAAAGTGGTGAAGAACAAAGTTGCGGCGCCATTCAAGCAGGCCGAGTTCGACATCATGTACGCGGAAGGCATTAGCCACGCGAGTCTCGTCCTCGACATCGCATCCGAAGCGGGCATCATCGACAAGTCGGGCGCGTGGTACAGCTACAACGGACAGAAGATCGGGCAGGGCCGCGAGAACGCGAAGCTCTATCTCAAGGACAGCCCGACCTTGATGGCTGAAGTCGAAGAGAAGGTAAAGGCGTTGCTCGGTGTCGGACCACGTGAAGTGATCAGCGACATCGAGGTCACGGAAGAGTAGGTACGGCACTCATTCCGGCTGGTAGGATCGGGCCGGGGAGAAGTAGTCCTGCGACGATGGGACCCGGAAACTCCCTTCGGAACAGGCTGCGGCTCCCCGGCTCTTTCTTTCCTCGCATGCTTCAGCGCTTTTCATGACTGACTCCAGGCCCTCGCGCCGCTCGACCTACGAGCGCGCGCTCGACATGCTCGAGGCTCGCGCGCGCGCCGTGACGGAACTGCGCCGTCTTCTGATCAAGAAAGGTGAGCCGCCGGAGGACGTCGACGCCGCGATCGAGCGTCTCCGCACGACCGGCCTCCTCGACGACGCAAACTTTGCGCGACAGCTCACGCGCTCGAAGGCCCTCGGTGGCGGACATTCACGCCGCCGCATCCAGCAAGAGTTGGCCAAGCGTGGCGTCGCGCGGGACGTATCCAACGAGGCGATCGAGGAAGTCTTCGAGGAGGAAGGCATCGACGAGGCGGCAACGATCGAACGCGTCGCACGAAAAAAACTGCGCACGCTCGGCGGTGTCGATTTGGCCACGCAGAAACGCCGCCTGTTTGGGTTTCTTGCGCGACGCGGCTACAACTCCGATGCGATCGCGCGCGCCCTCCGAGTTGTTTTGACGCGGACCGATGACGAGAACGACGAGGCGAGCGGCCAAGTGAGCGACGAGACGGGCTGACGCGTCGCCTCCCTGAGTCGTCGCGGCACCGATATATTGCCATGATGCTCGCGTCAGAGATCCGGTCTCGTTTCCTCCAATACTTCGCCCGCAACGGTCACGTGGTCCGACCGAGCTCGTCGCTCGTTCCGGGCGACGATCCGACGTTGTTGTTCACGAACGCCGGCATGGTCCAGTTCAAGAAGGTCTTCCTCGGCATGGAGGATCCGCCGGACGGCAGACGTCGGGCAACGACGTCGCAGAAATGCGTGCGTGCTGGCGGCAAGCATAACGACCTCGAGCAGGTCGGACACACCGCGCGGCATCATACGTTCTTCGAGATGCTGGGCAACTTTTCGTTTGGCGACTACTTCAAGCGCGACGCCATCGCGTTCGCGTGGGAGTTCATCACCACAGAGCTCGGCGTCGATCCGTCGTTGTTGCGGGTTTCGGTCCACCACACCGATGACGAAGCGCGCGGGCTCTGGCGCGACATCGCGGGGCTACCAGACTCTCGCATCTATTCGCTCGGCGACGCCGACAATTTTTGGCAGATGGCAGACACGGGCCCGTGCGGGCCGTGCTCGGAAATCTTCATCGATCTTGCACACGTCGCGCGAGATTGGCGCTTTCCCGAAGGCGCGACGGGGGAGTGGACCGATCTCGATCGCAAAGAGTTCTCGTTCGACGCGTTCATCGAAGGCTCCGAGGCGGGGCGGTTCCTCGAGTTCTGGAACCTCGTGTTCATGCAGTTCGATCGGCAGCCGGACGGCACAAGGGTTCCGCTGCCCAAGCCGTCGGTCGACACGGGCGCAGGGCTCGAGCGAATTTCGGCCTTCATGCAAGGCGTCACCAACAACTATCACGCCGACCTGTTTGCGCCGTTGTTGAAGGCGGTCGAGAGGGTCGTCGGAATTGACTATTGGGGACGCGAAAGCGACGAACCGCGCACAGGCGTCAAGATTCGCGGCGGCCACGGCGGCATGGACGTCGTCGCGAATGCCGTGCATCCCGCATCCTTCCGCGTGCTCGCCGATCACGCGCGCGCCGTGGCGTTTCTCCTTGGCGACGGCGTCTTTCCGTCGAACGAGGGACGCGGCTACGTGCTGCGTCGAATTCTTCGTCGCGCCGTGCGGCACGCGTGGCTGCTCGGACGCCGGGAGCCGACGCTGGTGTCTGTCGTCGGGGCGGTCATCGAATCGATGGGCGACGTCTACCCGGAGCTTCGGCAGCGAGCGTCGCATATCGTCAGCACGACGCGCGTCGAAGAACAGAGCTTCCTCGCGACGATCGAGGGCGGCCTCGCGCGCTTCGAGCAGCTGGCGCCATTGCAGACCGCCGATGGCGGCATCGACATCCGCGGAACAGTCAGTGGTGAAGACGCATTCCGCCTGTACGATACGTTCGGATTTCCGATCGACCTCACGGAATTGATGGCACGCGAGCGTGGTTACGTCGTCGACATCGCGGGATTCGAAGCGGCGCTCGAGGGGCAGCGTCGTCGGTCGCAGGAGGAACGCAAGTCGAGACGCGTCGGGGTCGAGGCGAATACGCTCGACGACTTGAGCGCTTGGCAAACGTCGCCCGAGGCGCGGCAGCCCGAAGCGAAGTTCGTCGGCTATGATGTCGTCGAAATCGACACGCAGGTCACCGCCATTCAACGTCTCCCCGACGGACGCATCGCCATGATGCTTCGCGAGTCGCCGTTCTACGCCGAGTCGGGTGGCCAGGTCTCCGATCGTGGGGAGATCATCGGCGACGAATGGCGCGTGGAAGTCGACGACGTCAAGAAGATCGACGGTCGGCCCGCGGCGATTGGCATGGTTACGGGAACGTTCCAGTTCGGTCGTGCCAAGGCGCGCATTCCAACCGATCGTCGTCTCGATACCGAACGGAATCACACCGCGACGCACCTGCTCCACGCCGCGCTTCGTCAGGTATTGGGCGAGAGCGTCCATCAAGCTGGCTCGCTGGTCGCGCCCGAACGTTTGCGTTTCGACTTTACTCATCATGGCCCGGTGAACGCCGAGCGATTGACGGAGATCGAGGCGATCGTCAACCGCGAGATCTGGCGTAGCACGCCGGTCACGACGCGCGAGCTTCCGTACCAACAAGCGCGCTCACTCGGTGCAATGGCGCTCTTCGGCGAGAAGTACGGTGACGTCGTTCGCGTCGTTTCCGTTCCGGATTTCTCGATGGAGCTATGCGGCGGCACGCATGTGCGCAACACATCGCAAATCAGTCTCTTCAAGATCGTCGCTGAGACTGGCGTTGCGGCGGGCGTACGACGCATCGAGGCGGTAACGGGACCGGGCGCGTACGAGTTGGTGCGCAGCGAAGAGCGCGCGCTGCATCGCGTCGCCGGGTTGCTCAAGTCGCCGGTGGAGTCGATCGAACGGCGCGTGGCGGGTTTGTTGGAAGAGCGCCGCGCGCTCGAGCGACGTCTCGAGGAGTCGATGCGTGGTGGCGGCGATCAACTGCAATCGCTTCTGCAACACGCGCAATCGATCGGGCCGAATGGCTCACGTCTCGTCACGAGTATCGTGCGCGCCGGCGACGTCAAAGAACTTCAATCGCTCGGCGACGCGGTACGCGAGAGGCTAGGGAGCGGCGTCGGCGTGCTGGCGGCGAGCTTCGAGGACGGCAAGAACACGTTACTCGTCGTCGTGACCGACGATCTGCGCGATCGTGGAGTGCGCGCCGATGCGCTCATCAAAGACATTGCGGCCGCGGCAGGCGGACGCGGTGGCGGTAAGCCGCACATGGCGCAGGCGGGAATTCCCGATGCGTCGGGGTTCGAGGAGGCATTCGCTCGCGCACCGGCGCTCGTGCGAACCGCGCTCGGCGGCGACACGTGATCTTGGCCGGCTGGCTGGGCCAACGGACGCCAGCAGCGCCCGCGGTTTTGTCGGAGAGAATTCAGCGAACGCTTGGGGTTCGTTGTGAGGCCGACGCCGCGGCTGCATCGGAACTCTGCGTCGCCGCGGCTCAGGAACTGTTGAGCGAGCTCCTGGCACGTCCGTCTGCCGGAAGGGAGTCGGCGTTGGATCTCCTTACGGTCGACGCGCTGGTGACGTACGCATTCGAGGCGGCGAGCGAAGACATCGACTCGCTCGCCGCTCGCGCCGACGCCGCGATGACGCGGCTTGCCGCGACGGCGCAGTGATCGCACGATAAGCGCATCATCCAAACGCCGCGAACCAACGCTGCGCAGGCTCCACGCTTGTGCATCGAACATCTCATCTGTGAACTCGTGGAGCGAGAGCTATGATCGGATTGAAGGGAAAGCGCGCGTTGGTGACGGGAGGATCGCGCGGCATCGGCGCAGCGACGGCGCGGCTGTTCGCTGAACACGGCGCACACGTCGCGATCGGTTATCGCAGCCGGAAAGCTGACGCCGAAGCGTTGGTTGCATCGCTTCGCGACTCGCACGGAGTGAAAGCGGTCGCGCACGGAACGGACATCTCCACCGCGGCTGGCGCCGAGGAGCTCGTCTCTCGCGCGGCGACCGATCTTGGCGGTCTCGATTTCTTTGTTGCGAACGCGGGCATCTGGCCGTGCGACGACGTCGCACTGCGTGACATGAGCGATCAGCAGTGGGAGCGCACCATGGCCGAGAATGTGAATTCTGTTTTTTATACGACGCGCGCGGCGATGCGCTGCATGTCCGACCGCGGACGCATCGTGCTCGTGTCGAGCACCGCTGGACAGCGCGGCGAGGCGTATCACGCCGACTACGCGGCGTCGAAGGGCGCGATGATCTCGCTCGTGAAATCACTCGCGCCAGAGATGGGCAAACGCGACATCACGGTGAACAGCGTGGCACCAGGGTGGGTTGAAACAGAAATGTGCGAGCAGCCATTCGCCAATGGTGGACGCGAGCGCATCGCCACCGGAATTCCGATCGGACGCATCGCAGAACCGCGCGACATCGCCGGCCCGATCGTCTTCCTGTGCTCCGACCTCGCGCGACACATCACGGGTGAAATTCTCAATGTGAACGGCGGCAGCGTTCTCTGCGGATGATCGTTCTCCTTTTCACGGGCGGAACGATCTCGATGCGGCACGATGCCGTCGCTGGAGGCGCCGTGCCCAGCTTGACGGGCCGCGACATTCTGGCCCTCGCGCCGGGACTCGATCAGCTCGCCGATCTCGAGGTCGACGATTGGGGCGCGTACCCCGGTCCGCATATGACCGTGGAGCGCATGTGGGCGCTGCGACAGCGAATCGTCGAACACGTCGCGCGGCCCGATGTCGACGGCGTCGTGGTCACCCACGGGACTGATTCGCTCGAGGAGTCCGCGTATCTGCTCGCGCGCTCGGTCGACAGCGAGAAACCCGTTGTTTTTACTGGCGCGATGCGCACCTCGAGCGATCTCGGATGGGATGGACCCGGCAATCTCGGCGCCGCGGTTCGCGTTGCCGCCAGCGACGACGCGCGCGGCTGCGGCGTGATGGTCGTGATCTCCGACCGGATTTTCACCGCGCTCGACGTGACGAAGGTGCACACGAGCGCGGTCGAGGCCTTCGATAGTCCAGGACTCGGACCACTGGGCGTCATGGACGACGGCAGGGTGATTTTCCGTCGCGCGCTTCCGACGGCGACGCCGATTCTCGAACCGCGGTCGTTGGCGACGCCTGTCGACATCGTCTACGCATATGCTGGCGCCGACTCGCGCCTGATAGATGCCGCCCGCGAGGTTGGCCGCGGAGTCGTCATCGCGGGCATGGGGCGCGGTAATATTCCGCCGGCGATGGTTGCCGGCCTCGATCGCTGGATCGAAGAGGACAAGCCGGTAGTGATCACGTCGCGCGCCTTCCGAGGACGTGTGGGCTGCACGTACGGTTATCCGGGTGGTGGACGTCGTCTCGCCGAGCGCGGAGCGATCTTCGCTGGGCCTCGGCGGCCTCCACAGGCTCGCATCGACGTCATGCTCGCACTTGGTGCGGGTTACGGCATCGGTGAGCTGCGCGAGCTACTCGAGAGCGTGTGACGCGTGCTTCACGACGCGAACGGGCTCCCAGCGCACGAAGCATTGCCAGTCGTACTCCCGTGCGGCGCGAATCTGGTCGGGGAAGCCAAAGCAATCGGTCCAACCTTCTTGTTCGGCGCGCCAGCGACAATCCCAAACGAACTCGTACTCGCGAACCTCGTTTCCGGTATGAACCTGAACAGTGCCAACGAAGTCGGAGCAGCCGGACCGGCCACGAAGAGAAATGCCTTCGATCGGCAAGTGCGGCTCGGTGGAAAGCATCTGCGCAAGCAGACGCCGCACTTTGATCTGCGGCGCGTGCCCTTCGACTCGGATGCGATCGGCGACGCCCGTCCCGCCGGTCGCGCAGTAACTGCGAACGGCATTCTTGAACGTGTCGGCGGCGCTTGATCGATCGAGGAGCTGTTCGAACTCAGTCAAGCGAACCTCGGATGGCTGCGGCAAACAGGTGGTTGGCGGCTTCACACAATATCGCGACCGGGGCGCCCAAGTTGAAGTGGCTAACTATCTTCAGGCGCCAAGAATCACCAATTTTCTCGCGGTCTTGGTGTATGCGCCTCTCATCGAACTCTATGATCCGTCTTCATGACCGCCTTGCAGCCGCCACCGACTGTCGTCGAGATCGCTAATCAGCTCGAGGCCGCCGGTTTTGAGGCGTGGTGCGTTGGCGGAGCGATCCGCGACGCGCTGCTTGGGCATCCGGATCTAGACTGGGACTTGGCGACATCGGCAACACCGGCGCAGGTCCGCGAGCTATTCGGGCACCGTCGAACGATTCCTGTCGGGGTCGAGTTCGGCACCGTTGGCGTCCTCGACCCATTCGGCACGATGCACGAGGTCACGACCTTCCGCCGCGACGTTCGCACCGACGGCCGACACGCCGAGGTGGAGTTTGGCGTGTCGTTGGAGGATGACTTGGCGCGCCGCGATTTCACGATCAACGCCATCGCGTACTCGCCACGTCGCAACGAGCTTCGCGACCCATTCGACGGGCGCGGCGATTTGGCGCGCAAGCTCGTTCGCGCCGTCGGTGATCCCGATGCGCGCATGCGGGAAGATCGGCTCCGAGCACTGCGCGCCATTCGGTTCGCGTCGCGATTCGGTTTTGCGATCGATGGCGCAACGCGCGACGCAATCCAATCGAGCGCACCTTTTCTCGGCCGGCTGTCACCGGAGCGCGTGAAGCAGGAGCTGGACAAGACCTTGGAGCAAGTCCGCTGTCCAAGCTCGGCGTTCGAGATCTGGAAGGCGACCGGGGCGTTCGCGACACTGGTTCCAGCGCTCGCGAACGCATCGAGTGAGGCGCTCAGCGTTGCCGACTTCGCGGCCCAGCCAAGTACGCTCGCCCGGCCCGCGCGACGCGCGATCAGGTTTGCCGGACTGCTGCTTGGCCTCGGGGCCGAGAGGGCGGAAGAGGTGCTCGGGTCGCTTCGTGCGTCGCGGCACGAGACACAGACGGTGACGACGCTGATCAACCGGTGGCAGTCGCACGGCGGGGTTATGACCGAGGCGCTCGTCGGCGGACAGCCCATTGGCAATGCACACGTGCGCGGTTGGGTTGCCGCCATTGGCCGGTTGCAGATCGGGTCCTTCATGCGGCTGGCGGACGCCGTGTGGCACGCGGCGCGCGTGCACCATTCGACTGCCCCCGCTGAGCGCGCGGTTCGGGCGCTGTATCGGCGCATGCTGGCCGTGGCATCCCGCGATCCGATCGACCTCGGCTCGCTTGTGGTCGACGGCGACGATCTGCGACGCGCCGGCATACCGGCCGGGCCCGGGCTCGGTAAGATTCTTCAAGCCTTGCTGGCCGCGGTGCTCGAGGATCCCGACCGCAATACGATGGATTGGCTGCTGCACGAGGCGAAACGGCTTCACGGGCAGCGGGCGTCGTGATTCCGACTAGTGGACTTGGCGGAACGCGTCACATAGGAAACGAGACGACATGTTCTTTCGCGGGCGACAACCCGAAGCCTCGATCTGGCGCCGTTTCCGCGTGAGCGCCGACGGATTCACCTTCGAGCAGACGGGCGATCACTATACCGCGCACATCGTCGCCAACGCCGAGCGCGTTGTCGATTTGTTCTATGCGTTGACCGACCAGCTTCCACCAGCCGTCGACGTCGTCATCGACGACCTGCGAAGTGGTCGCTCGTGGAAGGGAGAGTCGGTGGCGCTTCCCGATGTGCGCGAATCAATCGCGCGACTCAAGGTGCTCTTGGCGCGCTACGGGGGCGTCGAGCTGTCCGTCTATACCAGCGAGGACCAGCTCACGCTGAATCCGTATCTCGAGCTTTTCATCTACGCGCGTACCGATCGCTGGTTGTATTTGCTCGAGGGCAAAGGTCTCGAAGAGCAACCGAGCGTTCACACGAAGAGTTGGAAAACGAATCGTCAGCATTTTCCCGCCGCGCCTGACCTGGTGAACGCGGTGACCGCGGCGGCGGAGCGACTCGGGCTTCAGCCGGCGTGAACCGACCTGCGTTGCTCTACGGCATTGCCGCCGCCGCGGCGAACATCGTCGGGGCGGTCGCAGTCACGAGTCGGACGACCTGGACGCTACGCGCCCTCGACGCGTTGCTTTCGTTCGCGGCGGGATTTCTGATCTCCGTCTCGCTCGTCGACCTGTTCCCGGATTCGATTGCGGTCGCCGGTCCGATCGCGCCGGTGGTTGTACTTGCGGCCTATCTTCTGGTGCATCTGACCCAGCACACGATCGGCCGACATTTCCATTTTGGTGAAGAGACGCATTCCGTCTCCGAGCTCGTGAGCACGTCGGCGCTCATCGGGCTGTTGATGCACACCTTCGTCGACGGCGTCGCGGTCGCGAGCGGACTTCGCGTGAGCCCGCGTGTCGGCGCGCTGGTCTTCGTTGCCATTCTGCTGCACAAATTTCCGGAGGGACTGGCGATCTCGAGCTTGTTCCTCGCTGCTGGTGCTGGCCGGCGCAAGGCACTCCTCGCGGCAGCAGCGCTTGGTGTCACAACCATCGCCGGTGTGCTGATTACCGATCAATGGGCGTTCCTGCGGACGTACGGCCTCGCGATTTCGGCCGGAGTCACGCTCTACGTTGGCGCATCGAATCTCGTTCCGGAGCTCCAGGATCGGCCTGGTCCTCGCATCCCGCTCAGCTTCATCGCCGGGTGCGGACTCTATTTCGTCGCGCGTGGCCTAGCGGCGACGTAAGAGCAGAGGAACGCGAATGGCAGAACGACGGAAGCGACCAACAGAAGAAGAGGACTCGGAGCGGGGCACCGCGTCGCTGTTCGAGCGCAAATCGCAACAGCCGCTTGCGGCGCGCATGCGTCCGCGCACGCTCGACGAGATCGTCGGACAGCGGCATTTGCTCGCGTCAGGCAAACCGCTGCGCGAAGCGATCGAGAAGGGCAGCGTCGGATCGATGATCTTCTGGGGACCCCCGGGCACGGGCAAGACGACGATCGCGCGCGTGATCGCGCAGTACACGGATCGCGAGTTCGTTTCATTCTCCGCAGTCACGGAAGGCGTTCCCCGCGTGCGCGAGATCGTCGCCGAGGCGGAGGCGCGGCGTCGCATGGGCCGAGGGACGATTCTGTTCGCCGACGAAATTCATCGGTTCAACAAGGCGCAGCAGGATGCGTTTCTACCGCACGTCGAGGCAGGCACGATCACGCTGATCGGCGCGACGACCGAGAATCCATCGTTCGAGATCAACGGGGCGTTGCTATCACGCGTCCGAGTGTTTGTCCTGCAATCCCTGACCCCCGATGACCTGCGCGCGTTGATCGCGCGCGCTCTCACTGATGCGGACCGTGGCCTCGGAGACTGGGACCTCGAGGTCGATCACGACGCGGTCGAGCTGATCTCGACGGAAGCGGACGGCGACGCTCGGCGAGCGCTGACTGTGCTAGAGGCGGCGGCGGAGCATGTCGGTCGCGGTGGTCGCATCACGGTCGACGTCGCGAAGGACGCGCTGCAACTGCGCTTCGCGAAATACGACAAGGGCGGCGAAGAGACCTACAACATGCTCAGCGCATTCCACAAAAGTCTCCGTGGAAGCGATCCGCAGGGCGCGCTGTATTGGATGGCGAGAATGATCGAAGGCGGGGCGGATCCGATGATCATCTTTCGTCGCGCGATTGCGATGGCGGCGGAAGACGTCGGTCTTGCGGATCCCGAAGGACTCAAGCTCGCGGTAGCAGCGCGTGACGCGTATCACATGCTCGGGCCACCAGAGGGCTATCTTCCGCTGGCACAAATGATCGTCTACCTGGCGACGGCGCCAAAGTCGAACAGCGCGAAGGTCGCGCTGAGCGCGGCGCTCGAAGCCGCCCGCGAGCACCCGGCGGAGGGCGTTCCGTTGCACATCCGGAACGCACCGACCGGTCTGATGAAGGAACTGGGCTATGGCTCGGGGTATCAGTACGCGCATGATGCGCCTGAGGCATATATCCCGCAGGAATATCTTCCGGACCGGCTGCGCGGTTCGCGGTTCTACGAGCCCGGACCGTTCGGCTTCGAGAAGGAGATCGCGAAGCGCCTCGCGTGGTGGGAAGACCTGCGGCGCAAGGCGAACGAGAAATCCGAGTAGTGGTGCACTGGTGCGGGGGCATTCATTGGGAGGGCACGATGAGGAAGCTCGTAGCTACGATGGCAGTTTCGGCGGCGCTGTTGGCGGGAATTGCCGGATGTTCGATGCTTGGCAAGGCAGCGTTTCAAAATCCGGTCGTCCACCTGAGAAACGTCCAGGTGCGCGGCATCGGGTTGAGCGGCGGCAGCCTCGACGTAATGCTGAGCGTCTACAATCCGAATCACTACCGTCTCGACGCCACTCGTCTCACCTATAGAGTGTCGCTCGCGGGTGATAGCGTGACGCTCGCCAGCGGTGCGCTCGACAGCCGATTTACGGTTCAGGACAACGACTCCACGACGGTCACGATCCCCGTGACGTTCACCTACGCCGGCGTCAACGCGGCCGGCCGGAGCATTCTGAATACCGGTGCGGTCGACTATCATGTGTTGGGTGACGTGACGGTCGGATCGCCGGTTGGGAGCTTCACCGTGCCCTATTCGTCGACCGGGCGGTTCACGACCACGGGTGTCGCCCGATAATCGCTTGATATCGTTGCTAACGAGGATTCTCACATAAGTCGCGAACCGATCGTCGTCTCGTCGCCAGCCGAGCTCGCGCTGCTCGTTGGTGCGCCGCTCAAGCGGCCCGGCGCGCGCCGCGTCGCCGGTCTTCACCTTCAGGAGCTCGCCGAGCTCGCGGACACCGCGGGCGCGATCGTCGTCGGTGAGCTGACGCAGCACATCGAGCGTCCGGACTCACGAACGTACCTCGGCTCGGGCAAGATCGACGAGCTTCGTGAGCGCGTCGTGGAAACCAACGCGACCCTCGTGTTGTTCGACGACGAGCTGTCGCCGAGCCAAGGCAAGAACATCGAGGACGCAATCGGGACGCGCGTGATGGATCGTGCCGAGCTGATTCTCGATATTTTCGCGACGCGCGCGCGGACGAGCGAAGCGAAGATCCAAGTCGAGCTCGCGCAGCTCGAGTACATGCTGCCGCGGTTGACGCGCATGTGGACCCACCTCGAGAAGTTTCGCGGCGGCATCGGGGTCCGCGGCCCGGGCGAAACGCAGTTGGAAACCGACCGGCGGCTGATCAATCAGCGCATCAAGGTGTTACGAGAGCGCCTGCAGGACGTGCAGCGCGGTCGGGCGATTCAACGCCAATCGCGCCAGTCTGAATTCAAGGCGTCGCTCGTCGGCTACACGAACGCCGGCAAGTCGTCGATTCTGCGCGGGCTCTCGGGGGCACAAGAGATCTTCGTCGAAAATCGCCTCTTCGCCACGCTCGATCCGCTCACGCGCGACGTCGATTTGGGCGGTCACTCGCACGTGTTGGTGACGGACACCGTCGGATTCATTCGCAAGCTTCCGCACCATTTAGTCGCCTCGTTTCGCGCGACGCTCGAGGAGACGCGCGAGGCCGACCTGCTCCTGCATGTCATCGACGCAAGCTCTGTCTCGTGGGAAGAGCAGCGTGTCGTCGTCGATCAAGTGCTCGACGAGCTTGGCGTGAAGGACATTCCGAAGGTACTCGTCTTCAACAAGATCGATCTGCTCGAGCACGACGCGCTGCTCGCCCTTCAGGATCGGATTGGGGCGCTCGTGCCGTCGTCGATCTTCGTGTCGACGGTCGCCGATGGTGGCCTCGAACCGCTCAAGCGTGTGCTTGCCGGAGCGATACGTACGCGCCGGCCGCTGCGGAACATTTTTCTCTCTCCGTCCGACGGAAAGTTGCTCGCGGAAATCCATCGCGAGGGTCAGGTCCTCGACCAGCGGATGGACGGCGAACGACTCCTCGTCGAAGCCCGCGTCGACGACGCGCTCGCTGGCCGCTTGATTCGAGCCGGCGCCGAGGTGAGCTCCAACGGAAAAGCCCCGCACGCATAGTGCGGGGCCTTTGTTTTTCGCCATGGTCACGCACGGACTCGAACCGTGGACCTCTGCTGTGTGAAAGCAGCGCTCTAACCAGCTGAGCTACGCGACCAACTGCCGAAATTTATTCGTGATGCCGGCGCGATACTAGGCAGCGCGGTGTCGCGCGCCAACAATTTCCCCTCAACCGTCCACCCAGCTCCAATGGGCCCGGCAGGGCTCGAACCTGCGACCGTTGGATTATGAGTCCACTGCTCTAACCGACTGAGCTACGGGCCCGGACACTTCGGTACTTAGACCAACAACTGCATCGCCGCAAGCGATGGAGCGAGACGATGTCCGGCTACGCTGGAACGCTCGCCACGTGGCCGGAAATATATGCGTCGTATGCATCGATCACTTCGTCGGGCGACACTGTGGCCGCACCGAGTTTTCCAACTTCGACGCCCGCCGCAAAGTTCGCGATGATCGCCGCCTCGACCGCCGTGCCTCCGGCCGCGAGCACGAGCGCGAGATAGGCCGTCACGGTGTCGCCGGCACCGACCACGTCGTACACCTCACGCGCAACCGTCGGAACTCGCTTGACTGCGCCGCCGCCCGACACCAGCGCCATTCCGCGCTCCCCGAGTGTGAGCAGCAAATGCTCGACGCCGAGGCGCGACAAGGTCGAGGGAAGCGCCTCCGGGTGATCGAGGTCGACGTCCGCGCCGAGCGCGGCCTCGAGCTCGCGCCGGTTCGGCTTGAAGATCGTCGCACCGCGATAGAGAAAAAAATTGCGGTACTTCGGATCGACGACTATCGGAATCTTCTTCGCGCTTGCGGCGTCCATCGCCGCCTCGATGACTCGCGCGACGAGCACGCCCTTATTGTAATCCTCGAACACGAGCGCGTCGGCATTGGTGATCGCGCTGCGGAGCAGGTCGAGCAACCTATCGACCTCAGGGCCCTCGACGTCAGCATCTTCTTCTTCGTCGACCCGGACGACCTGCTGCGATCGGGCGACGATGCGCGTCTTCGTCGTCGTCGGCCGCTCGACCTTCACCAGACAGCCGAGGTTGGCTTCAATGTCGGCGAGCATCGTGCAGAGCTGACGACCACCGGCATCATCACCGATCGCGGCGACCAGATCGACTCCGGCGCCAACCGCGCGAACGTTCTGCGCGACGTTGGCTGCACCGCCCAGCGCGTGGCGGCGATCGCGCACGCGAACGACCGGGACAGGCGCCTCGGGTGAGATTCGATCCACGTCGCCGCGAAGGTAGACGTCGAGCATGGCATCACCGACGACGGCGACTCGGCGACGAGATGCGGCGTCGAGCAACGATAGCAGGCGATCTCGGGAGAGCGAACGGGGCATGGGCGCACAAGCTAGCCGTCACGGCGTCATGGGGTCAACCGAACGGCTGTCTTCGGCACAAGCCTTGCCCTTTCCGGACTCGTCCGTCTCACCTCGCACGACCACCAACAGACTCGATTGCCCGCCTTTCTTACTCGACTCAATGACGCGGCGAAGTCGAAAATCCTGACCCTCCAGGAGTACTTCGTACTCGCTGGGAAAGCGCTGCGGTTCATTGTCGCCCGGCCGTTCTACGGACAGGACGTCGTGCAGCAAATGGATGAGATCGGAGTGAAGTCACTCGGAATCGTTCTCTTGACCGGGCTGTTCACTGGCATGGTGTTGGCGCTTCAGTCTTCGGTGCAGCTCAAGACCTTTGGCGCCAGCATGTACATCGGCAACCTTGTCTCGGCTTCGATGATCCGGGAGCTGGGTCCGGTGCTGGCCGGCTTGATGGTGGCCGGGCGTGTGGGATCTGGCATCGCCGCGCAGCTAGGGTCGATGCGCGTCACCGAGCAAATCGACGCGCTCAACACGCTCGGCACAGACCCCATCAAAAAGCTCGTGACGCCGCGACTGTTGGCGGCGCTCATCATGCTGCCGGTTCTCACGATCATCAACGACTTCGTCGGCATCATCGGCGGCAACATCATCGCGTCGCTGGTGGTGGGCCTCCCGAGCGCGCAGTACTGGCGCACGGTCTGGGTGCAGATCGCCAGCGACGGATTCGCGCTTCGCTATATCCCGAACGACTTCATCCAAGGGCTCACGAAACCGATCGTGTTCGGTGGTCTCATCGCGATCACGGCGTGCTATTTCGGTTTGGGGACGACGGGCGGGACCGAGGGAGTCGGGCAGAGCACGACGCGGACGGTCGTGACGTCGAGCATCCTGATTCTGATCGTCGATTATTTCATCACGCAGCTGTTGCTCTCCGTGCTGACGTATGGCTGATCGCCCTAGGGTATCCGAGCCGGATCACGATCGGCGAAGCGGCGATGTCGGGCCCGCGGCGGACGAACGGAAGTCGGCCGCGGTGCGCCATGCGATTCGCTCCGAGCTCGCGGTCGACGCGCCAAAGGATGACGCGCACGCCGCGAAGCGCGCGAGCGAGACGAGCATCGTCGAGCTGCAGCACGTGTCCTTGGCGTTCGACGTTCCGATCATCGAAGACATCTCGCTCATCACGCGTGAAGGCGAGACCATGGCGATCGTCGGTGAATCGGGCACGGGCAAGTCGACGATTCTCAAGCTCGTGCTTCGGCTGCTCGTCCCCGATCGTGGGCGCGTGTTGATCGAAGGCGAAGACATCACGCCGCTGAGCTTCGAGGAAGCGTTGGCCGTCCGTCAAAAGATGGGCATGGTCTTTCAAGGCGCGGCGCTCTTCGATTCGATGAGCGTCTTCGAAAACGTCGCCTATCCGCTCCGCGAGCACACCGACATGAACGACGACGAGATCGAGCAGCGCGTGCGTGAGAAGCTGCAATTCGTCGACCTCGATCCGGATCGCGTCATCGACCAGTTCCCGGCGGAGCTGTCCGGTGGCATGCGGAAACGCGTCGGCATCGCCCGTGGGATGGCGAACAACCCGCGGATCATGCTGTACGACGAGCCCACCTCCGGGCTCGATCCGCTCACGACCGGCACCATCACCCGACTCATCATGAAACTCCAACGGGAGCTCGGCGTGACGAGCCTCGTCGTCTCTCATGACATTCGCGCGGTGTTTCGCATGGCGAGCAAGGTCGCGCTGCTCCACGACCGTCGCATCACGTTCTTCGGGACCCCGGAAGAAATGGCGGGAAGCGAAGACCAGTACATCCAGGATTTCCTGGGCGGATTCACAACATGAAACGTCCGTCGTTCATCACCTGGGAGCAACTGAAGGTCGGTCTCCTGATCGCCGCCGCGCTCGCCGTGATCGGCATCGCGATCTATCGGCTCGGACAGGCGGCGAACCTGTTCTCGCGCCGTTACGAGCTGCTCGCCTATCTCCCGAACGCGAGCGGCCTGCAGGCGGGCGGCGTGGTGTACGTCGCCGGACAGTATGCCGGCACGATCAAGTCGATCGATTTTCTGCCGGTCGACAACGACACGTTGCGAAACCTGCGCGTGCGACTGGCGATCGATCATGCGCTGCAAGACCAGGTTCGCAGCGACTCGAAGGCCAAGGTTCGCACGCTCGGCCTCCTCGGTGACAAGGTCATCGACATTTCCATCGGGACGCCGCGCTATTCGGCGCTCCGCGACGGAGACACCATCGCCGTCGCGCCGTCGCTCGACTACGAAGCGGTCTTGGCTCAGGCCGCGGGCGCCGTGAACGACATGGTCGATCTCACGCACGATCTCCGGCAGATCACATCGAGCGTCGTCGAAGGCAAGGGGACGATGGGCCAGCTGCTCACCAATCGAGCGTTGTACGATCAATTCGTCGGCACGATGTCACGCGCGAACGCGATGCTCGCGCGCGTCGAAAATCCGAACGGGACGTTCGCGCGCCTACTCGACGATCCGACCCTGTACAATCGATTCGTCTCGGTCGTGACGTCGGCGGATTCGCTCGTCATCGCGCTCAATGACAAGAACGGCACGATCGGCAAGCTGCTGCGCGACGACACACTGTACACGCACATCGTCGGCATGGCGATCGCCGGTGATTCGCTGATGAAGACGTTGTCGAACGGACAGGGATTCGCCGGACGCCTGTTGAACGATCCCGCGCTGTACGATCGCATCAATAAGCTGACGACTGACCTCGGCGCGATTCTCGAGGATGTGCGCAAGGATCCGCGGCGGTACACGCGAGGCGTCATTTGCGTTTTCCGTTGCAAGTGACCTCGTACGACATCACCGTGATGTGCCGACGACGCAGTTTGCATTGACGCTCGTCCGGCGCGGCCATACACTCCCGCGCCATGCCGGCCGCGCTCGTCCTCGTTTTGGCGATCCTTGGGATCTCGTTCGCGGGGCCGCTCGTCCGTTTGTCGCATGCTCATCCACTCGCGATCGCGATTTGGCGGCTCGGGTTCTCGCTGATCATCATCGCGATCGCGCTCGTCGTCACGGGGTCGTGGCGACAGTGGAGGCGCCTCGACCGCTCCGGGTTGCTCATCGCGACCGGCGCCGGCGCGATGCTCGCCATCCATTTTTGGGCGTGGAATTCGTCGATCGGATTCACGACGGTGGCGGCATCCGTGGTGCTCGTCAACACGCAGCCGGCGATCGTCGCTCTGCTGTCGGCAGGCTGGCTGCACGAGCCGCCCAATCGTCAACAATGGTTCGGGATCGGAGTCGCGATGGCTGGTGCGCTCGTCGTCGCGCTGCCAGACATGGAATCGGCTGCACACGCGGCGACTGGGCGCGCGCTCTTCGGCGACTTGCTCGCGCTCGCCGGTGCAGTGACGGCGGCATGCTATTTCGTCGCCGGCAGAAAGCTGAGATCGACGCTCGACATCTGGCCGTACGTTGCCGTCGTATATGGCACGTGCTTCGTCGTCTTGATCGCGCTCGCCGCGGGCGTGAATGCGCCGGTGCTGCATCAATCGACGCGCGAGCTCGCGATTTTTTCCGCGCTGGCGATCGGCCCGATGCTGTTGGGCCACACGGGACTCAACTGGGCGCTCAAATATCTTCCCGCGTACGTAGTAAACCTGACGCTGTTGGGCGAGCCGGTCGGCGCCACGCTGCTCGCGGCGCTCCTTCCCGGCATTCGCGAAGTGCCTGGTGTCGCGACGCTCGGCGGC
>JAICYT010000112.1 GCA_025934075.1 Gemmatimonadaceae bacterium
CGATTTCGGAGTTGCTCTCGATCAGACGAGGAGAAGGAGCTGCCGGTTTATCGAGCTGGGTGAACGTCCGTGCAGCCAGAAGCGGTCGTACTGAACGACCGCGTGGTCGTGCTGTGCTCACCGCGTATTGACTTTCAGAGGAACGCTGAACTTGACGAGCGATCTTCGGAAGCTCGCTTCGCTCGCCTTTTATTTGATTCGCTCGCAAGTTAGCTAGGGCGTTAGGTCGCTACAGCCGTCGATGACTAAGAAACTTGTAGAGCGACACCGTCTCGCTGCCTTCCTCAGTTGTACTGGACGGTTGGACTTCCCAGAGCCAGAGGAAACAGAAGCACCGGATTTCCTCTTTCGTTGCGCGACGGAAACGATCGGCATCGAGGTGACTGGGCTGATTTCAGCTCGGGTGCCCGGTGGCGACAACCCTCGGCAATCGGCTCGAACACTCGAGCGCTTGGCGCACGCAATCCAAGGCGCCTATGAGATACTGGAGGGACCCCGTGTCCATATCAGCCTGTTTCCCGGACTCCGACCCCGAGTTACGCGAACCGAACTCCCCGGGCTCGCCCAGGAGCTTGCCATGGAAATTGCCAGCGGTCTCAATCGACTAGTCAACTCCGAGTCATCGCTGCAACCCTGGGAGGTCTGGACTCGTCACCCTGTGATCCGCTCGGTCGCGGCGTGGCGCTGCGCTCCGGACGAGAAGCCCCGATGGCACGTTCACCGCGGCGGCGGTGTGGACGGCGCTAACGCTGAAGACATCCTCGCCACCCTCGACCGGAAAGAGAACAAGCTTGCGCTGTACAGAGAGAAGGCGGACAAGGTCTGGCTACTAATCGTTTGCGACCTGTTTGCCGAAGGCCTTTTCATCGATCCGCCGGAAGAGCCAGTGACCTTCACGGTCCCCAGCGACTTTGACCGGATATTTTGTCTTGAGTGGACCGGTACCCGAGCGGTGGAGATCCCGATTGCCGAGCGATAGCAATAAGACCGGCCGCCCGACGCTCGACAAGCCGCACTACGCGGAGGCACCACATCGAGAACGCTTTTCACCTCGAATGCGATCGGGTGCCTCCGCTCACGTTCGATGATCGGCAACGCTCTCCTTGCTCGGCAGGCGACGAGCGAACGATACGCCCGTCCACGAACGCGACACCAGCCGTCCTGCTCGAATCAGCCAACGCCCTTGTTGGCCCAGATGCTTGCAGCACACGAAAGGGCAACGTACGTTCGCCGAATCTCGTCAGGAGAAATCGTGAGCACCGTCGCTTCCGCCAAACGACGCGCCTTGCTGTTGCTGCAGGCGCTCCTTCTCATCGGGTGTGCATCCCTCGTCCATGCGCAGACCGGACGAATCACGGGACTCATCACCGACTCCGCGTCCGTGGCGCCCGTCTCCGGAGTCAACATCAGCCTCGTGGGCTCGACCCTCGGCGCCGTGAGCGGCGACAACGGCCGCTACACGATCAACGCGCCACCCGGCACGTACACCGTCGAAGCCCGGCGGCTCGGCTACTCGCCGATCAGACGAGAAGGCATCGTCGTCACGGCGGGCCAATCGGTGACTGTCGACTTCAAGGTGCGATCCGCCGCGCTGCACCTTCAGGAAACGGTGATCACGGGCGTCGTCGATCCGACCGCGGGCACCAAGGTGCCGTTCACTGTTGGTCGTGTCACGAAGGAAGACATGCCCGTGCCTGCGACGAATGCCATCGCTTCGATCCAGGGCAAGGTTGCCGGCGTCTCGGTAGTTCCACCGGCGCAACCCGGCGACGGCATCAGCATTCAGCTCCGGACGCCGTCGAGCATCAACAAGAACAACGCGCCGCTCTTCGTCGTCGACGGCGTCATTCTCTCGAACGTCGACGCGTCGTCGGCGGACTTGAATTCTCTCGATATCGAAAGCGTCGAAGTCGTGAAGGGCGCGGCCGGCGCATCGCTCTACGGATCGCGCGCGGCCAACGGCGTCGTCCAGATCCGAACCGCACGCGGCAGCGGACTCGGTCTTGGCAATACGCAATTCACCTTCCGCACCGAATACGGCGGCAGCGCGATGAGCCGCGACGTGCCACGAGCGCAGTATCACTACTATCTCGTGAACTCGTCGGAACAGTACGTCGATGCGACGGGCAAAGTCGTGACGCGCGACAATCGCGTTCCGCGTCCGGCGTCCGAGCGCTATCAGGACGTTCCGTACTCGACGCCGGTCTACAATCCGGTCGCCGAGATTTTTCATCCCGGCAACACGATGTCGAACTCGCTGAACATCGCGCAGAACGGCGAGAAGACGAACTTCCTCACGACGATCTCTCGCCACTACGAGGCCGGCGTGCTGCGCGATCATGGCGCGTACGATCGAACCGACTTCCGCATCAACCTCGATCACCGTCCGCGCGACGATGTCCAGTTCTCGATCAGCGGTTATCACTCGCGTTCGCGGCGTGAAGAGCTCGATCCGACCAACGGTTCGAACGGCGGAAACCTGTTCTTCAACCTCACGGCGACCGCGCCGGACGTCAATCTTCTCCAGCCGGATCCCGACGGCACGAAGTTCATCTTCCAGCCGGATCCGCAGGGCGTGCATCCGAGCCCGCTCTACATGGCGGAGACACAGCAGAACTTCACGCATCGCATTCGAACGCTCGGCAGCGCCGATCTGCGATACACGCCGAGGCAGTGGCTGTCGGCGGACGCGAACGTGAGCTACGATCGATCCGACATCGACGACTCCTTCTTCCTCGATCGCGGTCTCAAGTCCGAGAATTTCGCGACGGGCGATCCGGGCTCGCTGCAGATCGACAACGCGTTCGACGCCGCGATCAACGCGTCGGGCAGCCTGAGTCTTCTCAAATCGTTCGGCCGCCTCACCGCGCGATCGACGGCGCGCGCGCTCCTCGAGACGGAGGACTACCAGAGCGCGACGGCGAGCGGAACGAACTTCGCCGTCGGCGGAGTTCCGCGGCTGGATGCCGCGCTCTCGCGCACGAGCTCGTCGACGCAGCGCTCGATCCGCTCGGAAGGCTACTTCCTCACCGGTGGTCTCGATGCCGACAGCCGGCTCATTCTCGACGGGCTCGTGCGGCGCGACGCGAGCTCGCTGTTCGGACCCGGCGAGCAGTGGCACACCTACTATCGCGGCAGCGCCGCGTATCGCCTGGCGCAGGAACCGTGGTGGCCGTGGCGCCGCGTGAACGAATTCAAGCTGCGGGTCTCTCAGGGGACCGCCGGCACGCGGCCGGATTTCGCCGATCAGTACGAGACGTACACGATCGCCTCGAACGGAACGCTCGCGAAGAGCACGCTCGGCAACCGGTTCCTCAAGCCGGAGACCGCGAAGGAGACCGAGTTTGGTCTCGACATGATCGTCGACGAGAGATTCTCGCTACAGATCTCGCGCTCAAACGTTCGGACGACCGACGAGCTGGTGCAAATTCCGCTGCCGGGGGCCGTCGGCTACACGACGCAGTGGCAGAACGCGGGAACCGTCGTCGGCAATACGCTCGAGGGCACGTTCGAGGCGCAGATGCTTCGCCGCGGCTCGACGACGTGGCGGCTCGGCATCACCGCGGATCGCGCCCGCCACCACATCGCGGAGTTCGACCGCGCCTGCGTCCGTACGGCGACGATCTCGTATCGCTGCGTCGGCGAAGACTTGAGCACGATGTACGGAAATGCCTTCGTGCACCGTCTCCAGGATCTGCCGGCGGCACAGAAGTCGGCGCCCGCGGGGACGTTCCAGGTCAATGATGATGGTTTGCTCGTCGCCGTCGGTCCGGGCAGCCACTACACCGACCGCGGCAAGTGGGGCACGAACGTCGTGAGCAACGGCGTGTCGTATCAGTGGGGCATGCCCATCGTTCTCCTCGATTCGACGGGCCAGCAGGCGATCGTCAGGATCGGAAGCGGCAATCCGAGATTCCATTATGGGATCTCTAACAACGTTTCGTGGCGAGGCATTCAGTTCTACGGCCTGCTCGACACCCAGGTGGGCGGAAACGTCTACAATCAGAACAATCAGCGCAGCTATCAGTACCAGCGCAGCGCGGACGTCGACCAGGTCGGCAAGCCGGATTCGCTCAAGAAGACCATCGACTATTACTCGCTCGTCTACAACGGCAACGCGATCGAGGACTGGTTCGTCGAGCCGGGCGGCTTCGTGAAGCTGCGCGAGGTCTCCGTGAAGTTCCACGTTCCCGATCGCTTGATGCGCCGCGTTCCGGGCACGCGCTCATTGGGCGCGGATGTCTCGTTCGTCGGCCGCAATCTCAAGACCTGGACGCGCTACAAGGGCTACGATCCGGAAGCGGGTACCGTCATCAACCGTCTCGACACCTATGCGTATCCGCAGTATCGAACGTTCACCGGCGTTTTCCAACTCATCTTCTAACCGGGCCATTCATATGACGAAACCGACATTGGCCCGCCGCCTCGTGTCGTTCGCCGCGTGCGCGACCCTCGCGGGCTGTCTCGATCTCACCGTTCAGAACGAAAACAATCCCGATCGCGTTCGGGCGACGAATACCCCCGGCGACGTTCAGGCGCTCATCGCGGGCACGTATCAGCGCTTCTGGCCGTTCGTGTACGGCACATCGCCGACCATCATGCTCGGCTCCATGGGTTATGAGTTCAGCACGCCGTTCCTCTGCTTCGCCGGCCAACCGCACGAGAAGGAGCCGCGGCCCGCGTGGAACAACTCGTCGGCGTTCACCGACGCCGGCGTGTCGTCGAACACCTGGCTCGGCATGTTCGGCGTCATCTCGCTCGCGAACGACGGTCTCAAGGCGCTCGATCGCGGGCTGCAGATCGGCACGAACGGCGCCGACAACAGCCGCGCGCGCGCGTTCGCGAAATTCATGCAAGGCATCGGTCACGGCTATTTAGCACTCCTGTATGACAAAGCTGTGATCGTCGACGAGAAGACGGACGTCGACACGCTCGTCGCGCCGAACTATCTGCCGAGCAAGGACGTTATGGCCGCGGCGATCGAGATGTTGAAGGCGTCGATCGCGATCTCGGACACGGCGACCTTCACGCTGCCGACCGTCGGGTGGATTCCGGGGCTCGCGCTGACGAACAAGGATCTGTCGCGGCTCGCCCGCACGTACATCGCGCGGTTCATGGCGTACGAGCCGCGAAGCGCCGCCGAGCGCGCCGCGGTGAACTGGAACGACGTGATCACGCAGATCGACGCCGGCATCACGGCCGATTTCGCGCCGATCGGCGCGCCGAGCGTCCTCGAGGACAACTACAAGCGAATCGCGGCGCGCGTGCGAACCGTGAAGGGAGACTACATGCGCCCCAGCTACTGGCTCGTCGGCCCCGCCGACTCGACCGACGGCTGGAAGAAGTGGGTCGCGACGCCGGTCGCGAATCGCGACACCTTCCCGCTTCGCACGCAGGACCGACGCGTCGTCGGTTCGACCGGCCCGACGTCGCCCGGCTCGTACATGGCCTACGATCCAAACGTCGCGTTCTTCAACCCGACGCGCGGCACGTATCTGAAGAGCACATTCTACTATTTGCGATACGGCGCCGGGACGACCTGGCAAAATGGACCGCTCGTTGCGATCGGACGCACGGAGATGGACTTGCTCAAGGCGGAGGCGTTGATGCGCCTCAACCGCGCGTCGGAAGCGATTCCGCTGATCAACAAGACGCGGGTCGCCAACGGCAAGCTGCCTCCCGTCGACATCAACGGTCCGCCTGACGCGCCCGGGTGCGTCCCCCGAAAGACGACGGGCGCGTGCGGCAGTTTGTGGGACGCGCTGCGATACGAGAAGCGCATCGAGGGCGCCGGCGTCGACGGACTCGTGGCATACTTCGACGCGCGCGGTTGGAACACGCTCGCCGAGAATTCTTTTACCGAATTTCCGATCCCAGGTCGTGAGCTCGAGCTCGAGCGGATGGCGGTCTACACGTACGGCGGCGGCGGCCCGGGCAGCGCCCCGACGCCGACCTGGGACAAGTGTCCCGCGCAGATCACGTTGCCGAGGTGCTCATAGCACGGGAACCGAACGTGCAGCAGCATAGCGCGCCGGCGAGCGATCCAACGAAGGCTCCCGGCGCGCCCACGACGCCGGTCGGTTCGCGTTCGCCAGCGGTCACGCCGGCGCGCGGACCGACCGGTTCGGCGTCCGGGAGTAGCTTCACGCCGCTGCAAGACTTCGAGGGCACGATCACGCCGTCGGACCTCCACTTCGAGGTCCATCACGCCGGCGTCCCGACGATCGATCCGGCGAAACACACGCTGTTGGTTCACGGGCTCGTGGACAGGCCGCTCCTATTTTCACTTGGGGATCTGAAGCGATTCCCGCAGGTCACGCGCACGTGCTTCATCGAGTGTGCCGGCAACGGCGTGCTGGCGTGGCACAACGGCCCGTTCGGAAAGCCGGACCCCGGGCTCACGCCGCAACAAGTCGCGGGGATGACGAGCAACTCGGAGTGGACCGGCGTCCCGCTGAAGATCGTGCTCGACGAGGCCGGCGTCAGCCGTCGCGCGAAGTGGTTTCTGGCGGAAGGCGGCGACGCGTGTCTGATGGCGAGAAGCATCCCGTTAGAGAAGGCATATGATGACGCCTTGATCGCCTGGGCGCAGAACGGCGAGGCGATCCGTCCGGAGCAAGGCTTCCCGATGCGGCTTCTGCTGCCGGGCTGGGAGGGCAGCGCGAGCGTGAAGTGGCTGAGGCGGATCGAGCTCGGAACGCGGCCGTGGATGACCCGGTGGGAGACCGCGACGTACACGGATCCGCTCGCGAACGGCACAGCGCGTCAATTCAGCTTCGAGATGGATGCGCGGTCGATCATCACGACGCCCGCCCATCCCGAGACGATCGCGCCGGGGTGGCGGCGCATCAGCGGTCTGGCGTGGAGTGGTCGCGGCAGGATCGCGCGCGTCGAGGTCAGCACCGACTCGGGCCTGACCTGGAGCAATGCGAGATTGGAGGAGCCTGTTCGGTCGAAGGCGCACACGCGCTTCACACACATGTGGAAGTGGGAGGGCGGGGAGACGGTCATCTACAGCCGCGCCGCGGACGAGACGGGATACGTTCAGCCGACGCGTGCGGAGCTCATCCGCGTCCGAGGGGCGGGAACGCAATATCACTTCAACCCCGTGTACGGGTGGCGTGTGCTGCCGAACGGTCGCGTTTTCTTCTACGGTGCAACGTGAGGCATCATCGGGTCGCGGTGTCGATGAGCGTCTGCATGTTAGTGTCTTTATATGGCGGTTGTAGAAGCGGCGGCGGCGGCGCGGGCACGCGGGAGCCGAAGCGGCATTACGGCCTCGGGTCGTCGGCAACGGCGGCGGACATCGCGACGAGAGACGTTGATGTCGCGCCGGATGGGGAGGGATTGCCGCCGGGTCATGGCACGCCGAACGAAGGTCAGGGGATCTACGCGCGGCAGTGCGCGTCGTGCCACGGCACGCGCGGAGAAGGGAAGCCGCCGCTCTATCCGCAGCTCGTCGGTCGCGATTCGATCGCGGAGGGGTTCCGGTTTGGAAAGGATCCGCGATTGTCGAAGACGATCGGCAATTATTGGCCCTACGCGACGACGGTGTTCGACTACGTCCGTCGCGCGATGCCGCTCGATGCGCCAGGCTCGTTGACGAGCGACGAGGTGTACGCGGTGACGGCGTATTTGCTTTCAGCGAACCGCATCATTCCCGCGGAGGCGACGCTGGACTCGGCGACGTTGGCCGCGGTGACGATGCCCTATGTCGATCGGTTTGTGAACGATGATCGGCACGGTGGGCGCGAGGTTCGGTGACTCTCATGAAGGATTGCCTGTGGAGCATGGCGACACGACTGATGTATGCCGAGTGCGATCATCGGCTGCAGAATAGCTCGTGGCGCCTTCTGCGGCGACACAGCCCGTCAGGCTTGGGTGGGTAGTGCTTTTGGGCACGCTGTGAACGGGTTGGCCATCCTCGCATGTCATGCTGCGTCTGTATGCAGCGTAAACCCCGAGGGGTTGGTCGAGCTAACGCGGGCGATCACGTATCGCAGCGCACGTTGGCTGAACGAGCGAGTTTGCGTGGCGATACGAATCCTGAATTCGTATGTTGTAATTGCGATTGGTATGCAGCATAAGTTCGCAGTCTAATCAGCGTTATGCGTGCAACACCGTTCTACTTTCAGAAAGCATGTTTCAGCCAGGCTCAGGTGCACCTTAGAGGCCAAATCATGAGCAAGGGTGGAAGGAATCGGGCAGCTCGCGCTGCTGCACGTTCCGGCGCGCGCTCCACATCCGCGCCGCGCCGGACGCTTGTCGGCCGCGGTCGCGCGCTTATCATGAGCGTCCTCCCGACGCTTCTCATATTTCTCGGGACGCGCCAACTGCTGGCGGAAGCGTATCGCATTCCCAGCGGCAGCATGGAGCCGACGCTCCTAGTCGGCGATTGGCTCTTTGTGAACAAGCTCCGGCTCGGGCCGCACATCCCGTTCACTAGCCGTTCGCTGCCAGGGTATGCCAATCCCCAACGTGGCGACGTCGTCGTCTTTATCTCGCCGCCGCAAGACCCTTCGATCCGGATCACACCAGATGAGGTCACCCCAACGCTGGTGAAGCGCATTGTCGGGATCGCCGGCGACACGCTGCTCATGCGCCATGGTCAGCTCCTGGTAAACGGCGCTGCCGTTCCATCGCCCAACGCGTTCGTTCTCCCCGACTCGGTCGCCGATGTGCCGCAGGCCATCTTCGGTTGGCAACACCAAATTGAGATCAACGGATCTCGATTCGGCCCACCGATCGCCGCTCCCATGATTCGACAGCCGCACTTCCCTATTGCCGACGCGCTGCGCATCGCGGCGCAGGTTGCCGATGCGCTCGACTATGCGCACAGGCACGGTGTCGTGCATCGTGACATCAAGCCGGAGAACATTCTCCTCGCCAACGGCCATGCGAAGGTGGCTGACTTCGGCATCGCACGCAGCGTGACCGAGGTCGGCGAACGGCTCACGATGACGGGCATGTCCATCGGCACGCCGGCGTATATGAGTCCCGAACAATTCATGGGCGACCCTGATCTCGACGGGCTGAGCGACCTCTAGAATTGTTTGCGGCTTCGTAGCAAACTCTTATTAAATTTCTTTGCAGCTAGCTGGGGTGTTAGACGCCATACGAATGGCAATACCTCGCGTTCCAGTCAAGAAGGAGAGAAATGGATGACTGTCAAGCGGATGGACAACGTAGGCATCGTGGTAGAATCTCTCGATTCCGCCATCTCATTTTTCTCTGAGCTCGGCCTGAGACTCGAAGGGCGAGCCATGATCGAAGGAGAGTGGGCCGGGCGCGTCACCGGACTGGGGTCCCAGCGCGTCGAGATCTCCATGCTGGTCACTCCGGACGGCCACAGCCGGCTCGAGCTTTCGCGATTCCTCACCCCGCCCGTCGTCGCCGATCACCGGAACGCCCCCGTGAACGCCCTCGGCTACCTACGCGTCATGTTCACTGTGGACGACATCGACGAGACGCTCGACAAGCTCCGCAAGCGAGGCGCGCAGCTCGTCGGCGACGTGGTTCAGTATGAGGAGGCGTACCGGCTCTGCTACATCCGCGGCCCCGAAGGACTTCTCATCGGCCTCGCCGAAGAGCTCAAGCACCGCGCCCCGGCATAGGCGCAGTTTGCCTCGCGGCAAGCAGACGGTCGATCGGCATACCGCGCCGTCGTCTAATGAATGGTTGCAGGGCAGACAAAGGATGGCTATTGCTAAAGGGGATGGCGAGGGCTGAGCTCTCGCACTTATTTGATGAACGGGCAGCGCGGCCGGTATGTCGTCGGCCAGATGGTCACGGTTCACTACAACCGGGCCGACCCTAGGGAGGCGGTACTCGAAACGCCATTCCCTGTCGTCGAGACTTTTGGAATTATTGTTGGCGTCGTGATCGCGTTCGCCGGATGGAACGCCTATCAGCGCCACCGACACGCGTGGCATGCGGGCGGCTTCGATGATCATGCGTAAAGACTCGCAACAGCGACGAGCGCGACGGACCTGAGTTCCCGAAACTACCATGCATTTGCTCGCGTCCTGTGAATGCCTGGCGGCGACGAATGGCACTGAGCAGTCAGTTCGATGGAGGCAGTATGGACTGGGCACACCGATATCGCGGTTTGGTTCGCACGAGTTTCACCGCCGGGATCACCATGTCGGCCATCGCCACCGGCGCGTTGGCGCTTGGCTTAGCCACCGGTCTCGTGCCGACGTCGATTTTCGGTGCCCGTGAGCTCATCGCGGTCGCGATCCGGAGCTTCGGTGCCGGCGCTCTGGCCGGTGGACTATTTGCTTGGTTCGTGGCACGCGGAGAGCGTGGGCAGACTCTGTCGACCGTGTCGACTCGGCGCGTCGCCTTATGGGGAGGACTCGCCACCGGTAGCGTGTTTCTACTGGTGCCGGCGGTCGCGGCGGGTTCCCTAGTCCCGATCGGAGTTCTCGTAGAGGCCGGCGTGCTTGCGGGTCTTGGGGGAAGCGTTGCGAGCGCCGCGATGCTGAGAGTCGCGCGCGGCAGCGCACAACGGCTCGGCAAGGCGGCTGTGAGCTCAGATCGTCTGCTTCCGTAGCAGAGATCCCGCGTACGCAGTTCGGTCGAATGCTTCATCAGACTCATGCCTCTGTCGTGATGCAACCGTCGCCACTTCGGATCGAACCGATCGCGGGTTATTCGCCGACGATCGGACGCCTGGTCGGCATGCTGACCTACGTGAGGTCGACGACGCTCGCTGCCGTCGACGGGATGACGCTCGCCGAGCTCGATCATCGACACGACGCCGAGAGCAACTCCATCGGCGCATTGCTCGCGCACATGGCGGCCGTCGAGCGGTCGTACCAGATCCTGACGTTCGAAGAGCGCCTACTTTCGCCGCAGGAGACCGAGCGTTGGTCGACGGCCCTGAAGCTCGGCTTGGACGCGCGACGATCGTTGCGGGGATATCCACTCGAGCATTATCCCGAGGAATTGTCGGCGGTGCGGCGGGACACCTTGGAGGCGCTTCGCGCACGCGACGACGAGTGGATGGAGGGCTCTGTCGCGCTGGTGCCTAGGATCAATGCACACTGGGCATGGTTTCACGTCGCGGAGGACGAGATCAATCATCGCGGCCGCGCGTTGAGATGAGCGCTCAATACGCGATCGTCGCTTTCCCAGAACTCGACCGAGCCGAACAAATCGCATCGGTTCGGCGACGCTTCGATCCAATGGCAGGCGTCCTCGAGGCTCACATTACGGTGGTGTTTCCATTCGCTGATCGCGTCTCGGAGAATGAGATCACAGCGCACCTGCATCAAGGCGTCGCTCGGTTTCCTTCGTTCGATATCACATTGTCCGAGATATCCATCGACTCCGTAGAGGCTGGCGGCTATATCATGCTCGGGGTTGGCTCTGGCGCCGATCGTCTCGCCGAACTGCACGGACGGTTGTACTCAGGAATACTCGTCTCCCATTTGTCGTCGGTGCACGCCTATCAACCGCATGTTACGGTAGGCCGCGTCGCTAGCCCGAGAGCATTGGCCAACGCCACCGAGGCTGTGCATCGCGAGCTTACGCGGCCGATCTCGGGCCGAGTCACGGAGCTCTCGCTATTTCGACTCGATGGCGTCGGCACCGGCACTGTAGTCGCCAGGAGTAGTCTTGAACGCATCTCGATGCGCGATCGCCATGCTGCCGGTGGCTAGGCAATGACGCGTTGCTGACCTCTCGCCGCTCGAGGTCACCGAGTTCGAGCAGAGATTGGCCATCCTGATAGACTTCTCGTATCGTTGGCTACACCGGAGGCACACCATGCGTCGTCGTTTTGCGAAATCATGTAACGCTGTCGCGCTGGTAGCGTTCGTCACGACGTCGCACTGACTGCACGCCTTCGAGGGATGCGCATGACCTACACGGACAACTATCCGGTCGTTCGCGATCTCGCCAGAGAAGAGCAGTTGGTCAATGAGCGTCGGAACGAGCTTCGGGCCACTCGTTAAGGGCGTTGCCGTGCTCTTCATGGTTCTCGAACACTTTCGGCATCCGGACGCGACGCCTGTCTACGAACGGTTTCGCAAACTTGGCCGGCTCGCGCCGGAAGGGCTTCGGTACGTGAATAGCTGGGTGACTTCGGATCTCACCCGCTGCTATCAAGTGATGGAGTGTGACGACCGCGCGTTGCTCGATCAATGGATCGCCGCCTGGCGGGACATCGTCGACTTCGAGGTCGTCCCCATCATCACGTCAGGCGAAGCAGCGGCGCGAGTTCCCTCGACCGAAACAATGAACGCATAGTCGCGAATCGATATGGCAGACACGGAATGGTGGCAGCGCGGTCCGGTCGCTGGTGTTCCAGCACTGCTGCAACCGGTCGCGCACATTTTGCTTCAGGTCCGTGAGAGCGTCGGCGAGCTCGTGGACAACCTGACAGAAGCCCAATGGAATGCGCGGCCTGCCGGTGTCGCATCCGCGGCGTTTCACGTTCGACACATCACCGGCGTGATCGATCGTCTGTTCACCTATGCGCGTGGTCAGACACTCTCGGTCGAGCAGTTTGCGGCAATCAAGTTGGAAGGCGCGCCGGTTTCATCCGCGGATGTTCCAATAGTGTTGAACGCGCTCTCTGCGCGCGTCGATGCCGCAATCGCGGAGCTCCGAACGATCGATGTCGCGACGCTCGGCGACTTCCGCGGCGTGGGCCGCGCGCAGCTTCCGTCGACGGTGATTGGATGTCTCGTGCACGGCGCCGAGCATTCGATGCGTCACGTGGGACAGCTGTCGGTGACGACGCGGGTAGCACGTTCCGGCACTGTCTAACCCGGCTGCTCACGAATGTCCCAGCAACGCAATCGGGAGTCGAACTGTGCACGACATTCCTGAAGTCGTTACACCGCGTCTTCGACTGCGCGGCTTTGAGCCGCGCGACGTTGACGCGTACGCAACGATGATGGCCGAGCCCGAGGTGACGCGCTATCTCGGCGACGGTAAGCCGCTCACGCGCGTCGACGCATGGCGCCAGCTCGCGATGTTCTTGGGCCACTGGTCGCTGCGCGGTTTCGGCATTTGGGCCGTCGAGCTGCGCGCGACGGGCGAGCTCGCGGGACGCATCGGCCTGTACGAGCCGGAAGGCTGGCCAGCATTCGAGGTCGGGTATACGCTAGGACGACAATTCTGGGGCCACGGCTATGCGCGCGAAGGAGCACGTGCCGCCCTCGACTACGCACGCGAGACGCTCGGCCAAACGGAGATCGTCAGTCTCATTCGTCCAGGAAATGCAGGCTCGATCAGCGTCGCCGAATCCCTCGGTGCGACTTTGAGTGGCGAGATCGAGTTTTTCGGCGGGCCGACGCTGATTTATCGGTATCCACCGACGCACGAACAGCGGCTATAAAGTCTGGCGCAATCAAGATCTCATAAACAGTTTCTTGATATCAGCCATCACTTCTACCGGTCACAGCCAGATGAACGCGACACGGCGACGCGCGACGGCCCTCGGATATAGCCTGGCCATCTCCTTGATCGCGGTGAGCATTCCGCGACATGTTGCGGCACAAGCCGCGGGTCGCGCC
>JAICYT010000063.1 GCA_025934075.1 Gemmatimonadaceae bacterium
TACGATTGAGCGACGACGTGAATATGCGCGCGAACGCCTGGATGGGGGAGGATGCGTCGATGAGCGATTCGTCGGGAGACTTGGCAGAAGTGCAGCGCCGGCTCAAGGAGATCCAAAGCCGAAGGCGAAGCCGCATCCGCTGGAATATGTCGACGCACACGGCCGAGCTCGCGATCTCTGCCATTGTTCCGCGTGAGGACAAGCCGCCGAAGTCCGCCAAGCAGCGCCGGCGCAAGCGTCACAAGAGGCTGCTTTAGGGGTCGTGGGCTCAGGAAAACCGTGCGCCGTGCCGGCCTCTGGCACGCAGCGAGCAATGGAGGTCCGACACTACTCCATGGAGGAGAAATGGCGGACGTTCAAATCCAACAGACTCCAACGAGCGGTTCCGGCTCCGGGTGGATCTGGGCCATCGTCGTCCTGATTCTCTTGGCGATCATCGGCTGGTTCGTTTTTGGCGGCGGAATGCATCGCACGAGCACGACGCGAATCGACATCAACACGCCAGGCTCATCGGCGCCAGCGCCGGCGGGCGGTACGAGCGGCGGCGGAGCGCCGGGCGGAACGGGCGGTGGAAATCCGCGACCATAGGGACTCCGCGATCATACGGGTGAACGCCGATTACTGACGTCGCGAATTCCACGGAGTTCCAGCGATAAGCCGTGAGCTTAAAGCTGGGGCTCACCGTGGAATTCGCGATGTTCGCGAGCGTCGCAAGGAGCCCAATTAGCTGGTGGTCGGCGCGCCTCAAACCATCTTCGTCTTCCACCTCCCTCGCCGGAACATCACCGCTCCGGCAACTGCGTAGGTTGAAAACGCAATCGCCATCGCCGCGAAAATGCCGCGCGGACCGAAGCCGAGCTTCACGCCAAACAGGTAGCCGAGCGGGATCTCCCAACACCAGAACACCAGGAAGTTGAGCATCGTCGGCGTCCGCGTGTCACCGGCGCCGTTGAACGACTGCGAGATCACCATTCCCCACGCATACAACGGGAATCCGCCCGCGACGATTCGCAGCACACTCGACGCATACGGAATGATCGCGTCGTCCGCCGTGAAGAACCGAGCGATCTGCGGTGCGAAGATGGCCATCAACCCGCCAACCACACCCAGCACCACCATGTTGTACGTTCCCGCGATCTTCACCGCCGCCTCCGCGCGCTCCGGCTTCTTCGCGCCGAGAGCCTGGCCGACCATCGTCGCGGCAGCGTTGGCCAGGCCAGACGCGGGCAGAAGCGCGAACAGAATCACCCGGATACCGATCGTGTAGCCGGCGAGCACGTTGCTGCCGAACGTCGACAAGATTCGAACTAACGCGATCCAACTTCCCATGCCGATCAACAGCTGCAAGCACGCCGACCACGCGATGCGAATGACGCGCTTGATCAAGTCCAGCTCGAGCCGCAGATGACGCGCGTGGATGTCGATGCGCGACCCTGGCTTGAGCAAACGACTGAACGCGAACAACGCGCCCGTGCCGCGACCAATATTCGTCGCGATCGCGGCACCGGCGACGCCGAGCTTCGGAAACGGCCCGAGTCCGAAAATCAGACATGGCCCGAGCACGATATTGATCGCATTCGCGAGCCACAGAACGCGCATCGCGATCGCCGCATCGCCCGCGCCGCGAAAGATCGCGTTGATGAGAAATAGCATGACAATTGTCACATTGCCGCCGAGCATGACGCGGGCGTAGCTGGTGCCGGTCGCGACGACGTCTGGCGCGGCGCCCATCAGGCTGAGCATTCGCGGGGCCGACACGCCACCGAGGACTCCGATCACGAGCGCCAGACCGAGCCCGAGAATCATTCCTTGTGTCGCTGCCCGCGCCGCGCCTTCGCGGTCGCGCTCACCCGTGCGTCGCGCGACCATCGCGGACGTACCAATGGCCAGGCCCATGGCCAACGCATAAACGAGCGTCAACCATGATTCGGTGAGTCCAACGGTCGCCACCGCGGCGGCGCCAAGCTTCGAGACGAAGAACACGTCGCACACGGCGAACACGCTCTCCATGACCATCTCCAACACCATTGGGATGGCGAGGATGAGAATCGCGCGCGAGACCGCGCCTTCGGTGAAGTCGCGATGCGATCCGCGCAGCGCCTCGCGTACAGACGACCAAAAACGTTCGTCGACATGCGTATCCGCATGAAGCGACGAGACAGGCGGCGGTAGTGTTTCAGCCGATTCCGCCGTCGATTCCGACATCGATGTACTCACGAGACCCTCGTGTGGTTGAAAGATCGATGGGCCGGGCGGCGGAGCCTGTGGGGCTGTGAAGCCCCACAAAATCAGAAGGGCGGCACCGAATCGCGGCGCCGCCCGACAAACAACTCGAGTCTAATTTGCGCGATCAGTGCTTGAAATTCGGGTCGGCGACGAGCACGCCTGCCGGGACGCCGATGACGGCGCTACCGGTGAAGCGAGTGCTCGTGTTCGCGGCAACAGGAATTCTCACAGCAATGATCTCCGACGAATGGGAAAACCTCGGGAGCAGCAAACTAGGAAACTCGGGTGCGATGCGCAAGTGCGTGATGAGAGTTCTCGTGAACTCCCGGGTTCGTGGGTTACGGCGTCACCTTGTTCGCGATCGGATTGCCGTCGAGGTCGAGCCAAACAATGGGTGCGATCCTCGTCGCCGCAAGCGGGCCTTCGATCTTCGCGCGATCGCCGACGATCACAATCGCCAGGTGATCCGGGTCGATGTATTTCTGTGCCACGCGGACGACGTCTTCCTTCGTCACCGCGCCAATCGCCCGTGCAAACTGTTTGTAGTAGTCCTCGGGCAATCCCTGCGTGTAGATGGATGCAATGCTGCCATTAATACCGTTGACCGATGCGAAGTTCGCGGGCAGACTCTGCACCAAGCTCGCCTTCGCCTGCGCCATCTCATCATCGCTCGGCGGACGCGGACCGCGAATGTCGCGCAGCTCCTTCATGAACTCGATCAGAGCGCTGTCGCTCTTTGCGGTCACGATCTCGCCGCCGGCGCGGAAGGCACCAGGACCGCGACCGAACGCGAAGCCCGAGCCGACGCCGTAGCTGTAGCCTTTCACCTCGCGAATGTTGTGATTGAGCCGCGATTGAAAGAGCACGCCGAGCATCTCGTTCATCACGCGGAGCGCGTAGTAGTCCGGCGTGTCGCGCGGTGGACCGACTTCGCCGATCGCGAACGTCGACTGCGCCGCGCCAGGCTTGTCGACGAGATAGATCGTCGTCGCTTTCGGGGCCGGGGCGGGCGGATAGGCAAAGCTCGGTGGCGATCCTCCGGAGGCCCAGCCGACGAGCGCCTTCTCGATCGTTTGCTTCACATCGTCCGCTTTGACATCGCCGACAACCGTTATCACGGCGTGGCCAGGCTGGAAATAGGACTTATAGAATGAGACCAAGTCGTCGCGCGTGATCGCCTTCACGCTCGCTTCTGTCGTCACGCGGCCGTATGGATGATCGGTCGTGTACAACACTTTGGGGAAAACGGCGCTCGCGATTCCGGCCGTGCGATCTCGATTCTGCGTCAGCCCGATGATTGCGCGCGAGCGCAGCCGCTCGAGCGCGTCGGCGGGAAACGTGGGATTCTCGAGCAGGTCCGCGAGAATCGCGAGCGTCGGCCCAAACTTGTCCTTGGTCGACAAAAACGCCATGCGGCCCGACTCGGCGCCGATCTGCGTGCCGACGCTCGTGCCGAGCAGTTGCAGATCGTTGGAGATCTGGTCGCCGGTGCGATGCGTCGTTCCTTCGGTCAACATGCTCGCGACGAAATTCGCCAATCCAGTCTTCGTTGCCGGCTCGTATTGATCCGCGCCGCCCACAAAATTGATCTGGAACGAAACGAGCGGCAGTCCGTGCTTCTCGGAGACGATGAGCTGCGCGCCGTTGCCGAGCGTCAGCTTCGTCCACGTCGGAACGCGAAGCTCGGGTGTCTTGCCCGCGGTCGGAACGATGCGTCGGTCGAACGATGCCGACTTGGACTTTGCTTGCTGCGCCGATGCGTGTCGTGCCGGCGCCGACAGCGACGAGGCGGCGATGAGCGCGACGGCCAACGCGCCGCGCGAGCCGAGGGCGCGAACGATGCGCGGCATCATGGCTTGGCCTCCGAGGTCGCCTTTTCGGTGAATGGATCAGTGACCACTGTGCTCTTGTCGGCGCGAGACGCCATCTCGGGTTTACCGAGCGGTACATTGCTCAGCACGACGCGGGCGTTGCCCAGGTATTTGTTGGCGACGCGCTTGATGTCCGCGGCTGTGACGGCCTGCGTCTTCGGGTAGGCGATGCGGAACGTGTAGCTCGGATCGTTGAAGAACGTTTGATCTTCGGCAAGCTGGAACGCTTTACCGAGGTTGGATTGCAAGCCGTTGAGGAATTGCAGTTGTTGTCCGGCTTTCACGCGAATCAGTTCTTCGGCGGTTGGACCTTCGCGCTTGAACCGCGCGATCACCGAATCGATTTGCGTCTCGAGCTCGGTGAGCGTGTGGCCGGGTCGCGGCGTCGCGATGATGGCGAGCTCACCGACATTCTCTGAAGGATTCTGGAATGCGTTCACCGACGCCGCGCTCTGTGTGTCGTAGACGAGCGCCTTCGTGAGACGGGCAATGCGCGAGCCCGCGAGAATGTCGGTGAGCAGATCGAGCGCGGGTTGGTCGTCGCTGTGCATGTTGACCGACGGCCACTCGATGAACAGCCGCGGAATCTGGACGCGATCCTCGAACGTGAGGCGTTTCTCATTCGAGAGCGGCGATGGCGGGACGTTTGGCCGAGTGATTGGCTTTCCACGCGGGATGTCGCCGAAATATTTCGCGACCCACGCTCTCGTCTGTTTGGGATCGATGTCGCCAACGATTGCGAGCGTCGCGTTGTTCGGTGCGTAATACAATCGAAAGAACTGCTTGACGTCTTCGACGGTTGCGTTGGTGAGATCGGTCATTCCGCCGATCGTCGACCATGAGTAGGGATTCGTGCTCGGATACATTGCGAGCCTGATCACCTCACCGTCGCGATTGTACGGCTGGTTGTCGTAGCTCTGGCGTCGCTCGTTCTTCACGATGTCACGCTGCGCGCGGAACTTCGCTTCGTCGAGTGAGTCGAGGAGAAAGCCCATGCGATCCGACTCGAGCCAGAGTGCCGTCTCCAGATAGTTGGACGGATCGGTTTCCCAGTAGCGCGTCCAGTCGAAGCTGGTTTGGCCGTTGTTCGTGCCGCCAACGCCTTCGGTGAACTTGTCATGCGTGCCGTATGGCACGTGCCCCGAGCCCGTGAACATCACATGCTCGAACATGTGCGCGAAGCCGGTGTGGCCGACGACTTCGTTCTTGGAGCCGACGTGATAGATCACTTCGACGGCGACAGTCGGCGTCGTATGATCCTCGGAAAGGACGACGGTCAGTCCATTCGACAGCGAGTATTTCTCGAATGGAATGCGGATTGACGGCGCGGTCGACGCCGGCGCTGCCTGCTGCGAGGCGAGTGCAGCGATCGGTGTAAACAGCGGCGCGATCGTGAGTAGAACGCGCGGCGATCGGAGACTCATCTGAGGAACGGGGAAGAGGTTATGGTCATACTTCTATCATCTGGAGCAACACCGGCTCCGATGTCCGCCGGGAATAGCCAGAACAACTTCTATATAAAGTATGAGTTGGTGTCAGAAAATCGCCAACCACCGTACGCTGCGCCGCGCCCTATAGATTCCTTACAATGCGCTTGAAACGCCTCGAGCAATGGTGGCGAAGACTGTGGATCCGGCTCCTCGTCGGCGCCATGCGTCGCTCGACAGGCGTCAGGCCCGCCTGGGGTTCGCGGCCTTTTCGCGTGCTGTTTCTCCGTCACGACCGCGCCGGCGACATGATCGTCTCCACCGGTGTCATGCGCGCCATCGCTCGCTCGCACCCCACGATCACCATGGATGTGCTCGCGTCACCCGCCAACGCGGCGATACTCGACGCGAACGACTACATCAGCGACGTGATCGTGTTCGACAAGAAGCGGCTGTCTTCATACCTACCGACACTCTTGTGCCTCCGACGCGCGCGCTATGACGCAGTCATCGACTGCATGGTGACCGCGCCGTCCGTCACCACACTCTTGCTCATCCTCGCCAGCGGCGCGCGGCATCGCATCGGCATCGCGGGTCGCGGCAACGATGCGGCGTTCAATATTCTCGTCCCAGCCGCGGCGGCCGACGATGCGCACATGATCGATCGCATCGCCGAGCTCGCGCACGCGTTCGACATCGCGCCCGACAGCGCGGCGCGTCAACCCATACTGCAACTGACCGCCGATGAGCTGTCGCACGCGCATTCCCTCTGGGCCGCATCATCCGATACGCGGCGCGCGCTGATCAACATCTCGGCAGGAACATCGGAGCGGCGTTGGCCCGACGACAACTACATCGCTGTGATGCGTCATCTGCGCGCGCGCGAGGCGGCCACGAAATTCATCATCATCGCATCACCGTCAGAGCGCTCTCGCGGTGCGTACATCGCGCGGCAAGGCGACGGAGTCTTCGTGTCGACGCTGTCCATCCGTGACGCACTCGCGCTCGTTGCCACCGCCGACTTCGTCCTCACGCCCGACACGAGCATCGCCCACGCCGTCTCGGCATTTCACAAGCCGTCGGTCGCGCTGTACGTGCGCGGAAAAGCCGAGCGGTGGGGCCTCTACGGAAACGTCGGGCGGAACATCGAGCACTCGGAGCCCACACTCGAGACGCTGCCGGTCGACCGCGTCACCGAAGCGATCGACGCAGTGCTCGCGAGCTCGCTCGCTACACGCGACTGACGAGAGTCGACACCAGCGACTCGAGCACCGCGGCATCCGGCACGCCGCCCTGTGCCATGCGTGGCGACCCGCCACCACGCCCACCAGCCGCCGCCAGCCGCTCCTTGAGAATCTTCCCCGCATCGAGGTCTGAATCCTCCGACGCAGCGAGCAGCACCGACGGCGGCGAACGCAGCACGCCGACCACGACGACTTTCTGAAACTCGAATGCGCCCTGCGCGAGCGTACGCAGCTCGTCTATCGTTGCGGCATCGCGAATGACGATCGTCCGCACGCCGTTCGCATCCGGCGTTGCGCGATCGTACAGCTCCCGTGCGCGAAACGATGACAGCTCCTTCTCGAGCTTCTTGCGCGCGTTATCGCTCTCCTTCAACCGCTCCGACTGCGCCGCGACGAGCGATGCCACATCGTCGAGCGCAGCCGACAGCGACGTCGCGATGCGCGTGAGCGACTCGAAGTCCTTCCGCGCGCGACGCACGGCTCGCACGCCGCACACGAACTCCACACGCGTCGCACTGCGAACCCTCTCCGCCGAGCGGAGAAGCACCGCGCCGATCTCGGCGGTGCTGCGCACGTGCGTTCCGCCGCACGCGCTCCGATCGAGCGCGTCGATCGACACGATGCGAAGCGTCCCCGCACGATCAGATTGTTTTCTCAAACCGGCCGCGGTTGCCGCGTCCTCGAACGTCACCGTCACGGGCAACGCCCCCGCCACCAGCGCATTCGCCCGCTCCTCGGCCGCCATCATCCGATCGCGCGAGAGGAATTCGGCGTCGAGGTCGAGCGTGGAATAGTCGGGCCCGAAGTGGACGCTCAGCGTCTTGTGTCCGAAGAGATCCTCGAACACCGCCGACAGCAAATGCTGCCCGGTGTGCTGTTGCATGTGATCGAAACGCCGTTTCCAGTCGATCACTCCCGCGACTGGCGCCGGCGTCGGCGGAAGCGGAGCCGAGAGAACGTGCGCAACGCGATCGTCCTCGTCGATCACATCGACGACCGGAATTCCGCCGAGCGTGCCGGTGTCGTGCAGTTGGCCACCGGAGGTCGGATAGAACGCGGTCTCGTCGAGGTAGACGCGCGTTCCGTCTTCGCTCCGATCGACGACGTTCGCGGTGAACTCGCTGCGGTACGGGTCGGTGTAGTAGAGTCGGATGGTCATGGGCGGGGAGAGGCCAGGTGTATCGGAGATCTCGACGAAATTTTGGCATCGCGAATTCCAGCGTGAGCTCAAGCTATAAGCGGTGAGCCTCTAGCCAGGAGCTTTCAGCCGGTATCGGGCCCGATACCGGCTCACAGCTCCGTGCTAATCGCTCAGAGCTTGCAGCTTGGGCTCGCGGTGGAACTCGCGATGCCAGCGATGATCAGCGATGCCGTCCATCGACAACGCCAGAGCGATCTAATGCCAGAGCACGCAAGGCTAGAGGCCGATCCCAATGTCCAGGCTGATAAACCATTTCCGAGAAGCCTGGTCCCCCGCGATCCGACGGAAAATCCCGATGCGCGGCCCTAAGAACACGATCGGCCAGAGCAGCACGTCGCCGCCGACGAACGTCGTGTTCTGCTTCACCGTCCACGGATCATCCCACGTGCGTAGCACCGTCGCCGCCACGCCGAATCCCGAACCGAATCTACCCTGGTTGATGTACGCCACCGATGCGCGGCCCGCGCTCAAGCCCGGCTCGGCGAACAGGGCGACGTTGCGAGAATGATCGCGGCCGTCCCTCTGCCATTCGACGCCGAGTCCAACACCGACAGCGGCGGAGACTTTCTGCGGAGTGCCCGCGTGAATGCCGAGCGCGGGAAACACATGCACGTGCGCGACCGTATCCTCACCGACGCAGCCACGGCACTGCTGTGCGCGAAGTAGCGCTGGCGTCGCCAGACATGCCGCGACGAGAGCAATCGCTGAACGTCTCGATCTCATCATACGCGCTCCCCATCGAGCGGAGTGAACGGGCGATCCGATGTATCTCTCATCATGGAGCGGCGCAGGGAATCACGATGCTTTGCTCGCGAAAACGCAACGCGCGTCCACTCGCCGGCAGTCGCGCCAGATCGACCGGTTGCGACATCGCCGCTCCGACCGGGCATCCTGCCCCAGGCGATGACCGGCGCACATTCACCTCGATGCCCGTCGAATCTTCTTCGGCGCCTTCGATCACGACATTGAAACCGGTGTTCGGTCGCGCTCCGAGCGCGGCCACCACGACCATCTCGCGCTGAAAGTCGACCGACGGAAGCGCCGGCCGTGGCAGGAACGGTCTGTTGATCTGCTGCCACAGCTCACGCCAGGCCGTCGAATCCCGGACCACAATACGCAATGAGTCGACCAAACCACTGTACGTCGAGAACGCCGAGCTCCCTTCACGAAAGCGCGCGATGGGAACCGGCTCTCGTTGCGATTGTGCCGGCGGCTGACCGATGGCGAGCGCACTCTGGCAGGCGCCGATCGCGACGAGAGAAACCGCTCGCCACGCGATCGACGTCACTCGGCGCTCCGAGTCAGATTCAGCCGTGGCCAATGCTCGCGCGGCACCGTCCGAATCCCAAACACGAGGACCGCGCAGCACGCAAGCTCGATCAGAGAAAGCATGATCAGCAGATCGCGACTGGCGACGATCGCCGCCGTACGCTTTTCCTCGACTTGAAGCGCGACGTCCAGCAGGCCGACGGCCTGGCGTTCATTCAGCTTCTTCTCGCCGCGCTCGACGGCCGCGACAAAGTTGCTGCGCTCCTTCCACGTGCTACTTGCGTCGCTCAGCACGTGCAGTTGGAACGCGGCGTATGCAATTCCCGCGGCGACGAAGACGAGCACGATGGCGGGCGCGATCAGGAGCAGCTTACGGTCGAGGCGCACGCATACAATTAAGCACAGCGCGCGGCTCGGCGCCTACTCAGGGCGTGACCTTCTTTTTCGGCCGACCCCCTTTGCCTTTGGCCGCGTCGGACTCCAACAGCGCGAGATACTCGCGCCGCGCCTCCGCCATCACGTCGGTCTCCGGATTGGCTTGGCTTTGTCGCCGGGCTTTCTCCCGGTGATAGTGCTCCGATGCTTTATCCCTCGGACCAATGTGGTTGGCCGCCGCGCGTCCAGCCGCACGCGTCTTCGCTGTTTTCGCTTTCGTCATGGATTGCCTCCGCCCATTCCACCCGTAGTGCCGCCAGTCGGTGGATTCGTGACCGTCGTTCCCGTGACGTCCACCACGGCCGTCGCGACCCGCGTCGTATCGAACAGATACCGTGCCGTGATGGTCGTGGTTCCAACCGCAACAGCGGTCACGAGTCCGGACGGTGAGACGGCCGCCACCGTCGAACGCACCGAGCCCCATTGTATCTGGTTCTGGAGCGATGCCGGCGCGTTGGTGTTGAGCTGAACCGTCCCGCCAACGAGCAGCTGCACCCGGTTCGGTGAGATCGCGAGCGGCGCTGTGCTTCCGGCGTTGTTCGATGTCGGCTCGGTCACGCCTCCGCCGAGCCCCGCGATGATGGGCGACGTCGACTCTTGGCAAGCAGCCAGTAGCGCGACGGTCGTCGCCATGACGATGAAGGAGATTCGCATGTCGATTATATGCGACAGAATCCGTGCCGCGGCGGCGGAAGAGTTAGGCGACCTGGCCGGTAACTGGTCAGTCTCCTACCTTGTCGCGATCATGGAGCTTCGCGACCAACTGCAGTCGGCGCTCGGCAATACGTACAACCTCGACCGCGAGCTTGGCGGTGGCGGAATGTCGCGCGTTTTCGCCGCGACAGAAACCGCACTTGGCCGGAAGGTCGTCATCAAAGTCTTGCCCGTCGAGCTCGGTGCTGGCGTCAACGTCGACCGCTTCAAGCGCGAGATCCTGCTCGCGGCAAACCTCCAGCATCCGCACATCGTACCGGTGCTGGCCGCCGGAGAGATCGACGGCGTTCCGTATTACACGATGCCGCTCATCGACGGCGAATCGCTGCGCGAACGACTCGCGCGCGGACCGATACCGATCAGCGATGCGGTCGGCATTCTGCGGGACGTGGCCAAAGCGCTCGCCTACGCGCACGAACGCGGCGTCGTTCATCGCGACATCAAGCCCGACAACGTGCTCATGTCCGGCGGGTCGGCGACGGTCACCGACTTTGGAATTGCCAAAGCGCTCGCCGCAGCGACGCGAGGCGGACGTCCCGAGCGCGATAGCTCGACGGACCTCTCAGAATCCTCGCTCACCATGTTAGGCACGTCGATCGGCACGCCGACCTACATGGCGCCCGAGCAAGCCGCGGCGGATCCGAGCACCGATCATCGCGCCGACATCTACTCGTTCGGCTGTCTCGCCTATGAGCTGCTCGCGGGACGTCCGCCGTTCGCCGCGATGTCGCCGCGGAAGCTGCTCGCCGCGCACATGGGCGAACGTCCGCAACCGATCGCCGAGCTCAGGCCGGACACGCCGCCGATGCTCGCCGATCTGGTGATGCAGTGTTTGGAGAAAGATCCGGACGCGAGACCGCAAAGCGCCGCCGACGTCGCTCGGCTCCTCGATGTTGTTACGACCGGAACCTCGCACTCGGCGCGTGCGGCAATTGCGCTCAGCCGACCCGGCGCCGCCAAGCGCGCACTGTTGGTGTACGCGCTCGCGTTCATCGCGGTGGTGATCGTCGCGAAAGCGGCGGTCGTCGGCATTGGATTGCCGGATTGGGTGATGCCCGCATCCATCGTGTTGATGATTCTTGGATTGCCGATCATCGCCATGACGGCGTACACGCAAAAGGTTGCGCGACGCGCGTTACTGGCGACGTCACGTACGAACGCGACCGGGAACGGCACTGGCGCGCAGCATTCGACGGTGTCGATGCTCGCGCTCAAGGCGAGCCCGCACCTTTCATGGGGACGCACGGCCGCGATCGGTCTCTACGGACTCGGCGGATTCGTCGCGGCGATCGGTCTGTTCATGGCCTTGCGTGCATCGGGCATTGGACCGTTTGGATCATTGCTCGGCGCAGGGAAGCTGGCCGACAAAGACAAAATCATCGTCGCCGATTTCACATCGACCGGGTCGGACACCACCCTCGGCAGCGTCGTCTCGGAAGCGGTGCGTGCGGACCTCGGTCAATCCCCCATCGTGTCGGTCGTCACGCCGCAGACAGTGGCCGGCGCGCTAGAACGCATGCAGCGGCCGTTGAACACTCGCGTCGACACCGCGGTCGCACGCCAAGTTGCTTTGCGCGAGGGCGTGAAAGCAGTAGTCAGCGGCGACATCCTTTCGCTCACCAGCGGCGGCTTCGTGGTCACGATGCGTTTGGTGAGCGCCGACTCCGGGCAAGAGTTGGCATCGCTGACCGCGAGCGCGAACGGTGCGAAGGATCTCATTCCGACGATCGGCGGACTGACGCACCGGCTTCGCGGCAAAATGGGTGAATCCCTCAAGCACTTGCAGGCGTCGCCTCAATTGGCGCAAGTGACGACGTCGTCGCTCGCTGCCTTGGAGAAATTCTCTCAGGGGCAACGGGCGATGATCGTGCAGCGAGATGTCGACAAAGCGATTCCGCTGTTCAAGGAAGCAGTAGCGATCGACACGAGCTTCGCCTCCGCGTACCGCGCGTTGGCAACAGCGCTCCGCAACCGCGGCCAAGACCGCGAAGGCCAGATCCGTGCACTCGAAAAAGCGTACGCGCACTCCGATCGTCTTCCCGAAGCCGAGCGCTGGCTCACAGTTGCGAGTTACTGGTACTCAGGGCCGCATCCCGACCAGGCGAAGGCCGCGCAAGCATACGAATCGTTGCTGGTGATCCGGCCCGCTGATTATGCGGCGCTCAACAATCTCGCGTTGATCTACTCGGCGCGACGCGATTTCGCCGGTGCCGAACAGCTCGTTCGTCGCTCGATCGCGTCGAATCCGGCGTCGCTCACGGCGTACGATAATCTCATCGTTTACCTGGCGGAGCAGGGCAAGGTCGCTTCCATGGACTCGGTGTTTGCGGCCGAGCTCAAGGTCTCGGACAACAATCCGCGCGTCGCCATCACGCGAGCGTCGATTCTCTTTTCGCGCCAGAAGCACGATAGCGCGTGGCTCGTCGCCGACTCGATCTCGAAAGCGAACCCGCATGACGAATTTCTCGCGACGCAGGCGATCGGCATCAAGTCGTACGCAGACATGGTGCACGGTAAGATCAAAGAAAGCCTGCGGCTCGTGAATCAAGTGACGGCGTACAACGCGAGTCACGGAAATGCAGCGGCGCCTCTCACCGCCGCCACCCTAGACTCGGCGATCGTCGAAGCGCTGTTTCGCGACTCGAAAGACAAGGCGCTCGCCCTGATCGAGGCGGGCTTGCGTCGCATCCCACTTTCGAGTCTTCCACCGCTCGAGCGGCCGTACGCGGCGCTTGCCCAGGCCTACGCACTCGCCGGTCGAGCGGACCTCGCTCGAGCGATGCTTACCGAGTTCGAGCGAACCGCTCCGTCCATGCCGCAGAGCGTCGCGAAACAAGGTCGGCATTCCATCAACAGTGCAATTGCGTTGGCCGAAAAGCGCTATCTCGACGCCGCACATGAATCAGAATCGACCTACGTCGGAGTGTGCGGAACGTGTTCGTCGGCGGTCACAGGGATGGCGTTCGATCTTGCTCAACAGCCCGACTCCGCGATCGCCGCGTTCACGAAATTTGTTGGATCGACCTCGCTCAACGGACGCTTCAACACCGACGCTTTCTTCCTCGCCGGCTCATACAAGCGCCTCGGCGAGCTGTGGGACGCGAAAGGCGATCGCGCGAAAGCCGCGGGCTACTACGCCAAGTTCATCGATCTCTGGAAAGACGCCGATCCCGAGCTTCAGCCCAAGGTTGCCGAGGCGCGGAAGCGTCTCGCGCGGCTCAGTGAGACGGAGCCTCGCTCGTAGTCGCCGCATCGGGCGCGCGGATTCTTGCCAATATGATGATCATCACGGCGAAGCCGAGGTAGGCCGCGGTCCAATGATACGGCAGCGTCGACCCGATCGACCATGGCAGATAGATCCCGCCGGATGGCGTCACCGAATGAATGAATCCGAAAAACGAGAGAGCCGCACATGCCGCGAGCGTCGTCGCGGCGGCGGTGATGCGTCGATCGATCATGAACGCCACCGCGCCGCCCCAGAGCATCGCCGTGAGAATGAATCCGTGTGCGAGGAGAAGCATCACCGCGCAGGTGCTGATGAAATCGGGATTGCCGATCCCGGTCGCTTTCATCGTGCCGGCCGGATCGATTGCGGCGGACAAGAGCGCGCCGTTGTACACCTGCGACAGAAAGATCTGCACGAGTTGCGCGACCGACGGAAGTATGGCGAACGTCACCGCGGCGGCGTGGCGCTTGGGCGTCGCGTGATAGCTCTGCTCCGTGATGTCCAGCGCGACGAACACCAGGATTGGCGCGAGCGCTGGCTTGGGCAGCGCGTCGGCCATGAACGCGATGTACCCGAAGACGCCCCCCAGTCCAATGAACAATCCCGTCGCGAGCGTGTAGCCCGCGCGACCGCCCATCGCTTTGTACGCCGGGTGGCCGATGTAGGGCGTCGACTGACTCACGCCGCCGCAGACGCCGGCGATCAGCGTCGCGATCGCCTCCGTCAAGAGAATGTCGCGCGTGTGGTAGTCGTCGCCGGCGATCCGCGCGCTCTCGGTGACGTTGATGCCTCCGATCACGGTGAGAATCGCGAACGGCAGCGCAAGCGGAATGTAGTCGCGTACGGCGATCGGCATCCCTTTCAAGAATCCTAACGATGGCAGCGGCAACCCGATGGGAAAGCTGGGCGCCGGCGTCGTTACGCCGTGCGCCAGCAATCCGAACGCGCCCAGTCCATAGTACAGCACGGCCCCGATCACGACGCTCGCCAGCACTTCGGGCATGCGGAACGGCAGTTTGATCTTCGCGACGAGCGCGTAGATGATGACGCCCAGTGCCATCATTCCGACGACCGGCTCGCCGTAGATCTCGCCGAGCTGCAATGTGCCGAGCAACGCGATGCCGACACCGCCGATGGAGCCGAGCAATCCGGCTTCGGGAATCGCGCGTCGAATCCGATCGCCGATGAACGACATGCCGAACTTGAACACGCCCATGATGACCATCGTCGCCATGCCGACTTGCCACGCGAGAATGGCGGCCTCGTTCGCGGGCATCTTCGCTTTGGCGACGACGAACGCCGGCCCGAGGACGGTGAGCGCCATGCCGATGGTCGACGGCGCGTCGAGACCGAGCGGCATCGCGGTGACGTCGGTGCGGCCGGTGCGACGCGCGAGACGGATCGCCATCACGGTGTAAACGACGTCGCCGAAGAGGACGCCGAACGCGGTGCCCGGAAACATGCGCGTGTAAACCAATGCCGCCGGGAAGCCGAACCCGGCGACGAGAATGCCGGCGAGCACCGCGAGGTTGACGACGTTGTCGAGCATCAACCCGAAGAAGGCGTTGATGTCGCCGGTCGCGGCCCACGCGTATTTCTTCGGGCCGACGCTGACACCGCGCGCGGAAGCGCTCATCCAGGTGCGCTCATGGGGCACGAAGATAGGATGGCGGACATCCGACGGCTACCGTAGCTTCTCCGCACTCCTCTATTCTCCCTTTCCACCCGGCGCGAGGCGATGATGCGGCACTGCTTGATGTATCAAGGCGGCTTTGAACGAAATTTTCCGAAGCTCAAGTCCGGTGCGACGAGCTTCGACGGCACGGATGGAACTCCGCATTCGATCCCGGCGATTCCCGCCGAGGTCGACGGCGTTTGCGTCGGCTACATGGAGAAGGCGGGAAAGAAGTTCGCCGCCGTTCGCGTGATGCACGGCAAGGACGACGTCGTGCTCAAGCACGAGCTGCGGCTCGATCCCGGCCGTCATATGGGTTACGGCAAGCGATTCTCCCCCGAGCCCACGATCGTCGACGACGAGATGATGGCGGGTCTGCTCGGCGATATCATGGCGGCGAACCCGGAGCAGAAGAACGAGCTCGCGAAGATTCGCTCGAGCTTCTCGCTGACGGGCAAAGGCGGGCATTAACCGATTCCAGTCGGAGCGACACGCAATGCGATCGGTCGTACTCGGCGTCTCACTTACAGCGGTGGTTGCAACGGGCGCCACAGGTCAGTCGCCCCGGCAAACCGAATCGGACGCCTACACGCGTTACGAGCTCCTCGCGCCCGGCTCGGCGAAGTTCCGCATCATATATGAAGTGACCGCGACGACAGCGGGCGCGACGTACTACTTCAATCCGATCCGCAAGGGCAGCGTCGCGAGCAACGAGAGCGTGTTCGATCGGGCGACGGGCAAGCCACTGCCGTTCGATGTTGTCGGAGCGGCGGTGGCGCAAGCCGGCGGCGTGCGCAACAGAGACACGTCGCAGACGTACATTCGCGTGAAGCTCGCCCGCCCTGTGCCCGTCGACGGCGGGGAGGCACGCATCCTCATCGACAAGACGTACGAGGACACGACGAGCTATTTCATGCGCGGCGACACGCTCGTCTTCACGCGTCCACTCGGCATCAAGCGCAACGCGATCGTGTTGCCGGCAGGCTACGAAATCATCTCGTCGAACTTTCCGTCGCAGGTATTGCAGGAAGCTGATGGTAGAATTGGCATCAGCTTCTGGAATGCCTCACCCGCCGAAGCGCCGGTCACGTTGCGCGCTCGGCCCTCGAGAAAATTGGGGCCGACAACGTCGAGCGTCGCCAAGCGTCTCGACGAGCGCGCCCATCAGAACCGGGAGATCGTCTACTTCCTGCAACAGCCGGAGACGCACGCGTTCGATCTCTATCACGACTACACGGAGTCGCGCGTCGGGACGTCGACGTACATCAATGAGGTTCGCGGCGGCAGCACGGTGTCGAAGCCGTCGGCGCGCAACCTCGATACGGGCGAAGAGCTCAAGTGGGAGATTCTCAAGGGTGATGCGATCACGCGCGCGAATCTCGACGTCGCGAACGTGACGCCACAGAGTGAGATCGTAGTGTTTCGGTTCGCGCCGGTGAAGCAGGGCGAGTCGATTCGCATCCGGATGTTCGAGACGTACACGGACACCGCGCGTTACAAGTTGAATGGCGACGAGCTTGTGTGGGATCGAAGCTTTGGTCGGCCGGCGAATGCGGTGGTGTTGCCGGCGGGATGGGTACTGACGAACAGTTCGATTCCGGCGACGGTGAGCACGCTGACGGACGGTCGAGTGAGGCTCGACTTCATCAATCCGCGTCCGGATGAAATTGCGACGCTGATTACGGCGCGTCGGAGGTAAGCCTGGACGGAGGCGATCGCGGCGCGAAACGTGGCGAACTCCTTCTAATGATTGCGCGGGCTTCACCCCCGCGTCTATTCGGCCAGCTTGCCGCTGAGGTCACGTCGTGACGCACGCGCGCCCAGGCGCAGTTCTGGTCACCGGCGCGACGGGCCGCGTGGGGCGCCTCGTCGTCGACGAGCTGCTGCGTGCCGGCGTGTCTGTACGCGCACTCACGCGTCGGCCCGAAGAGGTGGCATTCCCTCCCGGCACTCAAGTTGTGACTGGCGACCTCACAGTCCCCGCGTCACTCGACGACGCCCTCGACGGGATTGACGCCGTATTCCTCGTGTGGACGGCCAGCATAGACTCCGCCGCGGCGGTCGTCGCTCAGCTCGCGACACATTCGTTGGCACAGCGCCGGCGCGTCGTCTACCTCTCGGCGCCACATCGGACGCCGCACCCATTCTTCCAACAACCGAATCCGTTGCGCGGCCTCCATGCCGAGGTCGAACGGTTGCTCGCCATCGCTGCGTTAGATGTCGTCGTTCTCCGGCCGGGGATGTTCGCGTCGAATGCGCTCCACTGGTGGGCGCCGCAGATTCGGAGCGGCGATGTCGTGCGCTGGCCATATGGCGCTGCGGAGAGCGCGACGTCGCGGCCGTAGCGGCGCGGGCGCTGCTCGACGACCGGCACGCGGGCGGCGACTACGTCTTGACCGGTCCCGATTCTCTCAGCCAAGCCGCGCAGGTACACGCGATCGGCCGTGCCATTGGGCGTCCACTGCAATTCGACGACCTCTCGCCGGACGAGTTCCAACGAGAAACGGCTGCGACGTGGCCCGCGAGCGTTGCGGACATGCTGCTCGACGCCTGGCGCGCGACGCTCGATCATCCGGCGTTCATGACCTCGGCGATTCAGGAGATCCTCGGCTCACCGCCTCGGAGCTTCTCGCAATGGGCCGCCGACAATGCCGCGGCATTCGCCAAGTCTGAACGGCTTCCGATGGGCCCGCGAGCTAATCTCGGTCCTCGGTTCTAGAGTTTCGTCTTCACCGCAAGCCTGCTCGCTCGGGCGGGCCGGACGCTTCGCGGACGATCCGCAGCTAGATTCTGGCGCCGTCTCGCTGACTACTTGTGCCAAAGCCGACTTGGTACGATGGTGTTGGCACGTCGCGGTCATTGATCGCGTATGCTCGCGTGGACAATACACCCTCGCTTTCCCGGAGAGGATCCGATGGATCATCGCTCAAACGCCGTGCGAATTGCCGGCGCTGTCGCCACCCTGCTCTTCATCTCCGCCTGCTCTGATCGCACATCCAGTCCGGTCGCTCCGTCGCCCGATCAATCGGCGTCGTTAAGCAGCGCGGTGACGCAAACGGAAGTGCTCAGCAACGCCGTCATCCACCGCACGCTGCAAGGGCAGGCCCAGGCTCATGCTGCCGGCCACGGACGTCCCGGCGGCGGCAACAACAACTTGACGTATCACGGCGGCGTGGGGGGTATCGGCGTCGAGACTGCGCCGCGCGTATATGTCGTGTTCTGGGGCTCGCAATGGAGCAATGATCCGTCGGGCGAAGCCAGTCTTGTTCAGAATTTCCTCAGCGGCGTTTTCGGCAGCAGTTGGCTGAATAGCGTCACCCAGTATTGTCAGGGCGTCGCCAGCGGTACGAGCCTCTGCAACGGCGCCGGAGAAGCCGCCGGCAACCAGAGTGGCATCTTTGCGGATGTCTGGGCCGACAACACCTCGCCGGCGCCGTCGAAACCAACCCAGTCGCAGCTGGCGGCCGAAGCGGTGCGTGCGGCCGCTCACTTCCGAAATACTACGGCAGGAAGCAACGCCAGCGCCCAGTACGTGATCGCCACCGCGCACGGCAACAACTCGTCGGGCTTCGGCACGCAGTATTGCGCGTATCATAGCTCTACTTCGTCGTCGGCCGGCAACATCGCCTACACCAACCTGCCGTACATCACCGACGCCGGCGCCAGTTGCGGCGCCAATTTCAATAACCTCGGACCGACGGCCGGAATCACGATCGTCGAAGGCCACGAGTTGGCTGAGACGATCACCGACCAGTTCCCGAACGGCGGTTGGCTGGATGGCAGCGGCGCCGAGAATGGCGACAAGTGCGCGTGGATCTCGTCGGGCCAAGGTGCGTCAGCCAACACTACGTTGAGCACAGGCACGTTCCCAGTGCAGTCACTGTGGAGCAACGCGTTCAACAGTGGTGCGGGCGGCTGCGTCCTGTCGTTCTAAGGTTCGCTCGAGTGCAGTGAGTCGGGGCCGCGGCAATCGCAGCGGCCCCGTTTTTTGTGGTATGCCCAGCATGACAATCGACTTGGAGGTGGAAGTCCTCTGGGGAGTTGGTCGCAACGACCCGAGCAAACCGCAAGGCGATGACCGTGAGGGAGTCGCTGAAAGCAGCGGAGTAGCGAGACCTGCGGGGTGACGAA
>JAICYT010000092.1 GCA_025934075.1 Gemmatimonadaceae bacterium
ATACAGCCCGCGGTCGCATTGCGCACGCGGAGCCCACACGGCTGGCCCTTTGCTCCGGTTCAGCATGCGAAACTGCAGCGAAGCCAAGTCGGTCGCGCGACCCATGATGCCGCCCAAGGCATCCACCTCACGAACGACTGTCCCCTTGGCGATTCCGCCGATCGCCGGATTGCACGACATCTGACCGATGGTTTCCAACGCGCTTGTCACGACAGCGACACTCGCGCCGCAACGCGCGGCGGCAACTGCCGCCTCAGTGCCGGCGTGGCCGGCGCCGACGACGATCACGTCGAACCTGGCCTCGAGATCGGAGGAGCGGGAAGCAATCATCGTCAAAAGTTACGGACGATCACAGCTCCGAGCGAGCGGTCGCCGGGCATCGCGTCGTTCAGCGGTCGCCGATCTGTATATTCAGCGGCCACCATCGACACTGGAGTTTTTGAATGCCACTTCCCGTTGCCGCCGGCGCACCAACACTGTTTCTACGCCGCGCCGCCTACGAATCCAGCGGATTGACTCGACCGGCAATCGACGAACGACTCGGCTTGACGGCGGATGAATTCCGCGTCGAGGAGGACCTCATCGCCATCGGACCAATCTACGAAGGCCGAAGCGACGCTCTCACCGATTTGATCTCGGAGCTAGAGAGTGCGGGCCTGGTGTACTTCGACGACTTCTTCGAGCTCAGTGGAAACTGGCCCGCTTGGCTCCGCCTCTACGCCTCGGCCCGCTAGAGTCAGCGTGAGTGTTTCGTCAATTCCGCGGCTGACGGTTTTGGCGTCAGCGGCCCGTGGCGCAACAAACCATGCCAACCGCATTCATAGCACCAACTGGTGCGGAACATCGGCATGAGGCGATTCCAAGCCGGTGATTGAATCCGTAGCGTGACCGCATCGCAATTCGGACAGCGGTCGCCTTCCGGAAGCAGATAATAGAAGAAAACGGTGGCGAGAATGGCCCGGAGCAGGAAAAACCCGCCGATGATCACGATGCACAAGACGGCGTCCCACACCATTCCTCCCCAGCAGCTACAGCCGCTTCTCGACCTCTGTCCAAGACTCGACGTACGCAAGATCGTCTTCGATCCGCTCAATCACGACATCGGTTCCGACCGCCAGCATACCGTCGTCGATGCCACGCGCGCGCAAAACGCGATGGTCGTCCGCGAAGTCGAAACTGACTTCCCCTTCAACACCGGCGCGAATCGGTTTCGTCACACGAGCCAGGTGACCCTGCAGGACGTAACGCTCATCGTCAACGTCGTGCTCTGGAACCACCGTCCACCATCTCCTCACGAGCCATGCCGCGACGACGGCGGCGAGTAAGCCGAGCGCAGCGGCGGTCACAATCCGCGAGCTCGGGCTCCCGATGCTTGAAGAAGTCAATGCATATCCCGTGGCACCGAACACAACGGAAAAGGAAACGATCAGCGCGGGAGATAGCCGGAAGGAACGCTCGCCTGACGGGTTGGCTTCTCTCGGACGTTCGACGCCGTAGATCATGACGCGAACCGCCAACAACAATCCGCCGATAAAGCAAACGAGAAAGAGAGCTGTCATGCACCAAGGTACTTGCGAGACGACTTCACCGTCAGGCGCGAAGCGCAGCGTCAAGAAATTCGCATGTCCGCCATTCGGCGTAGTAGAACGGCCGCCACGGCCAGCGGCCGGCCACGAACCCGACGTGGCCGCCATGCTTAGTGAACTCGAGAGAAAGAGCAGGGTTTCCACTCGCAATCTCACGAACTCGGTCGAGCACAGCGGCGGGAAGAAATGGGTCGTCGACCGCACTGAGCAACAGCGTCGGCAGACGGATCGCACTCAGCCACAAGACAGAGCTTGAACGCAGATAGTAGTCATGCGCGCCGAGGAAGCCGTGGACCGGCGCAGTGACGGCGTCGTCGAAATCATAAATCGACGTGGCACGTTCCAGCTTCGACCGATCGAACAAGCCGGGGTAACGCTGTAGCTTGGCCAACGCCTTCGGTCGTAGCGTACGAAGAAAATGGCGGTCGTAGATGCGCGAGAATCCCTGAGCGATGAATCTCGCGCCGCGCTCCAAGTCGTACGGAACGGAAATCGCCGCTGCGGCGCGCAGTTGACGAGGCAGCGTCCCTGAGCACTCGCCCAGAAATTTCAGGAGTACATTTCCGCCGAGCGACACACCCGCAACGACGATCGGTGATTCAGGGTGCTCACGGACGACGCGATCGAGCACGAACGCGAGATCCGTAGTCTCGCCCGAGTGGTAGAACCGAGGGGCCCGGTTCGGCTCAGAGCCGCAGCCACGAAAAATCATCAGGTCGGCAGCCCAGCGGCGACGAGTTGCTTCTTCGAAGAACCCGGCGACGTAGTGCGAGCGAACAGTTCCCTCGAGTCCATGCAGAAAGAGCAATCTCGGCGCGCCGGGTGAGGCGGCCAGCCGATGCACCTCGATGAAATCACCGTCCGGGGTGTCCCATCGTTCCATCCGCGTCGGCAACGGCGGTCGCGGGCGAAAAAATTTGCCCCAGAGAGTCTGAGCGTGTGGGCCCGGTACCCACCACGCGGGGCGGTAGGTATACTCGCTTCTTCGGTGAGATGACACGAAATGCGGTTTCAGGCGAAGGTTGCCCGCGATCAATAACAGCAGAGCGGGGTCGATGGAAGTTCAGGTCTTCGGGACTAGGAAAAGCGCCGACACGCGGGCGGCCTTGCGTTTTTTTGCTGAGCGACGAGTGAAAACGCATTTTGTCGACCTCAATGAACGAGCCGCCTCGTCGGGCGAGCTGACGCGATTCGTCCAGAAGTTCGGGCTCGAGCGACTCATCGACCACGACTCCAGGCGCTTCGCGGAGCTTGGGCTCGCCCATGCCCGCCTCTCTGATCAGCGTTGGATTGAAAAGCTCCTGGACGAGCCTCTGTTGCTCCGAATGCCGCTTGTTCGGAGCGGGAATTTGCTGACCATCGGGTCGGCAGAAGCGGACTGGAAGACCTGGACACGCAAGTGACTCAACTCGCGGTCTCAGGAGTCGCCGTCGAGTTTGGCGCGACGAAATTGTTCGAGGACGTCACCTTCACCGTCGCGTCCGGCGAACGCTGGGGGATCATTGGCCGCAACGGGACTGGCAAGACGACGCTCTTCCGTTTGCTGACGGGAGAAATGGCGCCAACGAGCGGCCAGATCGCGCGGCAGCCAGGAATTCGGGTATCACTATTGGAGCAGCATCGAGACTTCGGCGATGCCGTGACCGTTTGGGAAGCCGCAGCCGGACAGTTCGCGGAGCTTCTGGCGCTCGAGCGGTCGCTCGAAGATCAAGCTGGTCGCCTCCAGCATGATTCGAGCGAAGCCGCCCTCGACCGATACGGCAGAGACCTGGAACGCTTCGAACGCGAAGGCGGCTACACGATTGCGCCACGAGTCGACGCAGTTCTGCACGGGCTCGGTTTCGATCCGGCGGCGGCGCGTGCCACACCAGTCGCCGTGCTCAGTGGGGGTGAGCGAGGTCGGCTCGGGGTCGCGCGCCAACTCGTGACTCCCGCGGATGTGCTGCTGCTCGATGAACCAACCAATCACTTGGATCTCGAAACCACGCGATGGCTCGAGGACTATTTGGCGACGGTGAGCACGACGGTCTTGCTCATCTCGCACGATCGAGCGTTTCTCGCGACGGTCGCCGATCACATACTGCATTTCGAAGGCGACTCGGCGACCGCCTACAACAGCGGATACGCATCGTTCGTCGAACAACGAAGCCTTCGGCGTCTGACGCAGCAGCGACAATACGAGCAGCAGCAACGCAAAGTCGCGAGTGAACGAGACTACATCGCGCGCAACCTTGCGGGCCAAAACAGCAAGCAGGCAAAGGGACGACGCAAGCGACTCGAGCGGATGCCGAGGCTCAGCGCCCCGGTTTCGGACGAGGCAACGATGGCGGTTCGCTTCGAGACGGCGGAACGGGGGGGCGATCGGGTCGCCATCGCCGAACATGCTGCGATCGCAGTGGGCGATCGCATTTTGGTCGAAGACTTGACCGCGACGCTCATGCGCGGCGAGACCCTCGGGGTGTTAGGGCCGAACGGATCCGGGAAGTCGACTTTGATCAAGGCGCTGGTAGGTCAGCATCCGGTTTCACGCGGAGAGCTGCGGCTCGGCGGAGGCGTCATTGTCGGATACTACCGACAGGATCTTGCGCAGGTGCCGCTGGACAAGACGCTGTATGAGGTCATCAACGATCTTCGTCCAACATGGGATCGGCGGCTTGTGCAAGGACACCTCGGTCGGTTTGGATTTTCAGGCGACGAGGTTCAGCGCCGCGCCGATACGTTGTCCGGCGGCGAACGCGCACGCGTTGCGCTCGCGATGCTCATGCTCAGTCGCGCGAACCTGTTGATTCTCGACGAGCCGACGAACCACCTTGACGTGGAGTCGATCGAGGCGCTCGAAGACGCGATCGACCAATACGAAGGAACAGTGCTCCTCGTGAGTCACGATCGAGAGCTTCTTCGCACGTTGACGACGCGTCTCTGGGTATTGCACGATCGGCACGTCACGGATTTCGATGACAATTTCGCAGCCTGGGAAATCGTGTCGACAGAGCGTCAGCATGCGGCCTCGGTGAAAGCGGCCGAGGAAGAGGCGCTCCGCCGAGTGCAGGAGCGAAAAAAGACTGCGCGACGCGGTGAGTCCGATCGAGGAGATCGAGACGCGCTTCGTGCTACCCGTCGCCAAGTCGCGGAGCTCGAGGCCATGATCAACACGATTGAATCGCGCATCGACGAGCTCACGCGCAGCCTCGAAGATCCCGGGTTATACACGCAGGCGAACGGACCGGCACGAGCTACGGCATTCGGCGCAGAGCTGGAGCGGCTCAAGCAAGACCTGGAGCGCGCATTGGACAATTGGGGCACGGCGAGCGAGACGCTCGACGCGTTGAACGCAGGGACGTCGCGCGGCTGAGCGTTCAATGCTGAGTGTCTTGCTGTACATGCAGCTCCATGTTGGTGCGGGGCGAGCGATGGAGGACTCTGTCTACGCGAGCGCCGCGCTCGAGCGCATGGTTGCGCGGGCGGCCACCGAAAACCAGCGCCCGCCGCCGGAATTGCGATCCTATCGCAGCCACATCGAAACGGAGCTGTCCCTGATTCTGCGCGATACGCTCGGGCGAGAGCACACCGCGGAAGTGGAGCAGCTGGCGACGGCCGCGACGTGGGATCGCGGAGGACGTTACGATCTGCACATCGTCGGCTATCGATCGCAGAGCGTTGGTGTCCCCTATTCGACGCTCAGCATTGTTCGTGGCTGGACCGTTCCGTCGCTCTATGGAAACCGTCTGTCGCTCGGAGCGTACTTCGCGCGATCCGGAACCGGTGACACTCTCATCGCTGTGCATCCGTTCGCGTCGGACCGTGATCGTTTCTATCGATTCACCGGCGGCGATACCGTGGCGACGCTTCGTGTCGGTGAGCGCAGCATTCCGATCGCGCGAATTCGCGTTCGACCAAATCTGCAAGATTCAACCCGGCTCGGCGCCTTCGACGGCGAGATCGACATCGATGCGGACCGCGGTCAAATCATTCGCATGCGCGGGCAGTTCGTGGTCGCGCGTGGACGGCCGAGTAAGCGGGAGGCGCTGGCGCGTGCGATGGGTGTCGTCGGCGTCGCCTACGTGGAATTCGTGAACGCTGAAGTCGCCGGCAAGTATTGGCTTCCTGCATTTCAACGAACAGAATTCCAAGCGAGCTTTCCGCTGCTTGGACAAACGCGCCCGATCTTTCGGCTCGTGTCGTCGATCGACGGGATCGTCGTCAACGATAGTCTCGTCGCAACTGCCTCCGACTCGCTCGGACCTCCGCGTGTCTTCGTTAGTTGGGCGAAAGGCGACAGTGTGAGTCGCTATGACCAATGGCAACACGACATCGGAACGCTGAGCAGCTCCGTTCATTCGGACGACTTCGCGGACATGGCCCCCGATGTCTGGCGCGCCGACGGACCGCCACGCGTGAGTCTGTTCCCGAACGCGACCAGCAGAATGCTTCGCTTCAACCGAGTCGAAGGACTGTTCACCGGGATCGCTCCCTCGCTCGACCTTCGGAGTGCGGCACCAGGCCTGAGTATGGGCGGATTCGTCGGCTATGCGTGGAGTGAACAGACCGCTCGCGGCGGCGCTTTCGCGTCATACGATCATGGCCCGTGGACGTTTGGCATGCACGGTGAACGGAGTCTTGCGTCCACGAATGATTTTGCGCTGCCGCTCGATGACGACCCCGGCTTTGCCGCGCTGCTCGGGTCGGTCGACGACTACGATTATGTCGACCGGCGACAAGCGTTCGTCTCGGTCACCCGGCTGCTCGGCGTTGCGGACGAGGGACTGGCGACAATTCGATTCGGATTCGCCGACGATCACGGCGAGCGAACCCGATTGTCGCAAGGATTGTTCTCGGGGCCATCACGCTTCCGGCAAAACCGCGGCGTTGCCGGCGGCGCGTACTGGATTGCCCGAGCCGACGTGGAATTTCATCCGAATGTGACGGGCGACTTTGTTCAGCCCGGCATTGGCGCGCGACTGCACTACGAAGGCGCGCAGGGAGATCTCGACTGGCAACGCGTCGAGCTCGCGCTCTCGGCACGAAAGTATTGGGGTCCGGTGTCGTTCGCGATGCACGGCGATGGTGGCGTCGTATTCGGCGAGCACCCGCCGCCGCAAACGCTGTTCGAGCTCGGCGGAAATGAGGTTCTGCCTGGCTACGACTACAAACAATTTGCCGGCGACCGCGCCGCCCTCTTTCGTTCGTTCGCGAGCTACCGCTTCCCGATTTGGCGGCGCCCGATGCACTTCTGGCGGAACTACTTCATTCCGGGATTTGGGCCGGGACTCGCGCTGAGTGCACAAGGCGGTTGGACGGAGCTATCGTCGATCGGCGCCCGACAGGCGGTCATGCAGTTAGGTGACGGCTGGAGCCCGGTTCCTGTCTCCCAAGCGACGAACGGAGTCCGCGCAACGATCGGTGCTGGCGTGACACTCTTCTCGGACCTGGTGCACATCGGCCTCGCGCGAGCGGTCGACCGCGCTGCGCACTGGAGGTTCGTCGCTGGATTCGGCGCGACGTTCTAAAATTCTCCGATAAATCCGATTTCCGGCTCGAGGTGTACGCCGCACTGAGTTTCGACGGCGTTCTGCGCGATGGCGATCAACTCTCTGACATCCTTTGCCGTCGCCCCGCCGAGGTTGACCATGATGTTGGCGTGAATGTGCGAGATTTGAGCGCCGCCGTGGCGAAATCCTTTGAGTCCGCACTGATCGACGAGTCGTCCAGCCCCGACGCCTTCCATCTTCTTGAAGATGGATCCAGCGCTCGGATGCCAATCGAGCCATGGATGTTTTCCGCCTCGCCAGCTCAAGTTCTCCTGAAGAATTCGATGCAGCGTGGCCTGATCGCCTCGAGTGAGATTGAAGGTCACGCTCAGGACGATGTCGCGCCGATGGTGGAAGACCGAATCGTCATAGCCGAAGTTCACGTATTCGGACCCGACGACCTTGCGCTCGTTTTCCTCCGACAAGATTTCGCACGACTCGAACACTTCCGCGATGAACATCGTTCGCGCGCGCTCCGGTGCCGGTGACAGAAAGTGGAGATTCTGCCAGACTGCTCCGCCCACCGTGCTCGGAATCCCAACATAGTGTTCGAGGCCGGACCAGCCGCGAGCGACTGAATCCTGGATGAGCGTCTTGATGATCGTGCCGCTTTCACTCCAGAGTCGACACGTCTCGCCGTTCTCGCGGAACTCATGTGCGTGCGCGGTGTTTCGGATGACCAGACCGCGAAACCCGCGATCTCCGACCAAAATGTTGGCGCCGAGCCCGAGGACGAAGTAGGGTACATCGTTCTCTCGCGCCGCGAGCACGGCATTCGCGAGCGCCTTGGCCGACGTCGCCTCGAAGTAGAGATCGGCGGGACCGCCAATTCGAAACGTCGTGTAAGGAGCGAGCGGCTCGTTTCGACGCACGTGCGTGGTCTCGAGACGTGCGGCGAGGCGCTCGAGTGTCCTGGAATCGGAATTGGGCATGTTGAGGATAAAAGAAACTATGGACGGCCCTGTGATGCTACCAAGCCGTATATCTTCGCGTCGGCTCTTGCGCGCGCGTGCGTTCGCGAGTGCGCTCGTGTTGACGATACTGATCCCTTCGCTGGCCACCGCGCAGCGGGCAGAGCTGGAACGCCACATCAAACGCTCGACGCTGCCGAACGGTCTCGAGATCATCGTTGTCGAGAATCACGGCGTGCCGCTTGTGACGATCGAAGCCGACGTGAAGAACGGCTCGTTTACGCAGGGCCCAGAGTACGAAGGCCTCTCGCACTTGTACGAGCACATGTTCTTCAAGGCAAACGCCGCGTATCCGAACCCAGATGACTTCGTCGCGCGCGCATCGGAGCTTGGCGCGCAGTTCAATGGCACAACCAGCGAGGAACGGGTCAACTACTATCTCACGGTTCCGGCCGACAGCATCCAAGGCGGAATGAACTTCCTTGGTGCCGCCCTAATGACTCCTTTGTTCAGACAGGACGAGCTCGAGCGCGAGCGCGAGGTAGTGATTGGCGAATACGATCGGAACGAGTCGAGTCCGTTCTTCCAATTCAACACGTCGATGAGCAAAGCGCTCTGGACGACGGCGTGGAGCCGCAAAAATCCACTCGGCGAACGTGCGGTGATAGAAAGCACGACGCCCGAAAAGATGCATGCGATTCAGCAACGGTATTACATCCCCAACAACACCGCGATAATCATCACCGGCGACGTGACCGCCGACAAAGCGTTCGCGTTAGCGCGCGCCACGTTCGGCGGGTGGAAGGCCGGTCCAGATCCAACGATTGCGGATCCGATTCCTCCGATTCCCCCTCTCACGCACGACACCGCGCTCGTCGTCGAGCAGCCGATCGGCAGCGTATACGTGATGCTTCAATGGCAAGGTCCGAGTGCGACGCAGGATCCTGCGTCGACGTATGCCGCGGATGTCTTCTCAGACGTGCTCAACCAACCTGGGTCGAAGTTTCAGCAACGCCTCGTCGATAGCGGACTGTTTGAGTCGATTGGCTTCAATTACTACACATTGAACCACGTGGGCCCGATCACCGTCTTCGGGCAAACGTCGCCGCAGCGTCTTCGCCAAGCGCTGGGCGCATTGCAAGATGAGCTGAAGAAGGTGGACGACCCCGGCTACTTCTCGGCGGACGAGCTCAACGCCACGAAACGGAAGCGGATCATCGGCACCGAGCTTGGACTCGAGCGCGCATCGGGCTTCGCGCAACAACTGGGCTTCTGGTGGGCCGTGACCGGGCTGGATTATTTCTTTGGCTACGTCGACACGATGGCCAAACAGACCCCGACGGACCTGCAGACGTACGCGAACAAGTACATCATCGGAAAGCCGCACGTCGTTGGTGTGTTGCTGTCGCCGGATGTGCGCAAAGCGCTCAACCTCACGCCGTCGAGTCTTCTCGAGACCGCGGTTCATCCATGATCACGGCTTCAATGATGGCCTCGAGAATCGCTCGAGCGTTGCTTGTGGCGCTGGTTTTTCTGATCCCGGCGCAGGTGAGCGCGCAAAGCGACACAGGAACGACGAGCTTCGACGTCAATGGGCTCAAAGTCATTCTGAGGCGGAATACGGCGAACGATGTCGTCGCCGCCAACGTGTATCTGCTTGGTGGAACGCAGCAGCTCACGCCGGCAATTCAGGGCATCGAAGCGTTCTTGCTCGAGGCGTCAGAGCGGGGGACGAAGACGTTTCCGCGCGAAACGCTTCGCCAGCAGCTCGCCCGTCTCGGAAGCACGATCGGCATTGAGCCGTCGGAAGATTGGACGTTGATCGGATTTACCACGACACGCGCAGTGTTCGACTCGACATGGGCGATCCTTGCCGATCGTCTCATGGCGCCGACGCTGGACTTCAGTGAAGTGGAGCTCGTGCGGGCGAGAATGATCAGCGCGGTCCGAGACGCCGAAAATAGTCCAGATCCGCTGGTGAGCCGCCTTGCCGACAGCCTCGCGTACGTCGGACATCCATACGGATTCTCGCCGGACGGAACTGAATCGTCACTCCGCTCCATCCGACTGACCGATTTGCGGAATTATCAAGCAACGCAAATGGTAACGTCGCGCATGCTCGTCGTGATCGTCGGCAACGTCGATCGAGCCCACGTCGAACGGCTGGTGCAGAGCACGCTCGCTCAGTTGCCGCACGGCAATTACTCGTGGTCGCCGCCGCACGCGCCACCACAGCTTGGCCGCGCGCTCGTTATTCACGAAGCACAGCTGCCTACGAACTACATCCGCGGATACTACAGCGGTCCCGCGGCGCGCGACCCCGACTACCAGGCACTGCGCATCGCGACCGCCGTGCTCTCCGGACGTTTCTTCACGGAGATCCGCTCGCGCAGAAACTTGTCATACGAGGTGGAAGCGCCATTTGTCGAGCGCGCGATCGCGAGCGGCGGCGTCTACGTTACTACCGTCGATCCGAACACCACACTCCAGTTGATGCGCGCCGAGATCGACCGGCTTCAGCGCGAGCTGATCGACCCGCGCGGTCTCGAGCGACTCGTTCAGCAATTCATCACGGACTATTTCCTCAAGAACGAGACGAATGGCGATCAAGCCACCTTTCTCGCGCGCGCTCAGATTTATCAAGGCGACTATCGGGCGGCGAGCAAGTTCGTTGACGATCTGCGTCGTGTTCGGCCGGAGGATGTGCGCCGCGTGGCGAAACAATACATGCACGACTTCCGATTCGTCTATCTCGGGAAGCCGGATCTCTTGTCTCGCGCTTTGATCGAGCAGTTCTGATCGCGAACGATTGGCCGTCAACTACCGAACTCGTGGGCGACGGCTTGCGCGTCGAGTGAACCGGAATAAAGGGCGGCTCCGAGCACGGCTCCGGCGAGGCCACGGTGCTCCAGCGCTCGAAGATCATCCATCGTCGAGACGCCGTTCGCCGTCATCACCGGGAACTCGCACGCTTCGGCAACATCCTCCAACAACGCCAGGCTTGAGCTTGTGTGTTGTCCCTCGGCCTGAACCGACGCGATGATCAAGCCACCGAGGGGAAGACCCGCCAAGTCGTCGACGAGATCAAGCACGTCCACCGGCAGGCCATGAACCCAACCACGGGTCACGACGCGTCGTTTACGAACGTCAGTCGACACGAGGAGCAGGCCGGGAAACAGATCCGCAACGTCGGCGAGCCAGTCGATCTCATCGAGAGCTCGGCCGCCGAGTACAACGCGGGACGCGCCGGCATCGGCCAAACGTTCGATCTGCTCCGACGATTGGACGTCACCGGCGACTTGAATTTCCATCGCGCCGTCGCGCACGACGTCCTCGATCAGGCTTGCGTTCGCGCTCGACCCCGATTCGGCGTCGCGATCGACGATTTGAAGGCGACGAAAACCGTGAGCCGCCCACGCGCGTGCGACGCTGATTGCATCGCCGATGGGCGGTTCGCTCGCGTCGGTCTTCAGTCCCGTCGGCCTGATGCGGGTTCGGTCTCTCAAGTCGACGCTGGGAATTACGATCATGGATGAGCTGAAATGGGATTCCTGCTGGTCCTGTATGAGAGCTGGCTCACTGTGTGGAAGGATGAAATTGAAGCGCGTTGCGCCCGTCCGACTTTGTGAATAGTTTCACATTCTCCCGCGCTTATGCGGTGACTACCTAAACGATTCAGCTAGGCACTCCTGGAGGCCCTACGAAATGCGGTTCTACGCACTAGCGCTCGTGGCGAGCGCAGCTGTCCTCGGCGCATGCGGCGGCGGCGAGAACAAAGCTACGGACACGACCAAGGCGCCGCCGGCAGCGGCTGCTGCGCCAACTCCAGCACCTGGGGCCGCTGCTCCGGCTGCTGGCGCGGTCGCCAAGGTAGCACCGACGGGCGCGACGGTTGACATTAAGATGGTCGGTGATGACAAGGGTTACCGCTTTGAACCAGCGAATGTGACCATCAAGCCGGGCGACGCTGTGCGCTTCACGATGGTTAGCGGCGGCCCACATAATGTGGCCTTCGATCCGAGCACGGTGCCGGCCGATTCAAAGGCCCAGCTTGATGCGAACATGGATCAGAAGATCTCGGAGCTCTCGAGTCCGATGATGATGAATCCCAATGAGACCTACACGATTTCATTCGGTGGTGTAAAGCCTGGTGTGTATCCGTTCCATTGCACGCCCCACCTTGCGATGGGGATGAAGGGAACGATCACCGTACAATAAACGGCGTCGGATCTTGTGGCACTACCTCGAACGGAGCCCTTGCGGCTCCGTTCTTCGTTTGTGTGTGGTGATACACGCGATTGCTGCCATGGCCCATCACGTGCCAGAGTAGGCGGCGGGTCGTCGGTTTCTTGCGCCACCTTCTCGCGACCGAGAGAATCGCAGCATGCCGCAGATGACCGGAGAATTTCCGCGAGCAATCCCACGGCCGGTATGGTTGACCGCCCGTGCGCGGAATACCGTGCATCGTCCGGCTTTTATCGCGGCGGTCAGCTTCGGGACGTTCGTGGCCGCTTTGGTCGCGCTCGTCGTCGTGCCTCAACAGGCGCGACGCGGCGCTCCACCATCGCCGGCCAGGGCCATCGGCACGCGTCCGGACACTATGGTTTTCGTCGCCGCGCTTGCGCAAGCGCGAGCGCGCCTCATCGCCGCGGATTCATCGTTGGCCTACGCGCGCTCGAACGTTGCGGCGACCGCAACACCGGCGGCGGATACGCTCAATCCACGTCCGCGGCTACGCCGCGACTCGCTATCGAACGACGTCAATGATCTCGACGCGCTTCTCGCGCGTGTCGAGATCGCGCCGGTCGCGGGTTCCTACCGCGCACTTGGCGAAGCGAAGCAAATGGCTACGAGCGCGCGTGCGCGCCAGCTACTCGACTCGTTGGCCGAAGTCGAGCGTGAACGGGAAGGGTTCGGTACGACCGGCGGCGCCGATCCCGTATACGTCGCTCTCACGTCGCGAGCCACGGAGATCGGTCGCGCAATTCAGACCTTGGGCCAAGCGCGTCGCGATTCATTGCGACTAGAGATCGCGAAGTTGAACGCGTCAGCGGCGCCGCAAGCAACTGCGCAGGGCCCGGTCGTCGATACCACCGCTTGGATTGCAGAACGTGACTCCGCACAGGCGCACTTGCGCGAGGCCGCAACGGCTGTGTCACAGGCGCGCGAAAAAGCGAGAGACTATGATCGAGCTATAGCGAGCGCGGCCCAAGCAGCGAGTTTCAACGCTCCCCCGATCGCGCTTCTTGGGGCGGCGCTCGTGCTGGGGATCGTGCTGGGATTTGGCTCCGCATTCTATGGCGAGATGCGGCATCCACGCGTGAGTGACGAGCATGAAGCCGAGCGTGTGACTGGCGCGCGGGTGTTGGCAACGATCCGCCCGCGCCCGCGAAACCCGGATCGACAGCGGCGCTCTACGGATCGGGATGCGCCGCCTTACTTCGATCCCGGCGCAGATGGATATCAACTCACCTATCTGCACGTCGCGCGGGCAGGCGCAAGTCGTCTCGTTCTCACGATCGCCGGCGATGACATGGGCGTGGTTGGCGTAATTGCAACGAACGTCGCAGCGATTGCCGCGGATGAGGCGCGCAGCGTGATCATCATCGACGCGGATGCGCGGACCGCGCCCGTCGCCGCCGCGTTACGAATTCGCGCCGAGCCTGGATTCACGGACGTGGTCAACCAGAACGTCGATTGGGCGGAGCTGACGACGCAAGCGATGGTTGGGCGAGATCGCGTCATCGACGTCATCCCGAGTGGTCTGTCATCGGAAGCACTGGATGGAGCACGGGTCACCGCGCTGTTTCGGCGGGAGGCAACACGACTGTCTCGGCATTACGAAGCAATCATTGTCGTGTCATCAATCGAACAGGCCGTGGCGGGAATTCCGGGTGCTCTCCCCATCCCCGACACGATCTTGTGTGCGCGTGTCGGCCATACGCGACTCGCTGATTTGCAGGCGGCGCTCGACGGCATCCGCGCCGCGGGTGGCTCGCCTCTCGGCATCGTACTCTGGGACGCACTACCGCCGGCGCTGCCTACACCGGAGCGGTTGGCGACGTCACCGCGACCACTGCGCACGGCGGAGATGAAGGCGATCACGTCGTAGCGGTAAACGACTACTTCCTCGCACGTCGTGGTAAGACTAGCATCCGACGTGTGTGGTCAGACACATTTCTTCACGCGGAACAGCAGCACCTGCTGCGGCTCCTTCTCTGGGCCGCCCTTTCGATTTTCGCTGCAACGACGATTGCCGTGACGATCGCGGTACGGCGCACGTCGTCTGCGCTGCTGTCACACTTCGCACTACAGATGGCGCTTTGGGGATCGGTCATCGGAGCGATTGCCGCGATCGAATGGCATGGTTTGCACCTGCGCGATATTTCCGGTGCGGCGAGGGTCGAGCGACTGCTGTGGATGAACATCGGGTTCGATACCGGTTTCGTCGGCATGGGATGCGTCCTAGCGCTTTGCGGCAGAATTCTGGTGCGAAATGCCGCCGCGGTCGGTGCTGGAACAGGAATCCTCGTTCAGGGTCTCGGATTGCTGCTGATCGATCTGCAGTTCGCGTCGATGATATCGAGGTAAGTCGAGTGAAGGCGAGTTAGAGGCGAGGCAGGCATGGCTGAAGTAACCTTGGATCTCCGTCACCATCCGAAGGATCGGGCATACGCGCAGTTGCACGCGCACATGATCAACGTCATGGCCGGCATCGATGACGACATTGCCGGCATGGCCACCATGAGCGCGCTGCTCCATCATGCATTCGGACATCTGTGGACGGGTTTCTACCGAGTCGTGCGCCCGAATCTGCTTCGCGTCGGACCGTATCAAGGCACGGTGGGTTGCCTCGAGATCGAGTTCGGCCGCGGTGTATGCGGCAGTGCCGCCGCGGAACAGCGCACAATCGTCGTGCCAGACGTCGAGCGATTCCCTGGCCACATCACGTGCGATCCGCGCTCGAAGTCGGAGATCGTGTCACCGGTCTTCGATCGTTCGGGCGCGCTCATCGCGATTCTCGATATCGATTCCACGCGGCGAGCGGCGTTCGACCAGCAGGATGCCGACGGGCTCGAGCGAATCCTTCGCTGGTTCGCCGGTGAGGGCCGCGGTTGACGCGCCGGTTCACGGCGTGTAGGCTGGTGATCCTGCCATGACGATTACCGGATATTCCGATCGCATCAATCACGCGCTCGCGTTCGCGGCTAAACACCACGACCAGCGGGTGCGTCGAGGAACACGGCCGCCGTACCTCACGCATCCGGCCAACGTCGCGATCATCCTGACGCGCTATGGGCGCGATGATCAAACCGTCGTCAGCGGCATTCTCCACGATGTGATCGAAGATTGCGTGCGCGAGGGCTACACGCGTGAAATGCTCGAGCAGCGCATCGCCGACAAGTTCGGCGTTGATGTGCTCGAGGCAGTGCTCGCGGTGACGATGCGTCGGCTCGACGACGACGGAGTCGAGCTCTCGCACGACGACCGCCGCGGCGATTGCCTCGTGCGACTCGAACAGGCGAGCGACTCGGCACGTTGGGTATGCGCGGCCGACAAGCTCCACAATGCCTGCACGGTCCTCGCGGACGTTCAGCGAACCATCGACCCGAACAGCGTGTGGAGTCGGTTCACCGGCGGCAAAGACGCGACGATTCGCTGGTACCGCCGCGTCTACGACCGACTGAAAGAGCTTGGTTTCACCGGCGAGATCATGCAGG
>JAICYT010000090.1 GCA_025934075.1 Gemmatimonadaceae bacterium
GTCGCGCTTCCCAACGCTGATGACGCACCGACACATGCTCGCGGTAGGAGCGCTAGCACTCGCGACAACGGTGACCTACCGAGGAGCGGATTCAGTCCTCCGCAGCCAACTTCAACGGGCGTATCCGATCACGGCGGCCGAAATGAACGGTTATCAGTGGATCATGACGAATACGCCTGCAACTGCGGTTGTCGCGGCTCATCCTGACCATAGCGTAAACGCCAACGGCGAAACAGTCGCGACGACAAGTTTCCTCGCTGGCCAAACTCGACGTCCGGCCTACCTGCAGCGCGTCGCCGAGTATTTTGGCGCGGAGGCTACGCGCCGCCGGGAAATTCTGGATGGCGTGTTCGATTCAGAGACAGTCGAAGGAGTGACGGCCGCCCTGCAAAAGGCGACATTTGACTACCTCCTAGTCTATCCGGACAAACCGCCGCGAACAGACTTGTCTTGCTGCCTCGCGCTCGTTTACGGAGACAAGTCGGCGAGTAATGCGTTCAGGATCTATCGCCGAGGGCGGTGAAGACGGAGCTAACACGGAGGGGTTCGATCGCGGCCGCGGCACAAGGTTACTGTCTTCACCACCGTTCGTGTCGCTCGTTCTCTTTAGGCCCAATGTCGCGCGATAAAGTTATCGGAGGCCAGAATGGAACGCTCTCGTGATGAAACACGGGCAGGCATTCTCACCTATCTCGTCTGCACGTTTGCGCTCAGCTCGATCTACTACACGCTGATCATCCGCGCTGGCCATCTGAGCGCAGGACACGGCTTGTATGTGCTCGGCCTGATGTGGTGTCCGGGCATCGCCGCGATTCTCACGTGCCTCATTCGACGACGCCCTCTGTCCTCTCTTGGATGGAAATGGCGATGGCGATATCAGGCCATCAGCTACGTGATTCCGATTGCGTATGCCGGAGCAGCATACGCTTTCGTTTGGGCGACTGGTCTCGGCGGCTTTCCGAATCAGAACGTGCTCGCGCACGCGTTTTACAGCCGGCTGTCGCCGCAAACGCCAGTCGCCGTCCGCTTGATCGTTTTCGTGCTGGCGACCGGCACGCTGGGTATGATCGCGTCGACCATTAGTGCGCTCGGCGAGGAGATCGGATGGCGCGGCTTTCTCGTTCCAGAGTTGGCCAAAATGACGACGTTCACGCGGACGGCACTCATCAGCGGCGTGATTTGGACGTCGTGGCATGTGCCGATTCTCGTCTTCGCCGATTACAACAGCGGCACGCCGACCTGGTATGGCCTGACTTGCTTCGCCGTCATGGTGATCGGCATCAGCTTCGTGTTTGCGTGGATGCGGCTCAAGTCTGGCAGTCTTTGGACAGGCGCGTTCCTGCACGCGAGCCACAACTTGTTTATCCAAGGAATCTTCACGCCGCTGACGATCGACACGGGCAAGACCAAGTGGGCAATCGATGAGTTCGGCTTTGCTCTGGCTATCGCCGCCGTCGTCGTCGCCGTCATTGTTTGGCGGAAACGAGGCGAGGTTGAAGCGGTGACGAATGGCGGCCGCGTGTCGAGCGACGTGCTCGGGGCGGCGATGGCGAGCCCGTAACTTCTCGCTGAGCCACTCCGTATCACTTTTCCATGGCTTCGGAACGCGCTGATTTTCGACCGGACATCGAAGGCATTCGCGGCATCGCCATTCTGTTGGTTGTCGCGTTCCATGCCGGCGTGTCGTGGATGTCCGGCGGATTCGTCGGCGTGGACGTGTTTTTCGTCCTGTCCGGATTCCTCATCACTGGGTTGCTCGCGCGCGAAGTCACGTCAACCGGCGACGTCGACCTCGGTGAATTCTACGCGCGGCGCGCCCGAAGGCTCTTGCCGGCATTCCTGGTCGTTGTCGTCGCGACGATCGCGCTGGCGCTCTGGATCTACGCGCCGATCGATCAGCGTCCCATTGCTGCGCACGCGCGCAACGTTGCGCTGCACTACGGAAACGTCGCGTTCGCTCGCGAAGCGGTCGACTATCACGCGTCGTCCGGCAATCCGTTCCTTCACACATGGTCGCTCGCCGTCGAGGAGCAATTTTACATCATTTGGCCGCTGCTCTTTGTCGTCATGGCCCGGCTGGAAAACGGAGAGCCAACGACAGCACGAATGACGCGGCGACTGGGCATCGGGATCGCGGTGACTGGCGCGCTCTCATTCATCGTGTCGCTGTGGCTGACGAGGGCTGCACAACCGTGGGCGTTCTTCGGCATGCCGACGCGAATTTGGGAATTCGCGTTGGGCGGACTTATTTCGTTCGACGCGGCGCGACTGTCCAAGATCTCGACGAAATCAGGAACGCTGCTGCAAGCGAGCGGCCTCGCTGCAATCGCCGGCGCATCCCTGTTCTACAATCAAGCCACGCCCTATCCAGGACTCGCCGCGGTCGTCCCCGTTCTTGGCACGGCGGTAATACTCGTGGGAGGCATGGCGACTCCCGCCGGCGCGATAACTCGCGGCCTCGGCACATCCGGGCTTCGATGGTTCGGCCGAGTGTCGTACTCGTGGTACTTGTGGCACTGGCCGCTCGTTGGCCTCGGCGCTGTTATCGACTGGCGCATTGGCGTCGCCGGTCGGCTGGCGTGGTCGGGCGTCGCGCTGGTTCTTGCAGTGCTGACACTCCGGTTCGTCGAGGAGCCGGCGCGACACAGCAGCTGGCTTCGCGAGCGATCGTACTCACTCAACTTGGTTGCGCTCGGCGCGAGTCTCAGCGCGGTCTTGATTGCGTACGGCGCGATGCTCGTTGCGCAACGGCGTGTCTCGTCGCCGGCACAGCGCCTGTATACCGCGGCGCGCGAGGACGGCATGGAGCACGACTGCTGGGGCTCACTGCTCGAGAACGCGACCGCGCCCTGCGTGTTCGGCGATCGAAACGCGAAAGAAACGGTCGTCCTCATGGGCGACTCCCACGCCGAACATTGGCTGCCAGCGGTTGATCGCATCGGGAAGGAGCGCGGCTGGAAAGTGATCGCGATGGTCAAACCCGCGTGCCCGGTGGCTGACGTTCCCGAGCTCGTGAACGGGAGACTCAAGCGACGGTACACCGAGTGCACGACATGGCGCCGCGCGATGCTTCGCCGAATTGTGGGACTTCGTCCGATGGCGGTCATACTTTCGAGCTATGACCACTATATGCCAGCGAGAGGAAAGCTCTCCGAGTCGGGCGTCACGCCCGCCACTTGGCGCGACGGTCTGCGTCGAACGTATTCGTTGCTCTCATCCGCTCGCATCAACACGATCGTGATGCGCGACGTGCCGCAGCCGGGATTCGACGTGCCCGCATGTCTCTCGCGCCGTGCAGCCGGCGCACCGTTCCGTATGAGAGAATGCGAATATGACCGTGACGAGTCAGTATCGCCGCGCGCGATCACCGCGCAGAACGAGGCGGCGCGCGGACTGGATCGTGTCGCGTTCGTCGACATGACGGGCCGACTCTGTGCCCGCTCTCCGTGTGCGGTGGCCCTTCGTGGAGCGGTCGTCTATCGCGACGACGACCACTTGACGGCCACTTTCAGCCGGGCCGAGGCACCGGTGCTCGGTGATCGGATTAGCGCGGCCGTGAGCAGATTGGAGCGCGGCGCACGCTAACGAGCGTGCGGCGGCCTTCAGATACAAGTGTCTAGCGTGCGGCCATCAAAGCCAGCACCGCGTAAGCCGTCGCTGCGTCGCTCATGAATTTGCCGATGTCGCTCGCCGGATCACGTTTCTTGTTGAGCGACGAGGCCGACCAAGCGCCGGTGGCCGGATCTTGATGCTTCACCAACCAATCGAGGGCTCGCCGAATTCGCGGATCCGTGCGCGAGACCGTCGACGCTGGCTCCGCGGTGCCAGCGCGTTGAAGCGCTAGAGTGACAAGCCCGGTCGCGTATCCATCGCTCGACGAATCCTGCGGGGTGCCGTCGCCCCGGGACCACATGCCCAGCGTCGACATGCTCCAACCGCCATCAGCACGCTGCTTCGCGAAGACGGTATCGATGACCGACTGTCGTTGTGCCGGCGACAGTACCGCGGGCAGCTCGGCAGATGCCCATAACGCCATCAGCCGATTGAAGACGCTCACCGTGTCAACGCCGCGCTGGAGATACGACCGAAGCAGCGTGAGTCGATCCTGTATTTCGGGAGTCGACGCGTATCCAGCGGGAGCACTTCCGACGGCAATTGCCGCAAGCGCGGCACCGAAATACGGAGAGCCGTTCGCTTCCCACGGCTCGTAGTGAAAGTTGAGCCATGCCCACGCCCCCTTCTGGTCTCCCGCGCGAAACTGCAGTTGCCAGAGATTCGCGAACGCCCGGCGCGCGTCGTCGCTGAGCGATCCCGCGCGCCCATCGCGGCGTGCGAGAATGAGAGCGTTGAGAACGGCCTCGGTCCCGCGTGACTCGCTGGTTTTTGGAAGCCCCCGAGTTTGATCAGGGTAGAATGGTTCGACGTCGCGCCAGAGTTGGACTCGCTTGACGACATTCTCGACGAGACGACGCTCGGGAGTGACCACGTCTCGTTCGCCCAAGCTTTCGCCGAGTGCCGGACGCGCGAGCGCGTAAGGCAGCGCCGTGTGGCAGGAGACGCACGCCGTTTCGTGATCGCGCGCGGCGGTCGGCCAGTCTAGCCACCACGCTTCACGGCTGTCGAGGTAGGCGGCGGCTGCGCGCACGTTCCAGAGCGTATCGCGTCGTGCTGCATTCGGCTGGGACGACACGACTGTGGAGAGTGCGCACGTTCCGACGCACGCGAGAATCACGGCGATCTTAGCGGATGGCGTCATTGGTCGCGGTCGGTCGTCGAACGACGCACTTCGTGTTCGAATGGCTAGGGACGGAATCGAACCGCCGACACGCGGATTTTCAGTCCGCTGCTCTACCAACTGAGCTACCTAGCCGCAAGCCCTTCAATTTATTCGAGTTACTGACATGAAGTCAATTGGCCCAACACGCTGTTCGCGAGTAATTGTGATTCGCCCGAGCGGCCTCGTAGTAACCCTCGTGACTCAGACGTGACGCCAATCTATGGTGGCCGTGTTTCATGAGTGGTCGGCGTGCCGAACAACAATCTCGCCAACTTCGATCTCGCACCGTACATTGTGCTCGCTCATCCAACCTTTCGTTTTGCCCGTGCCAAATCGCTCGGCGTTGCGGTGACCGGCTCGGTACCAAACAGTACGACCAACGCTTCATCCCGCCACAGAATTTCTGGACTGCCCGCGCTCTCCACATCCGAAGTTGCGTGGGAGACTGAGAGATGCCGACGAACGGCATCCACTCCACGAGGGAACACCCACCGTATGAAGATTCCACGTTGGACGTTCGGTGCCGTCGCGGGCCTCGCGACCATGGTAATCGGGGCGACGAGTGTCGCCGCGCAAGGCGTCACCACCGGCGCCATCAGCGGCTCAGTGACAGACGAACAAGGGCGCGGCATGCAAGGTGTGCAGGTGCAAGCCATCAATCGCACCAACGGCGCTCGAGCCGGAACACTGACGCATGCCGACGGCCGCTACTACATCCCATCGCTCGAAAGCGGCGGACCATACACGGTTTCTATCCGTCGCATCGGCTTCGCGCCGCGTGATTCGAACAACCTCTACGTCTCGCTCGGAGAAAACCTTCGGGTCGACTTCTCGCTCCGTCAGCAGGCCGTCCGCCTGACCGGCGTCGAAGTGACCGGCACGACTACTGGCGCGGTGATCTCGTCGTCGCACAAGGGAATCACGACGACGATCACAGATTCCACGATCTCGCATGCACCGACTCTGAACCGCAACTTCACCGATTTCCTCGCACTCGTTCCGCAGATTTCGACGAAGGGCCCAGGCAACTCGGGCGGTGGCCAGAATAATCGCTTCAACGCGATTCAGATCGACGGCGCGGTCGCGAATGACATCTTCGGTTTGAGCTCGACGCTGCAGCCGGGCGGCCAGGCCTCGGCAAAGCAGATCTCGCTCGAAGCGATCAAGGAATACCAAGTACTTCTCTCGCCATATGACGTCCGTCAGGGAGGCTTTACCGGCTTCCTGGTCAACGCAGTGACGAAGACCGGCGCGAACGATTTCCATGGCTCGGGCACCTACGCGACCCGCAATGAGAAGCTCGAGCGAAACGTGCCCTACCTGAGAGCGGCGCCGTTCTCACAGACACAAGAAGGCTTTTGGGTCGGCGGGCCGATCGTGAAAGACAAGCTGCTGTTCTCGATCGCGCCGGAGTTCCAACAGCGCAACGAGCCCGCCAGCGGTCCGTACATCGGCCAACCAGCAGCACAGACGCCCAAGCCGCCCGCGACCCAGGCGGCCGTCGACAGCTTCACCAATATTCTGAAGTCCAAGTATGGTTTCAGCGATCCCGGCACCACGGGCCTGATCAAGAACGAGAACCCGCTCGCGAACATGTTTGCGCGGTTCGATCTCGTAAACTTGCCCCACAACAGCCGCTTCGTGACGCGCTACAACTATGTCGACGCACAGCAAGACATCTTCAGCCGCAGCAACACGCGACTGAGCTTGTCGAACAACGGTTACAACTTCCGCTCCGTCACCAACAGCGGCTTGGGACAACTCTTTTCGGACTTCAGTAACGGAATTTCCAACGAGCTGCTGACCGGTTACACGACGATCCGCGACAAGCGCATCACGCCGATCACAGCGCCGTTTGTCGTCGTCTCGCGCGTGACCAACCCGTCCGGCGGTACGGGACAGGTCTCGGCGGGAACCGAGAATTCGTCGCAGGGCAACGAACTCGATCAGGATGTCTTCGAGCTCTCTGACAACGTTTCGATCCCGATGGGTTCGCACCGATTCACCCTCGGCACCAAGAACACCTGGTACAAGGTGCGCAACCTGTTTGCGCAAAACTCGTTCGGCAACTTCACCTTCGGAACGTTGGATTCGCTCATCAACGACACGCCAAGCTCTGCGACGCTTGGCATCAAGCTCGATAATACCGATGGCGCTGCGCGTTTCCACGCGCGCACGCTCGGCTTCTACGCCGAAGACGAATGGCAAGCGAAGGACAACCTGAACATCGTGGCCGGCGTTCGTTTGGACATGCCGGGTCTGACCGACAGCCCGAGTCTCAATCCGAACATTCAGAAAACGCTCAACATCAACACCACCGACGTTCCTCGGAACGTCATGCAGTTGGCGCCGCGTATCGGATTCAACTGGGACGTGACCGGCGATCAGGTCAATCAGCTTCGCGGGGGCACGGGCGCCTTCACCGGCGCACCGGCGTTCGTGTGGCTGAGCAATCTGTACGGCAACTCCGGCGTCAACGGCTACGGGAACCTCGTCTGCAATGGGAAGCAGGCGCCGGCAATGCCGAGTGCCGGCGGCGCGATCGCCGGTAACTGTGTTGGCAGCACCGCTGCGCCGGCCATCACCGTCAACACGGTCGACCCCAATCTCAAGTTCCCCGAGGTCTGGCGCAGCTCGATCGGCTACGATCGGCGCCTGCCGTGGAACGTCATCGCGACGCTCGAGGCGATGTACACCCGCTCGATCTATAACTTCTACTATCAGAACATCGGCCTGCAGGACAATCCGATTGGCACGGACCGCAACGGCCGCGCGCTGTACGGCGACATCGCCACGCTGACGAGCAACCCAACCCCGCTCCGTAAGACGATCCCGGGAACGACGACGACGCTGGGCGACGTCATCAACATCTCGAACACCAAGACGCACGACTATTCGTACAACTATACCGCGCAATTGGTGAAGCGTTTCTCGAATAACTTCGAGGGGCAATTCTCATACACGTACGGACGCTCGTACGACGTGTGGGACCTGACCTCGTCAGTGGCGTTCTCCAATTGGTCGTTCGGCCGCTCGTATGCGGGCCGCCAAGATGCGCAGGATCTCTATCCGTCGAAGTGGGACACGCCGCACCGCTTCGCCGCCGGCGGGACTTACACGTTCAAGACGAAGACCGGCATTTCTCTCACGTGGATCGGCGAATCTGGCGTGCCGTTCGAGTACGTCTACAACGGTGACATGAACGGCGACAATTCCACGGCGAATGATCTCATCTACGTGCCGAAGAATGCACATGACACGACCGAGATTCGATTCTCGCAGAATGGATCGCTCACGCCGGCGCAACAGGCCGATTCGCTCGAGAACTTCATCAACGGCCACGACTGCTTGAACTCGCAACGTGGTACGATCATGAAGCGTAACTCTTGCCGAGCTCCCTGGGACAAGGTCGTGAACTTGTCGGCCCGGCAGTCGCTGCCGACGCTGCATGGACAGAACTTCATCTTGCAGCTCGACGTCTTCAACTTCCTGAACCTGCTCAATAAGAACTGGGGTGCTCGCGACTTCGGCAGCACCAACAGCCCGCAGCCGCTGCAGCGTCGCTCGTTCGTCGCCGCCCCCGGTCAGCCGGGCAAAATAGCGAGCGGGGCGCAGGGTGTTTTCAACTACGTCTCGACGAATCAATTCAACACGCAGAACGCATCGTCCAACTACGCGTTGCAACTGCAGCTCAAGTATTCGTTCTAACAGAGAGGCTCGAACCAAACAGAACGGGGGCGCCACATGGCGCCCCCGTTCTGTTGTCCGCAGGTGGTTGAGAGGCAGTTGACGCGAGCGCTCACCCCGCGGTCCGCGCGCCGACTCGCGCTCGAATGATCGACTTGATGCCGCCGCGAATGTTGAAGTCGCCGACGACTTCCATCCATTTCGGCTGCGTCACGCGCGACACGTCGTCGAGAATGCGATTGACCGCACGCTCATAAAAGATCCCGTCGTCGCGGAAGCTCCAGAGGTAGAGCTTGAGACTCTTGAGCTCGATGCACGTGTCGCCCGGCACATAGGTGATGTAAATGGTGCCGAAGTCGGGCGCGCCGCCGCGCAACGCGCGCAGGTCATCGGCGTCGCTCTCGATCCCGCCGAGGGGACAGAGGGCAGTGAATTCCGGGCATTCCATGGCGATCTCGTAATCGCGACCCGGGTATGGATTCGGAAACGTCTCGAGAAGTTCAGGCTTTGGCATCGCCAAAGAATGCAGGCAGCTCGAGCAAGAATGCAATCGCTCGCGGCCGGTCGGGACCGGGACAATGTTGGGCGACGCGTGATTCTTGCTAGCGGGAGCTCGTACCGCACTACATATTGCAAATAGGCCGGCGCGATGCGCTGGTCATCGCCGCCGCGAGAACGGCGTGGCGGCACTGCCCCCCGGCATAGTCCGGGGGGCTCTTTTTTGTGGCGGCTTGTTTAGTTCCCTCGAAGCCGCCGCGACATCTCTTCGAGAATTTTTCGCTCGTCGCCCGTGAGACTCTCGATGCCGCGCTCCGAGATCTTATCGAGGACCCGATTGAGCTCATCCGCCTTTGCTTCGCGGCGGCGGGGCGGTGGGGCGAGCGTGACTGCCCGCTTCGCGGCGATCGCTTTGCTCTTCGCCACGATGTCGTCGACTTCATCCCCGCGCTCCCGCCGCGGCATGTTGCGCGGAATCGCGCGCGGTGGCTCATCCGCATCGGGAAGGCTGGCCACGCGCTGCCGCACTTGATCGATTCCTGTCGACGCCGCCATCCGCATGTAGGCGTACGCCGCCATCACGCCGCCGACGTGCGCGAAGTACGCGATGTTCGTCCCACCGCCGTCGCCCGTGGCAACCACGCCCATCACGAGGTTGAACACCAAGAGTCCGACGACGACAGTTCGCACTCGCATCGGCACCACGAACATGAAATAAACCTCGTCATCCGGCCATTGCATCGCATAGGCAGTCATTACGCCGAACACTGCTGCCGATGCCCCGACGAGCCCGCCGGTGCGAATGAAGAGCATCTGAAACACGACGCCGCCCAGGCCGCAGAATACGTAGAACCACGTGAACTTCTTCGAGCCCCACGTATGCTCCAGTCGCGGACCGAACAAATACAGGCCGTACATGTTCGCCAGCACGTGCCAGACACCAACGTGAACGAACATGTATGTAAAGGGCGTCCACCAGTGGTTCGGCAGCGAGGCGAGGTCGAACCCGAACCACCGCGCCAAGTCCGGATATGGCAGCACACTCACGGCCTGCAGGAACGCCACCGCGATCGTCGCCGCGATGATCGCCTGCACGGCGGCCGTCAGCCGCTGGGGTTGCGGCTGCGCTTCTTGTTCGTTGCTGCCCGGGTACGACGCCATACGTCCTGCGAAACCTCTGGAGTTGAATGCGCTGTAGTACGCCTACACTAATAACACGACTTGGAAATCACAGTTCCGGTCACGTTGACGGCCTTTACAACCCCGTCCATGACGGTCTCAGCGCATACCAGTCGGAGGTGGCAACCGCAATGCCAATCGGATATCGCTGTGCAACGCGGCCGCCCGCTCGAACAACGTCATCCAGCGGCGATCGCGATCGACCGGAGTCGTCGGCCCCGGATGAACGACGATCATCGTTGATTCGCTCGTCGCGTGCACCCGTTCGACCATCCGTAACACATGAGCATCGGTCGTCCGTTCGTCGACGATCATCACGAGCGCTTGCTGCATTCCCGCCTTCCCAGCCACGCGCAACGATTCGAACGCGCGATCGCTCTGCGCCTCGAGAGTGGGACCGTCGAGCGTCACCTGCGTAATCGTGACGAATCCCTTGAGCTGATCGATCTCGGCCGGTCGTTGTCCATCGCAGTCCAGCATCACCGGAATCGTCGGCGACAGTTTGTCGAACGCCGCACAGATGTAGTCCGCGTTCGACAGCGGATCGCGCCCCGAGATCGAAATGGAGTGAAACGCCGACCGCGACGTCCCACGACGAATCTCGCTCGCCAGTGCGTCGGCCGTGTACATCGTCGCCGTTTCCCCTTCGGCCGCGAAACGGACGAAGATCTGCCGGCGACCAGCCCAAATGCCTTGACCCTGCAATCCCGCGGGCACGCCCGCGAGCGCCGCGGTCGGAATCGCAAACGGTGGCATCAGACGATCCCCGCTCGAGCATGATCGCCGAGCGCGAGTCGAACGATGCGATCGCAGAGCTCGGGGAACGAAATCCCCGCGGCTGCAGCGGCCTGCGGAATCAAACTGGTTTGTGTCATGCCAGGGAGCGTGTTTGCCTCGAGACAATAGAACGTGCCGTCCTTCGCCATGCGAAAATCGATGCGTGCGCATCCCCTGAGCTTCAGCGCGCGGAACGCCCTGAGCGCTTCGTCCTGCACCCGCGCTGTCTCCTGCTTCGTGAGCTCGGCCGGAAATCGTTCGTCCGCCATGCCCGCGGTATACTTGCACTCGTAGTCGTAAATCTCGTGCTTCGGAATGATTTCGCCAACAGGAAGTGCCATGTTACCAAGAATACCTACGGTCAACTCCCGCCCCGCGATGAACTCTTCGATCATCACCTCGTCGTCGAAGTTGAATGCCTCGTCCACCGCGGGCTGAAGCTCTGATGCGTTTCGGACGATCGAAAGCCCAACGGTCGACCCTTGTTTGGATGGCTTCACGATGACTGGAAGCCCAAGCGCGGTATTCACTTCGTCCACGCCGGCGGGCGCCATGAGCCACTTGGCGGTCGACACGTTCGCTTGCCGGAAAAGGTGCTTCGATAAGTCCTTGTCCATCGCTAACGCGCTCGCAAGGTGGCCGCTCCCAGTGTACGGCACACCCCCGAGGTCCAGGAGCGCCTGAATGGTTCCGTCCTCTCCCGAGCCCCCGTGTAAACCGAGGAACACGACATCGGCGTCACCTTGCCGCGGCAAATTGCTGGCGAAGCTCGGCAGGGCCTCGCGTGCCATCCGTCGCAGCGCCTCTTGCGATGGCGGAGCCGTTTGCACCACACGTCCTGTGGCGAGCGCACGCTGCTCGTCGTCGCTGAGCGGTCCGCGAGCGGGATCGATCGCGCGCACCTCATGCCCGCACGTCCGCAACGCTTCTGCGACGCGAATGCCCGACGCCAATGATACGTCTCGCTCGGACGACGTCCCACCCAACAGCAGCGCGATCTTCAGCCCCATGTCCCTCCCCTCCTCCGCCCGTCGAACCCTGGGTTATCGAGCCATCAAATAGTTCAGCATGTCCGACCGCGTGACGATCGCCTGCACCAGACCCTTGGATCGCACGAGCACCGCCGGATTCGACTTGGACAAGAGCTTCGCGACGCTGTCGACCGGTTGATCAATATCGACGATCGGGAAAGGACCATCCATGACCTGACTCACGGTCGCGTCGAGCACCTTGGTGTCATCGAGGCTCTTGGCCGACAGGGACCAGTCGCTCACCGAGCCAACGCAGTTCGCTCCGTCCATCACGGGCAGCTGTGACACATCATGCAGCGACATGAGTCGCAGCGCTTGTCTCACTGTCGCGCCGGGCGTGACGCTGACGACGATTGGAGTCTTACCGTCGCCCCGATCCTTCGAGTCCAGGACATACGCCAGTGTGGTACGATCGGCGTCGAGCAATTGGTTCTCCCGCATCCACTCGTCGTTATACAGCTTCGACAGATACCGCTCTCCAGTATCCGGCAGCGCCGCGACAATGAATGCGTTCGGATCATCGAGCCTGCGCGCAACGTGCAGCGCCGTGTGTACGATCAAGCCGCTGGACCCGCCAACGAACAATCCTTCTTCACGCGTAAGCCGGCGCGCCATCGAAAAGGATTCCTTGTCGCTCACGGTCATGAAGTCGTCGATGAGACTCATGTCGAGCGCGCCCGGAACCTTGTCCTGGCCGATCCCTTCGACCTTGTATGGAACACCGTCTGTCTTGCCCTCGCCGTTCGTGCGCCACATCTCAGCCAGGATCGACCCGACTGGATCCCCCGCGATTATCTGGATCTTCGGATTCTTTTCCTTGAGGTAGCGGCCAACGCCGGTGATTGTGCCGCCCGTGCCGGCAGCATACACGAAATGCGTGACGCGTCCGCTCGTTTGCTCCCAGATCTCGGGGCCGGTCGTATCGTAATGCGCTTGCGGGTTCGCGTCGTTGTAGAACTGATTGGCGAGAATCGCATTTGGCGTTTCGTGCGCGATCCGCTTGGCCATCATCACGTAATTGTCCGGATGATCGGGCGGCACAGCCGTTGGCGTGACGATCACTTCCGCGCCGAACGCCTTCAGCAAACGGACTTTTTCTTGCGACATCTTGTCGGGCATTGTGAAAATGCACTTGTATCCCTTCCGTGCCGCCGCGAGGGCGAGGCCAATGCCCGTGTTCCCGCTCGTTCCCTCGACGACTGTTCCGCCGGGCTTGAGCCGCCCTTCGCGCTCGGCCTGTTCGATGATCGGCCCGCCAATGCGATCCTTGATCGATCCGCCGGGGTTGAAGAACTCGGCTTTGGCGTAGACGGGCGTGCGAATGCCACGCGTGACTTTGTTGAGTCGGATCAGCGGCGTCCATCCGATCAATTGCAGCACATCGTCGTACGGACTCGCGTTGCGAACCATGTCGCTCATGATGAGAGAACTCGAATCACGCGGGCGCTCGCTGAGAGGTACTCATGGCCGGCGTCTTCGGTCGCACGCGTATATCGGTAAGTCGGTGTGTGGATCGCCGGAGCGGAAATGTAAGTCGCGCCGAGTAGCGAAGCGATGTTCGCGCGGGTTTGGCTCGGCGCAGCACCGCTTAGCGCGTCTTCTTCGCGTCGTCGACCAGCCTCGAAAGGCGGCTCAATGCCTCGAGCGGGGTCATCGAATTCACATCGAGCGCCGCCAACTGGTCCACGATTGGATTTGCCTGAGCGAACAAGCCGAGCTGTTCGCGCGAGGCGACATCTCGGCTGGCCGCCACACGGCTTCTCATAGGCTGGATGCTATCCGCGGACCCCCGAACTAATTGCTCCTCCTCGAGCAACGTCAGCATTTCGCGCGCTCGATCGATCACCGAGCGCGGCAGTCCCGCCAGCCGCCCAACCTCGATCCCATATGACCTGTCCGCGCCGCCAGGCTGCAACCGGTGAACGAACAAGATCTGGTCGCCGACTTCGCGCACCGCAACGTTGTAATTGCGCACTGCCGGCAACTCATCCGCGAGCTGCGTGAGCTCGTGGTAGTGCGTTGCGAATACCGTCTTGCAGCCGATATGCTCGTGGACATGCTCGGTCACCGCCCACGCGATCGACACGCCGTCGTACGTCGCCGTGCCACGGCCAATTTCATCGAGCAGCACCAGGCTGCGAGCCGTTGCGGTATGCAGGATGGCGCTCGTCTCGCTCATCTCGACCATGAAGGTCGACTGGCCACGCACGAGATTGTCGCTCGCTCCGACCCGGGTGAAGATGCGATCGACAATGCCGATCCGCGCGGCGCTCGCGGGGACGAAGCTCCCAATCTGCGCCATCAGCACGATGAGTCCGATCTGCCGCAGCACGGTCGACTTGCCGGCCATGTTCGGCCCGGTGAGAATGATCATCCGCGCATCATGGGTCAGCCGCAGATCGTTGGGAATGAACTTGTCGCGCGGCATCATGCGCTCGACCACCGGATGTCGGCCCGCCGTGATGTCGAGGTCGAAATCATCGGTCATCGTCGGACGGACGTAGCCCTCGCGCGCCGCAACCTCCGCCAGTGTGCTCAACACGTCCAGCTCGGCGATGGTGTGCGCGATGCGCTGCAGTCGTGAGATCTGGCGCCCAGCCGTCGCACGCAACGTCTCGAACAGCTCGCGCTCGCGTTGCTCGATCCGCTCGGCCGCGCTCAACACGCGCTCCTCGTACTCTTTGAGCGCCGGCGTCACGAAGCGCTCGCCCGAGGTGATCGTCTGTCGGCGCTGATAATCCGGTGGTACGAGGCGAAGGTTGGAATTCGTGACTTCGATGTAATAGCCGAACACTTTGTTGAAGCCGACTTTGAGCGACGTAATACCTGTCCTCGCGCGTTCGTCGGACTGGATCTGCACGATCGCATCCTTGCCGCCATCACGGAGACCGCGGAGCGAATCGAGCTCGGCGTCGATTGTCATCGCGATCGTCGCGTCTTCGCCGACCGCGATTGGCGGGCGCTCCACGAGCGTCGAGCAAATCTCCGACGCCAAGTCCTCGGCGTCATCCCAAGTCGCGAGCATCTCGGCAAGCCGACCTGTCTTCGCAATGCGATGCAACGCGTCAGCCACCGCCGGAAGTGCCGCCAACGAATCGCCGAGCGCTCGAAGCTCGCGCGGCGTGCTCCGGCCGGATGCGGCCTTTGCCGCTAGACGCTCGATGTCGCGCACGTCATCGATCGCATTGCGCATCGCCTCGCGCGAGACGGCGTCGGCGGTCAGCGTTGCGACGGCGTCCAGGCGGGCGTCAATTCCGGCGCCATCGGTCAGCGGAGCAAGGATCCATTGACGCAGCAGCCGGGCGCCCATCGGCGTGCCGCTGCGGTCGAGCACGGACAGCAGCGTTCCTTCGATGCTCCCGCCGCGCAGCGATTCGACCAGCTCCAAGTTGCGCCGCGTCATCTCATCGAGCGCCATGACCCCGCCGGGTCGCTCGATGCTCGGACGCGCGAGCTGCGGAAGGCCGCTCGGCTGTAGCTCGCGCAAATAGCGAAGCAGCGCGCCAGCCGCGCCGACGATCGGCCCATCCTCGGGGCCGATACCGAGTCCGTCGAGCGTGAGCACGGCGAACTGGCGCGTGAGATCGTCGCGCGCGAGCGGCTCGTCAAACTCCCATGATTCGCGTTCCGTAATGAGCGCTTCACTCCTCGACGCCGGAAGCGTGACGCGCGAAGCCGCGCCAAGGAGAATTTCGCGCGGCGCCAGCCGGGCGAGTAACGGATCGAGGCCGCTGAGAGTCGTGACGACGAGTCGGAGCTCGCCCGTCGACACATCCGCGGCCGCGACGCCGACGGTGTCATCGCGGCCGGGCTCGCGCGCACCGCAGATCGCGCAGATGAAATTGTTGCGCGA
>JAICYT010000054.1 GCA_025934075.1 Gemmatimonadaceae bacterium
CGACGACACGCGCGCCGAGCATCGGTGAGCCACTCGATCGTGTTGACGGCCGGCTCAAGGTCACGGGAGGCGCCAAGTACGCCGTCGAATTTCCGCTCGCGAACATATCACACGCGGTGCTCATCACGAGCAGTATCGCGAAGGGCCGCGTCAAGCAGATAGACGGCGCAGCCGCCGAGAAGGCGCCGGGCGTTCTCGCCGTGATCACGCCGAAGAATGCGCCACGCCTGGGCGGATCCGCACCGACCATGCGCGTGCCGAGCCTGTTGCAGGACGACATCGTGCACTACAACGGGCAGCCGATCGGACTCGTCGTGGCTGACACGTTCGAGCACGCGATGGGCGCGCTCGACTTGATTCGAGTGCAATACGTCGAAGAGCGTCCCGTGCTCGACATGGACGCTGCGCCAAAGAATCCGGCCGACACGGTCCATCCACTCGGCGGTGAGCGTTCGACGAAACGGGGCGACGTCGAGCGCGGACTCGCGGACGCTGCGGCACACGTCGACCACACCTACACGACGCCGTTGGAGAACCACAATCCGATGGAGTTTCAGAACACCATTGCGGCGTGGGAGGGTGACACCGTCACACTCTATGATTCGACGCAGGGCATTTTCAATGTCCGCAATTCGGTCGCAAAGGCGTTCGGTATTCCGCCGACGAACGTTCGCGTCGTGTCACATTTCACTGGAGGCGGATTCGGAAGCAAGGGTGGGCCTTGGTCGCACCAGCCACTCGCGGTGATGGCGGCGAAGCAGGTTGGACGACCGGTGAAGCTCGTGCTCACGCGACGTCAAATGTTCGGGCCCGTGGGAGGTCGCCCGCGCACGGTGCAGCGCGTTACACTCGGCGCCTCGAACGACGGAACGCTCACCGCGATCCGCCACAACTGTACGTCGAGCACGTCGACATTGGAGAACTGGGTCGAGCCGGCGCTGTCGCAGACGAAGATGCTCTATGCATGTCCGAACCTCGAAGCGGTGTACGATCTGGTCCGGATCAACGTCGGGTCGCCGACGTTTCAGCGCGCGCCGGGAGAATCGACTGGGACGTTCGCCCTCGAGAGCGCGATGGACGAGCTGGCGTATGAGCTCGGAATGGATCCTGTCGAACTGCGTCTCAAGAATTACGCTGATCGCGATCCCGAAAGCGGACGGCCGTGGTCGAGCAAATCGCTGCGCGAATGTTATGCGCAGGCCGGCGACAAATTTGGTTGGAGCAAACGCAACCCGAAGCCGCGCTCGATGCGTGACGGCAGCGCGCTGGTGGGTTGGGGCATGGCGACGGCGACGTATCCCGCGCGTACGCAACCGGCCGGTACCACGGCGCGCATGCTTCCCGACGGTCGCGTGTGGATTCGCGCCGGCACGCAGGAGATCGGATGCGGCACCTACACGATCATGACGCAGATCGCGGCCGACGCACTCGGAGTCCCGCCCGATCGTGTGCGATTCGAGCTCGGCGAAACGACGATGCCCGAGACGCCCGCATCAGTCGGGTCGGTGACGGCGGCGTCGACGGGAAGCGCGGTGCATGAAGCCGCGACGGCCCTGAAGAAGAGGATGGACGAGTTGGCGGCCGGTGGCACGTATGAATCTGTGTTCGCTCGCAACGGCGGCCAGCCCGTCGAAGTGACGATCAATTCGAAGCCGGGACCGGAGCAGCAGCAGTATTCGATGCATGCATTCGGCGCGGTATTCACGGAGGTGCATGTCGATGCCGATCTCGGAACGATTCGCGTTCCGCGAATCGTGACGTCGCACGGCGTTGGCCGCGTGCTCAATGCCAAGACCGCGCGCAGTCAGATTATCGGCGGCGTTGTCTGGGGAATCGGAATGGCGCTGCTCGAGGAGACGCACATTGATCCCCGCACCGGGCGGTACGTCAATGCCGATCTCGCCGAGTATCAGGTGCCTGTGAATGCCGACGTGGGAACGATCGATGTGAGCTTCGTCGACGAACAAGATCCGCACGTGAACCCGATCGGGGCCAAGGGCGCGGGCGAGATAGGAATTACGGGCGTCGCGGCATCGATCGCCAACGCGGTGTACCACGCGACTGGTAAGAGGGTGCGGGAGCTACCGATCCGATTGGACAAACTGCTCTAGCATGGATAAGACGCCTACGCAGGCCGGTCGGCGCGCCCGCTCGCATCGCGAATTCCAGCGTGAGCTCCAGCGATAAGCCGTGAGCGTTTAGCATGAAGCTGTGAGCCGGTATCGGGCATCGAGCAGGCTCGTAGCTCCCTGCTAAAGGCTCAAAGCCTAAAGCTTGGGCTCACCGTCGACATCGAGATGCTTCTGGGCATCGCAGGACTCGGCTGTTGCAGCCTGCCTACCTCGCATCAAGGCGAGGTTTCGCGGATCATCTGCTCCGTCGTGGTGATTCCCTTCATCACCTTGAGCCACGCGTCCATACGCAGCGTGAGCATCCCCTCCTCGATCGCGCCGTCCCTGATCTCCGTTGCCCCGACGTTTTGCATGACGAGCTTCCGGATCTTCGGCGTCATCACCATGACTTCGTAGACGCCCTGACGACCCTTGAGGCCCGTGCCCGCGCACTGCTCGCAGCCTTTCCCCTTGAAGAAGCCAAGCTCGCCGATCGTAGTGTCGAGGCTGAGCGTCTCCAGGTATGGCAACGCTTCCGGCGTCGCTTTCGCTTTCGCGTTGCGCAGCGCCTCTTCGGTGAACCGAAGCTCGCGCATCGTAGTCGTGAGCTTCACCTTCGCGGCCGCGATCTCTTCCGGAGGCGGATCGTACTGTGTGCGGCACCCCGAGCAGATGCGGCGCACGAGTCGCTGCGCGAGCACCAGGTTGAGCGCGGACGCGACATTGAATGGCTCCAAACCCATGTCGAGCAGCCGTGTCACCGTCTCCGGCGCCGAATTGGTGTGTAGCGTCGAGAGAACCATGTGGCCGGTGAGCGCGGCTTTGATCGCGATGCCGCCCGTTTCGAGATCTCGAATCTCTCCGACCATGATGATGTTCGGATCTTGCCGCAAAAAGGCGCGCAGCGCGGCGGCGAACGTCATGCCGATCTCCGTACGCACGAGCACCTGATTGATGCCGAACAGATTGTACTCGACAGGGTCCTCGGCCGTCATGATGTTGACGTCGATCGTGTTGACTTTGGAGAGTGCCGAGTAGAGCGTGGTCATCTTGCCTGATCCCGTTGGGCCGGTGACCAGGACCATACCATATGGATTCGACACCGCCTCCATGAGGTCGGCCTCGGCGCGCGGCTCGATACCGAACTTCGCGAGGTCGAACGTCAGGTTGCCCTTGTCGAGAATTCGGAGCACGATCTTTTCGCCGAACAGCGTCGGCAGCGTCGACACGCGGTAGTCGATGACCTTGTTACCGATCTTGAGCTTGATGCGCCCGTCCTGCGGCACGCGTCGCTCGGCGATGTTGAGCTGCGCCATGATCTTGAAGCGCGACACGAGCGCGGCTTTCAGCTTCATGGGCGGCTTCATGACTTCTTGCAGCGCGCCGTCGATGCGGTAGCGAACGCGGACCTCGTGCTCGAAGCACTCGAAGTGAATGTCGGATGCGCCACGCTTCACGGCGTCGGTCAAGATCGCGTTGATCAGCTTGACGACCGGTGCGTCTTCCATCGCCGCTTGGAGCGCGGCCTGCGAGACTTCTTCTTCCGTCTCGTCGACGACCTCGACGTCGCCATTGATGCCGGCCTCGAGCTCCGTGATGGTGTCCATGAGCGACGCCATCTGCTCTTCGTCGGTCGAGCCGTACACCTTCTCGATCAAGTTGCGCAGCGTGTATTCGCCGGCGATGACCGGAAAGATGTCGTAGCGGGTAATGAACTTGAGATCCTCGAGAACGCCGAGGTTGGATGGATCGGCGATGGCGACGGTCAGCGTGCGGCCGTCGCGCTTCAGCGGGATGACGAGGTTTTTGTGAGCGAGATCGCCGGGGATCATCTTGGCGATTTTGCTGTCGACCTCGAACCGCGAGAGATCGACCGCCCGCATTTTGTGTTGCTTGGCGAGGATCTTGGTCACCTCGACTTCGGGGACGAAGCCGAGCTTGATCAAGTTGTAGCCGACCCGTGTTCCGCTCTGTTTCTGTTCCTGGAGCGCCTTGGTCAACTGTTCGGCGGTGATGAGGCCTTCGCGGAGCAGGAGATCGCCGATGCGTTCAGACGCTGTGATGTTCGGGGCGGCCATGGTAGGAACTGGAATCGAGAGCGGAAGGCGGAAACGCGCACGGGCGGGGTCATGATCCCCGCCTAACTGACGAGCGAAGGGGCAGGATGCATCGTCGGGCCGTGCTGTGGCCGGTTAGCCGCACCGGTCGGACGCGCTATGGCGCTTCGACCGACCCCGCCACAGATTAGTCCCGGGATTAGTTCGGGGTACGAACAAAATCGGACTTCCGGCCACGGACGATGTGACGCCTGGACGCAGTCGAGGCGTTGTTTCTGTCGCGAGGCCGCGCTGACAGACGCACTTCCCCGTGCGCCGACGCAGCGGACACGCTCTCTTGCCGAACGGATGTCACGTTTTTGTTCTTTGCGCGAACAATACCTTCCGAAATGGGCGGCCACCTGTTGAAGGAGATCAACGAATGAACTGGAAGCGAGCCGTAACATGCCTCGCGCTCGTCCCGTGCCTCGCCGTCGGTGCGCGTTCCGCGGCAGCTCAAACGGGCACCGGGCGACTTACCGGAACCGTCACCGATCGAATCGCCGGGGCCCCGATCGCGAATGTCGCCGTCACCGTCGTCGGTACCCAGCTCGGTGCCCGCACCGCCGCGGACGGCAAGTACTCGATCGCCGAGGTGCCCGCCGGCTCGCAACGAATCCGCGCGGCGCGCATCGGATATTCGCCGAGTGATCAGACCGTGAGCATCGCGTCGGGGCAAACGGCCACGCTCGACATCGCGCTGTCGACCGCGTCGGTCACACTCGACCAAATGGTGGTCGTCGGCTACGGCACCCAGCGCCGGTCCGATCTCACCGGGTCCGTCAGCTCGGTGACACCAAACGTCGAGGAGACGCCGGTCTTGTCGCTCGAGCAGTCGCTCCAGGGCGCGGTGCCGGGTCTTGCGGTTACGCAGGCCTCGTCGGCTCCCGGCGGCGCATTGTCGATTCGCATTCGCGGCGGCTCGTCGGTCACCGGCAATAATGAGCCACTGTACGTGGTGGACGGGTTCCCCATCGAGAACGATCCCGACGCCCAGAATCCGAGCGACGGCGCGCGCGACTCGAATAGTCCGACCGTCCCATCGAATCCGCTCGCCGCGCTCAACCCGAACGACATCGAGTCGATCGAGGTCCTCAAGGACGCATCGGCGACATCGATCTACGGAGCGCGCGGCGCGAATGGCGTCATCATCATCACCACAAAGCACGGGCAGACGGCGCGTCCGCGATTTACGATCGACACGTACACAGGCACACAGAGCGTCGCGCATCGCTACGACCTGCTCAACGCGCAACAGTTCGCGGCGTTCGCCAACCAATGGTCAACCAACAACGGCACTGGGATCATCTTCACCAACCCAGACACGCTGCCGAATACCGATTGGCAATCGCTGATCTTCCGCAGCGCGCCGATCAGCAATCTGCAAATCGGCGTGACCGGTGGCGGCAACGGTGCGAACGCGACGCGCTACGCATTATCGGGCGGCGTGTTCCAGCAGCAAGGCATCGTCATCAACTCGGCGTTCAAACGCTCGTCACTGCGCGGCAATCTCGACCAGTCGATCGGCGACAAGTTTCGCATCGCGAGCACGGTGATGCTGAGCCGAGTGAACAGCAATTCTGTTCCGACCGACGGTTCATTGAATGGCGGCGCCGGCGCCGTCGGCGGCGCGATCAACTACTACCCGATCCTGCCGGTGCGTCAACCCAACGGCTCGTACACGCTGATGGGACAGAACAGTCCCTCGCCGATCTTGCAGCCGACGAACATTCCGAACCCGGTGTCGATGGCCGCCGACGTGACCGACAAGCTCGGCGATACTCGCACGCTCGCCAATGCCTACGGCGAGTACGATCTCCTCACGGGGCTCAAGGCTCGCGTGAGCCTCGGCGCCGACCTCTCGAATCGCACGCGTGACACGTATTACCCGCGCACCACGCTTCAGGGCTCGCAGGTGAACGGGCAGGCAAAGCGCGGACAGACGCAGACGACAAACTTCTTGAACGAGAACACGCTGTCATATGATCGCACGTTCGGATCCATGCACACGATCGATGCCGTCGCCGGTTATACGCGACAGCAGAGCGATCTCGTGAACAGCCAGATCAGCAATACCAACTTCGTCAACGACATCGATGTGTTCGAGTCGATTGGCAGCGGCACGCAAGCTGGCGGACCGAACGTCAGCTCCAGTCATACTCGATGGACGCTCGCGTCGTACCTCGGCCGCTTGAACTACACGCTGGCCAACCGGTACTTGTTCACGGTCACCGGGCGTGAAGATGGATCGTCGCGTTTTGGCGCCGACCATCAGTGGGGTTTCTTCCCCTCCGGCGCCGTCGGCTGGCGCGTCTCCGACGAGCCGTTCATGGCGAAGTACTCCAAGATCGAGCTGCTCAAGTTTCGCGCGTCGTACGGGCTCGCCGGCAACCCGTCGATCCGTCCGTATCAATCCGAGGCGCACCTGCTGCCACAGCAGTACACGTTCGGAGGCGCGGTCGTGCCCGGGTACTACGCCGCGTCGGTCGGCAACCCGAATCTCGGTTGGGAGGCGACGAAGCAACTCGACTTGGGGCTCGATCTCGGGTTGTACGGTGGTCGCGTCAGTCTCACGGCCGACATGTATCGCAAGCGAACGGACGACCTGTTGCTGGCGGTCAATCTTCCATTCGAGAGCGGCTTCGCGAGCGCGTTGCAGAACGCGGGATCGGTTCGCAACAACGGCTATGAGCTCGGGCTCACGCTCACGCTGCTCGACGCGAAACAACATTCGTTGGGTTGGACGACGACATTCAACTACTCGCACAACAAGAACACGGTGCTCGACCTCGGCGGAGTGAACCAAATCTTCGCGGCGAGCGTGAACAGCGATCTCAAACTGCTCGGCTCACTCATACAAGTTGGGCAGCCCCTCGGCGTGTTCTATGGTTACCAGGCTGGCGGAATCCTTCGAGACTCGGCCGCGGCCGCGGCGTACACCACGCAGGTCAAACCGCTCACGGGGACGAAGTGGAATCCGGGCGACGTCAGGCTGCTCGATATCAACGGCGTCGACGCAAACGGCAATCCAACGGGCAAGCCCGATGGCAAGATCGACGCGAACGATCGCACGATCATCGGCGACCCGAATCCGAAGTTCAACGCTGGATGGATGAATACGCTGTCGTTTGGCCGCTTCCGTGTCAGCTCGCAGATGGACGCGGTGTACGGCAACAAGATTCTAAACCTGAACAACGTCCGCCTGGATCAGGGCAGCCCAGGCACGAACATCATCGCCGAACGTTTTCTCGACGCGTGGACGCCGACGAACACCGATGCGAAATATCCGCGCATCAACTTCACGCCAGGCACCACGGGCTCGGACATCACGAGCGATCTGTTGGAGGATGGATCCTTCCTCCGCCTACGAGCCGTGACCGTCGACTTCGCATTGCCGACTCGTCTGCTCGCGCGGTACAACTTGTCGAACACTCGACTCTTCGTGACCGGAGCCAACTTGCTCACATGGACGCACTACTCCGGCTTCAACCCGGACGTCAGCAGCCTTGGTATCGGGAACGTGAATCGCGGCATCGACGTCGGGCAGTATCCGCTCTCGAGAAGCTTCACGTTCGGCATCAATCTCACGTACTGAGCGCGAGGACATCGATCATGCATAAGCGAATGAAGGTCGTCGCCGCGCTCGGAGCACTCACGGTGGTGCTCGCGTGTAACGACAAGCAGTTCCTGACAGAGCAGCCGTTCGATTTCATCGGCCCGACGAATTTCTATCGGAATGCCGGCGACGCCTTGGCAGCGATCAACGGCGTCTACGCCGACTTCATCAACAGCACCGGCGACAATTATTACGGGCGCAACTTCGTCATGCTCGTGGAGCATCCGACGGAGATGTGGACATCGCGATTGAGCGCGACGAACGAGCGCAGCATGCCCGACGTGTACTCATTGTTTCCGGGTCACGCCTACGTGACGTCGGTGTGGCAGTCCGCATACGACGCGATCAACCGCTGCAACTCGGTGCTCGACCATGTACCGTCGATCGACATGGATACGGCGCTGCGTTCGCGCATCGTCGCCGAGGCGGAGTTCCTGCGCGCGACGCACTACTTCAATCTCGTGCGCATGTATGGCGGCGTCCCGCTGAAGCTGCATGAAACCGTCGGTCTCGACAGCCTCGAGATTCCGCGCAACACCGCGCAGGAAGTCTACGCGCAGATCGAGTCAGACCTGAAGGGCGCCGTCGCGGGACTACCGCCCGCCAAGAGCTATACCGGCGCAGACGTCGGTCGTGCATCGCGTGGCGCGGCGAAGACGCTGTTGGCAAAGATGTATCTGCAGCGCGCGGGCACCGGCGTCGGAACGCCGGCCGATTGGCAGAACGCATTGACGATGGCGAAGCAGGTGCAGTCCGACGGAGAGTATTCGCTCGTCGCTGACTACAAGTCGCTGTTCGACTTCATCGGCGGCACCGTGAACGAGCGCAACAGCGAAGTCATCTTCGCGATCGAGAATCTGCGTGCACCTGGACTCGGCGGACACATCTCGTCGCACATGGCTCCGACCGCGACCGCACCGTTCCTCGGCGCATCGACGAATGGCTCGTTCGAGGCCGAGAGCATTTGGTTCCACACTTTCCGCACTGACGATAAGCGGCGTGAGGGCACGTTCGTGTTCTCCTGGAACAAAGGCGGGACGACCGTGACCTGGGATGAGACCAAGACGGCGTCGCAGCCATACGCGAGCGAGACACCATTTCCGCGCAAGTTTCTCGATCCGCTCATGACCGGCACCGGCGCAGAGGAACCGAACTACATCATTCTACGGTACGCGGAAGTGTTGCTGATGATCGCGGAGTCGGCGAATGAAGTGAGCAGCGGCCCAACGCCGGAAGCATACGCGGCAGTCAATGCGGTGCGTGCGCGCGCCGGCATCCCCGCGATGACACCTGGGCTGAATCACGATCTCTTCCGGGACTCCGTGTTCAACGAGCGCCGGTGGGAGTTGTCGCTCGAAGGGCCGAATGGGTATTTCGATTCCCAGCGTAATTGGGCGTGGTCGAAGGCACGCATCGAGGCGAGTATGGCGCACGCCAAATCGAGCACCAGCAAATTCCCGAAGGCGAACGGCGGGCCGATTCCCGACAAGTACAAGTTGATGCCGGTGCCGCAGCGGGCGCTCGATCTCAATCCGAAGCTGACGCAGAATCCAGGGTGGTAGACTCTTGTCCGCAGGTAGCGCGTTCGACACTGATCGTTCGTTCAAGGCTGACAGGTCGAACTAGTTCATGATGCCAAGACGAAGGAGATGAGCTCAGCAAACGATGGGATGATCGCATCCGCTTGATCAACGACGGCGTCGCGCGATACGAAGCCGGTGAACGCCGCGAAGGACTCGACGGCGCCGCGAGTCGCAAGATCCGTAGCGCCGTCGCCCACCATCAGCACCGGCCGCGGCAGCGAGAGCGAAGCGAGTAGTGTGTGCTTTCCGATCGACGTCGTCAGCGGCGACGACGTGTCGAAACCCGTGTAGGCACCGCCCGTGTCGAGCCTGATGTCTACGGCGTGCAGATCGCCGATGTCGAAATCCAAGTGTAGGGCGAGACGGAGGAGGGCGTTTCGAATTCCGCTGCTCACGAGAATCACTTGGACGCCGGCATGCCGGAGCTTCGAGATCGATTTGGCGCACCCTGGCGCCAACTCCTCGACATACGCGCGAGCAAGGGCATCGATGTCGTCGCGCCGCGGACGAATCGCATCGAGACGGGCACGATAAACTTGCTCGAGCGGAATGATGCCCTGCATCGCTTGCTTGGTGAGATCGACGACGCGTCTCGCGACGATCTCGCCGCGACGCTCGGCGAGCCAGTCAATGCCTTCGATGCGCGAGACCGTGGAGTCGACGTCGAGAGCGACCGCCGCGAAGCGTGGAGTCATTGTTCGCCGGGAAGACGTTCCACCTCGTCCGGATCGAGTGTGCGATGCGCGGAGTCGGTCATCAGAACAACTTATCGCGCCCAGCCGTGCCGTCGTAGCCAAACCTCGCATTGTGACAACCAGGTGGACAGGACGGGGTCCTTTGGCGCGAGGCCGAAACCGTGGTGTCCTGACTCGAAGATGTGCAGCTCAGCTGGCACGCCCGCGGCGCGCAAGGCGTCGTAGAACGCAAGGGAATTCTGCACCGGAACCGTGGCGTCGTCCGTCGTCGCGACGATGAATGTCGGCGGTGTATCGCGCGTGACTTGCGTCTCGTTGGACATCAGGCGCACGAGCGAGTCCGGCGGATTGTCGCCGAGTAAGTTTCTGCGCGAACCGCCATGGGCAAACGACGCGTTCATGGTGATCACAGGATAGGCGAGAATCATGAAGTCCGGACGGGAGCCCACACGCTCGATGGTGTCCTGGCTTGCGCGCTGTCCTGCGTCGAAGTGCGTTCCCGCGATCGACGCCATGTGGCCACCGGCAGAGAAACCCATCACGCCGATGCGAGACGGATCGAGATTCCATCGCGCCGCGTTGCTCCGCACGAATCGGACAGCGCGCTGCGCGTCCCACATCATGACAGGGTAGTGATACCGTGGACCCAATCGGTACCGAACGACGAACGCCGTGATGCCGAGTCCGTTCAGCCAATGAGCCACCTGCGTTCCTTCCTTCTCGGTGGCGAGATGCTCGTAGCCGCCGCCGGGAAAGATCACGATGCTGGCGCGAGTCGCTAAGGCGGTTGCGGGAAATGGCGTGATTGCCGGACGGTCTTCGGACGCGTCGCCGAGCGCCCCGGGAGCGGCACCTGACCAGAGTGGAATCTCCGCCCGCTGTGCGGGCGTGTCGCTCGCAATGCGAACATGCTGTCCGAGCGGCAGAGACATTCGTCGAAGCGCAGTCGCGGCCAAGCGAGCGACGCTCGTCGCCCCGAACGCCGAAAGATGCGTGTCGTCGCGATGACCGTCCGGATACATCTTCGATTCACCGGGCGCGAGCCAGACGTACAGCCGCTTTGATCCCTCCAGGCCAGCGTCGCGAACGAGCCGCTCGGTAAGAGGCTGCAAATCGACGAGGGGTACGCCGAGATTCGTCGCGACATCGCGGACGGCCTGGGGATATGCGCCGTGCGTGTCTTCGAGATTCCCTTGCGCGTTCCACTTTCGGCGGACGATCGGCGTGAAGAGCACCGGCGTTGCGCCTTTGCTTCGCGCGTCGGCGACGAATCGCTCGAGGTTGCGACGAAACGTCGTCTGCGGATTCGTGAAGCGAGTCGAGTCCTCGGCCTTCTCGTCGTTGTGGCCAAACTGGATGAAGACGTAATCACCAGTCTTCAGTTTGCCGAGCACCGCGGACCACTTCCCTTCGTCGATGAAGCTCTTCGTGCTGCGGCCGTTCACGGCGAAGTTGTGTATCGCGACTTGCTCGTCGAAGAATTGCGGCAAGAGTTGTCCCCAGCCGCGCTCGGGATTGTTCGGGTCCGGTCGGTCGGCCATCGTCGAGTCGCCGATCATGTAGACGTCGATCGTCGCCGGCGGCGCGGCCAGCAAGAGTGCAGACAGCGCGATCGCGCTCGCGTTCAGTCTCATCGTGAGCTACCGTGGCAGTGGTGGGACCCAACCATCGAGTACCTCGCTCGGCGTATAATGCTTCGCGTCGGCGTCGGTGAGCACGCGACGCGAGGGACTATGCACGGCACCGGGGCCGGTGGTACCGTACTCGAAGAATCGCGCGGACGCGGGCTCGTACCATATGCGGTTGCCGGTTGAATCAACCGACGACATGCGGTCCCAGCCGCGCTCACCGATGTGATCGTCCATCCAGCAATCGATGAACACGACACTGCCGTTCGCTCGTGGATTGGCGAATGGATGCCAAGGCCGGCCGAGCGTGACGGAGTTCGGCGACATGGCGGGCTTCTCCTTCTTGAGCCGACTGCGTAGGAACAAGAATCCGTACGGGCGCGACAGGTCCGTACTGGCAGCGGTCACATAGCCGTTGGTCGTCTTGCTGCCCCGATCGCGCGAGACGATGTCGCAATCGTCGAACACCGCTTGACCAGCACCGAAAATGAAATCGACGTGGCCCCACACCTCGCACTTGTAGAAGTAGCTGCGACCGGAGTTCGGGAAGAGCGTGTCTTGGTAGCCGGTGAGCTTGACGTTCACGAACGTCGCGCGATCCGATCCGAGATCCAGCATCAGCGCGACGGCTTGCATGTTCTTGAGCTTCGTCTTGTCACTATCCGACTTCGCGAGATTGGCCGGATAGTCGAATGCGTTCTCGATCGTGATGTTTTCGGCGCGGAAATCCGGAGCGACGATTCGGAGCGTGAAGCTGCCGCGAGTACCGTACGTTCCACCGCCAGGATTGGGCGTGTCGGCGGCTGCGTCGTAGGTCAGCACCGTGCTGTCGCGATTCTCGCCGATGACCGTCACGTAGGGCCGGTCGATTGTGAGCTTTTCGTGATAGCGGCCCTTCTTCATGAGGACGGCGACGCGGCCAACTCCATTCGGTGGGAGTGCGGTGAGCGCGGCACCGAGTGTGCGAAAGGTCGGCGCGCCGGCGGAGCTGTCGCCATCGATGCCGCGAAATCGCGCGTCGACGATCGCGGCGTACCGGCTCGCGCTCACACCGACAGAGGCAACAGGCATTGGCACAAACTTGCCGGTGCAGGAATTCGCGGGTGCTTCGGCGGTCGTGCCCGTGACTTGAACGTCTTCGCCAGAAATCGGAAGATTCATCGGGCCCGGTCCCCGCGTGAGTGATAGGTGGCTCGCGCTGAGCTTGATTGCCGATGGATCGTCGAAGACCACGTTGTCGAATGTCATCACGAGTCTGCGGCGGGCGTCATAGCCGTCGAGAATGACTTTGCCGCCGCCCGCGACGCGAATGTCCTTGAGGCGAATGTCGCGGAACTCCGGTATCAGGCTGCCCGTCGTTTTGGCGGACGCCGAGTAGTGCGTGTCCATTTCGATCGGGTCTTTGGTGTTGCGGATGCAGACGTCGCGATACTCGATGTCGTGCACCAGTCCACCGCGCGCCGCGTTGGACTTGATGCGAAGACCATTGTCCGCACCATCGATCGAGAGATCGAATACGCGGATCGCGCTCGCACCGCCGTCCGTCTCGCTGCCGATCGACATTCCGTGGCCGCGATAGAAATGATTGTGCGAGATGGTCATGTGCGAGCTCGCGATGTTGCCGGCCTTGATGGCGACGTCGTCGTCGCCGGTATTGAAGATGCTGCGCGTGATCGTGACGTTGGTCGCGCTCGCCGGATCGATGCCATCGGTATTTCTCGCTCGAGGATCGCGCGTGTCGATGCGCACGGCCCACGCGGTGAATCCGTTGCCGCGATCGAACACGACGTGGAAGTTCGGCGAGTTCTTGAGGGTAATGTCGTAGAGCGTCGCGTCGTTCGACTTCGTGAGCTGGATGAGACGCGGGCAGCTCTGGCTCTGGCTCTTCGCCTTCGCGTCTTGCGCCAAGTCCCACCAGGATTCGGTGCCGCCAAGTAGCTTCGCCCAACCGCGGCCGTCGATCGTACCTGGGCCCATGATGCCGACACCGTTGGCATTTTCGGAGCTGATGAGCGGACGACATCCGTGACCGCGTTCGTCCACCGTTCCGCAGCGGCCGTCGATGTCATAGACCTTGGGATCGCGCGACCCAAATAGAATGGCGTTGCTGTCGACGACGAGCGTCACGCCACGACGCAGCGTCACTGGCCCGGTGAGAAACGCTCGCTTTGTTCCCGCGGCGTGCAACACGACCGCGCGCCCCGCCCCGCAACGATCAATCGCGTCTTGAATCCGCTTGGTATCGAGCTTCCGTTCATCGGCCTCGGCGAGGGTCGTATCGGCGACAGGCGTCAGCGCAGCGGTCAATGTGGCACAAGCTATGGGGACTTTCGGCTCGGCGACGGTGCGCGTGTCTTGGGCGCCCGCAACCGCGGCAACCGTGAGCGCGGTAGCAGCGAGCGCGTAGGCGAATCCCTTCACGATTTCCTCATCGCTCGATGGTCAGCTTGATCGGCGTGCCGAGACGCTGCGCCCATTGGTCGAGGTAAGTCCACCAGTCGCGCACGTCGCGGAAATCGCCGCTGTCAGTCCAGCCCGCGCCGGCCCAATAGCTCACCGGCTCGCCGGAGCGCGCGCGAGAGACGGCGAAATAATGGTCGTTCGTCTCCTTCCAATCGACGACGGCGTCGCGCGGGAGCATGACGGCGATGCCGAGGTCGCCATGTCCGCCGTCCTTCGGAAGCACCGGGCCCCATTCGGTGAGCCAGGCCCACGATTGCGCTTTGCTTTCGAGACCGACGACATTCTTGCGTTTGACCAAGCCCGTGACCCAGGGAATGTCGGTCGCCGCGCCTGCACCTTCTGCGCGAAAGGTGCTCACGACGTGATTCAGATTCTGGCCGGCGTCGAGGGCGATTCGTTTCGTCTCGGAGACGCGAAGGCCGCCTGCGTCCCAGGGTTGATATCCCAACTCGAAGATCGTGCGCACCGGACCGTTGGCGATGATGCGCCACGTCTTGAAGTTGTAGGCGCGATACAGTTTGTCGCCGCGCCAGATGCCCGTGCCGCCGGCACCGAGCGATTGGCCGACGTCGAAGAAGTCGGCGCCTTCGCCGGTATCGTGGTGATACTCGTCGTGTCCTTTCGCGTACCACTTCTCGACGATCGGATCGCGCACCCGTTTGACCCATACGTCCAAGCCGCTGCTCAAGAGCGAGTCGACCTTCCACAGCCCTTGCCCGTAGATGCGATACGCGATGCGATCGCTCTCCCACGCAACATCGTCGCGCGGATCGGTGTGCATCGCGAACACGCGAGCCTTTGGGGGCTTCGCGCTCGCGTGGCCCGCCTCAACCATAAAACGTCGCGCTTCGCCGGGGCTGAACGATGACTGGAAGATCAGCTCATCGACGTTGCCGTCGCCATCGTTATCGACCGCCTGAGAGACGATCTCCTCGCCCGCACCGCCGCGCACGCGAACCTCTCCCGGCTTCGCCGAAGCGATGTGCGCGACGACATCCTTCCACGGAATCGCAATCGTCTCGTCGGGTCGAGCGAGCGACAACGTGTTCTCGGCGCGCACGCTGAAGGATTGCTGCGCGGGGGTCGGAGTCGTGACGACAGCGAGCGCCGTCAGCGAATACAGAACGACAATTCTCATTTGAGCTCCTTCATTGCGACCGCCTGCATGTCGGTGAAGTCCTGGTTCTCCCCACCCATCGCCCAGCAGAACGTGTAGTTACTCGTGCCGCAGCCCGAGTGCACCGACCACGCGGGCGACAGTACAACCTCCTCATCGCGCACGATTAGATGCCGAGTCTCACTCGGCTCCCCCATGAGATGCACGACGACCGCGTCGTTCGGCACGTTGAAGTACAGGTAGACTTCCGTGCGGCGGGAATGCGTGTGTGACGGCATCGTGTTCCACACGCTCCCCGGCTTGAGCTCCGTCACGCCCATCACAAGCTGTGAGCTCTGCGCACCGCCGGCGTGGATGTACTTCGCGAGACGCCGCTCGTTCGCGCTTTCCTGTGTTCCGAGATCGCTTGCCACCGCGGCCGCACGACTAACGCGCATCGTTGGATGACTCGCGTGCGCCGGATAGCTCACGATGTAAAATCGGGCTGGCCGCGCCGCATCGTCGCTCTCGAACGTGATCTCCTTGCTGCCGCGGCCGACGTATAGCACGTCCTGACAGTCCATCGCGTAGCGATTACCGTCGACCGCAATCGTCCCGCGCGCGGCAATGTTCAGGATCCCAATCTCGCGACGCTCGGCGAAATGCTCGGCGGCGAGTGATGCGGGCGCGTCGAGCCGAAGTGGGTCGCCGAGCGGCACGGCGCCGCCGAGTACCACGCGGTCGAGATCGATGTGGCGAAGCGTGACCGCGCCGGGCTCGAACAATCCGTCGACGAGGAAGTTGGATCGGAGCTCGCTCGTCGAGAGCTGTCGGGTGCGATGTGCGTCTGCTAAATGGCGCATGTGATTATGCCTTTCGTGTTTGGCGCGCTCAGCGCGCCATCCAGCCCCCGTCGACGACGAGGACATGACCGTTGACATAGTTGCTCGCGGCTGAGGCGAGGAACACAACAGCACCGGCGAGATCCGACGGAGTACCCCACCGCTCCGCGGGAATCCGGGCACTGATTTCCTTGAAGCGCTGCGCGTCGTCGCGCAGACGTCGAGTGTTGTCGGTGGCGAAATAGCCCGGCGCGATGGCGTTCACCTGGACGTTGCTCTTCGCCCACTCGTTGGCGAGAGCTTTGGTGAGGCCGGCGACAGCGTGCTTGCTCGCGGTGTACGCGGGCACCGTGACGCCACCACTGAACGACAGCAGTGACGCAACGTTGATGATCTTTCCCGACCCGCGCTCGACCATCGCGCGGCCAAAGCGCTGGCTCAGCAGCCAGACGGCGTCGAGGTTCGTGCGCAGGACTCGATCCCATTCGTCTTCCGGGAAGTCGGTTGCCGTGTACCGGGCGATCGTTCCGCCGGCATTCACGAGTACATCGATGGAGCCCGCGGCACGTTCCGCGTCATCAGCCATTCGCTGAACGGCATCGCGATCGGCGAGGTCCGCGTCTACTGTCCAAGCTTGGCGTCCCTTCTCGCAAATCGTCTTCGCGGTCTCCGAAGCGCCGTCCTTCTGCGAGCTCGCACAAACGACGTCCGCTCCGGCATCCGCGAGCGCTTCCGCCATCCCACGGCCTAGACCGCGACTTGCCCCTGTGACCAGGGCGCGTTTGCCCTCGAGCGAGAACGTTTGGAGAACGCTCATCGCCCGAGCTCGTTGGCCGCGAGAATGAACGCGCCAACGCCTTTGAAATCATCGGAGACGACCGGCTCGCTCACGTAGTACTCGTACGACCCGTCGCGCGGCGGATTGCCACCGAGCCCGGCCACCTTGCAGATGCCGTTGATCGAGACGAGACCATCGGCGCCAGCGGTCACGAAAGTCGCCAACATGCCGTCGAATGCACGCTCTGCGATCAGCCGATACGATGGCGCGAGGTAGCCCATGCGCGCACCCTTGGCGAGCGCGTAGGTGAACATCGCCGAACCGGATGCCTCGAGATAGTTCTTGGCGCGGCTCGGCTGATCGAGCACCTGCCACCAAACGCCGGAAACCGGATCGTGCACGCGCGCGACAGCGTCGGACAATTGTTGCACGACGCGAATTAACTCCGGCCGGTCACGATGTGTCTTCGGCAGATAGTCGAGAACGTCGACGGCGGCCATGAGATACCAGCCGACCGCGCGTCCCCAAAAGTTCTTCGAAAGTCCGGTGGCCGGATCGGCCCACGGCTGATGATGTACCGAGTCCCAGGCGTGGTAATAGAGACCGGTCTTCGGATCGCGCAGGTGCCGCGCAACAAGCAGGAACTGACGAGCAACATCGTTCATCGCCGTCGTATCAGCATGACGCAACGCGTACTCCGCATAGAACGGCTCGGCCATGTACAAGCCGTCGAGCCACATCTGCTGCGGATAGATCTGCTTATGCCAGAATCCGCCCTCGGCCGTGCGCGGCTGCGTTCGAAGCTGATCGCGCAGGCGGTTCGCGGCTTTGGTGTAGCGTGCGTCGTGCGTTCGATCGTAGAGCGTGAACAGCGATCGCCCTTCGTTGATTTGATCGAGGTTGTATTCGTTCGATGCATAAGTCGCGATCGTGCCGTCGGCGTGCACGAGCGAGTCGATGCTTGCCTTGACGTACGCGGCGTACTTCGGATCGTGGGTTGCGTCGCCGACACGCTGAATTGCCAGCAGCATCAGCCCGGCGGTATAGTCCCACTTGTCGTAGACGGCGGCCGGACTCCGACGCATCACCGACGACGCTACCCGAACAGACCACGGCGCGATTTGCCGCTGCGCTTGCGCGGCCCCGCCGATCGTGGCCAGCAGTAACGCAGACGCGAGCAGGCGACGCGTGGTGCTCACTTCGCCGGCACTCCGTTGATTGTAGTGCCGGTCAGATCGAGCCCGCGGACATGCTCGACGACGTTGCCCTTGGCGACGTTCTCGAAGCGGCAATTCGTGACACGAATGTTCTCGATCGGCGCGTTGGGAAAGCCGCGAAGATAAACGCCGTACGTGCTCTTCTTGCTCGTCACACGGTCGACCGCGACGTCGCGCGCAATGGGCGTGAACGGACCCTTGTCGCCTTCCTCATAGTAGAAATCGATCGACAAGATTGCATCGACGACCTGGCCGATCTTGACATCGCGCATGTAGATGTCGTGGAGCACACCGCCCCGCATCGCGTTGTTCTTGAGACGAAGCGCGCGGTCGAGGAGCGGGCTATCCATTCGGCAATCATAGGCGAAGACATTCCAGCACCCGCCGGAGATCTCGCTGCCGACAGTGACTCCGCCGTGCCCGTCGCGCATCTCGCAATTGCGAACGATGATATTCTCGCTCGGGACGTTGATGCGACGGCCGTCGGCGTTGCGCCCGGACTTGATCGCGATGCAATCGTCGCCGGTGTCGAACACGCAATTGTCGATCAGCACGTCGCGACACGAGTCCGGGTCGCAGCCGTCGTTGTTGGGTCCGTGGCTCTTGATGGTAACGCCACTCACCGTGACGTTTTGACAGAGCACCGGATTGATTTCCCACATCGGCGAGTTCACGATCGTCACGTTCTTGATGAGAACGTTCTTACAACGGTACGGCTGGATGAAGTTCGGCCGGAAATAGTCGCCTTCCCCGAAGCGTCGCTCCGCGACGGGTACGCCCTGCTCCGCCATCGCCAGCAGACGTTGGCGCGACGCATTGTAGTTCGGCATTCCCGGCTTCGCGCCGAACTCCGCGCTTCCCTTCCACGGCCACCAGTGTTCCGGGCCCGCTTGTCCATCGAGCGTCCCGTCGCCGGTGATCGCGATGTTCGTCTGATCGAGCGCGTAGATGAACGGCGAGTAGTTCATCAGCTCCGTACTCTCGAAGCGAGTCAACACGGCGGGCAGGTAATGGCGCGGATCTTGGCTGAACGCGAGCGTCGCGCCGTGGACGACGTGCAAGTTCACGTTGCTCCGAAGATGGATCGGGCCCGTGAGAAACTTTCCTTCGGGGACGACGACCCGTCCCCCGCCAGCCGCGCTGCACGCGTCAATGGCTCGACGAATGGCTTCGGTGCAGTCCGACGACCCGCCAGGTACCGCGCCATACTTCGTGATATCGAAATCGCGATCAGGGAACTTCGGCGGAACGATGCGAGCAAGAATCTCTGGTACGAGTTCCCATCCGCGCGCCCGCGACGGCGGACCGGTGCGGCCCGGAGTCACCCGGCAGGCCAGCGATGCAAGCGGCGATGCCAGCACTGCGCCGGCGCCGAGTGTGCGGAGAAATTCTCGACGATGCGTCATGATGCGCGTGGGTGTGACCACGACCAGGTCTTGAACACCGCGAGCGTCTCGGCAGGCTTCGTCGTGTACCATCCATAACCCGAGCGACGATCGGTCAGCCTGTTCCAGTCGTATAGCTTGATACCGTCGCGGTTCGCCATGATGATGCGATTCGTCCCGATCTCATATAGCCGACCCCAGAGTGGACCAGCGCCGGCTTTCTTCTGGAGCTCGTAGTGCTCGTACGAGTATCCAGATATCGGAACGGCCTGAAGCCAGTCGGCCGCGGCGTAGACTGCCTCGACCACCCGATCGCTTGGCGCTGTGATCGTCATCAGTAGATCGACGATCTCTGCCGACTCGAGTGCGGTGAGCGCCGCCAGCTCGTAGCTCCGCGCACTCGTCGGTTGGAGCGTGAGTGGATCGTGTTGCTGTCCCCAGGCGGTCAATTTTCCAGCGATCCGTGCCTGCGCGTCGAGAATACAGCCGATTCCTTTCTCCACGGCCTGCGCCGCCCGACGTCGTTGCGATCGTGATGAGTATTGGAATTTTCCGAGCGAATCATCGCTGAGAAGGCGCAACACGTTGACCGTCGCGTTGTCATTGAACGTTGCCGCGTCGTGATAGCTTCCCTCGAGCGGATAAATCTGAGGAAAGCATCCGTTCGGGTATTGCGACTCGAGCAAATAGTCGATGCCCCGAACTACGGCGCGCTCGTACCGCGCGTCGCGATGGGCGCGATCCGCCAAGGCAAGAAAATGGATCTCCTCGGTGGTCTGATCGTTGTCGATCGTCGAGATCCACTCCCAATCTGCGCTCTCGGCGAAGTAGCTCTCGCCTGACCGCCGCTCATGCTTCGTGAAGTCGATGTGCTTGGACCACCCACCATTCGGCGCCTGAAAGCTGAGAATGATCGACGCCATGCGTTGCGCCGAATCGGTGGCGAACCACGCCGGCGTCATCCCCGGCTTCACCGAGAAGTCGTGCGTGTACGGTCCGCGGATCATCGCAGTCAACCTCGCGGCGCGCAGCTCACTCCCCATCGCGGCGGTGTCGCGCGTGTATTGCTGGCTCGATCGCTGCACATATGCTGTCCACTCGCTCTTCGACTTCGGCGCGTATTTCGCGATGCGCACGAGCGTGATCAGAGAAACCGTATCGTGCGTCGGCCGATAGCCCGGCAACTTGCGGATCGAGTCCATGGGATTCGGATTCGAGCTTTGACCGTTGCTCGCGGCGAATGCAATCGCCGACAGTAACGCCGCGCGCGCCACACCGCGCCATGAAGCACCGTGCATCACGCTACCCCACTCGGCCCGATCGTGACTCGCTCGAGCCGCGGTACCAACAAATGAATGATCAACAGCGCCGTCACGTACGCGAAGCCGCAAGCGAGAAACACCGGCGTGTAGTTGCTTCCATTGTGTTGAAGCACCCATCCAGTCGCGCGTTGAAACAGGACGCCGCCCACCGCACCGAAGAATCCGCCGATGCCGACGACCGAGCCGACGGCGAATTTCGGGAACATGTCGCTCGTCAGCGTGAAGATGTTGGCCGACCACCATTGATGCGCCGCCGCCGCGACGCCGACGATCGCCACCGCAACCCACATGTTCGTCGCAGCCGGCGCGAACATCGTCGGGATGATGATCACCGCGGCGATGAG
>JAICYT010000070.1 GCA_025934075.1 Gemmatimonadaceae bacterium
CATCGGTGCCCATGACAGTGTCTTGAGCACGAGGACGTCGAGTGTGCCTTTCAAAAGGGCCATCGGCTCTCCCCCTAGTGTCTAAGGATAGACACTCAGTCGTCGAAAACCGTTGTCTCTCGATGGTGGACGGTGGAACGGTGGTACGGTGGTGCGGTGGTGCGGTGGTGCGGTGGTACGGTGGTACGCTAACAGCCTAACGACGGCGTTCCACGTTCCACGTTCCACCGTTCCACCGTTCCACCGTTCCACCGTTCCACCGTCAAGGTCGCGCCGAGCGCGGCAGCTAGGCATATTTCGGCATCGCCGCGCCGGTTCAACGGCACGGTCTGCTCGTTACCCGAGGATCTCCATGGCCAAAATCACCGAGACCGGTTGGATCTGGCGCGACGGCGAATTTGTTCGGTGGCAGGATGCCACCGTCCACGTGCTCGCGCATTCTCTCCAGTTCGGCTCGTCCGTCTTCGAAGGGATTCGTTGCTACGGCACGCCCCGCGGTCCGGCGATTTTTCGACTCGAGGATCACCTCGAGCGAATGATCAACTCGTGCAAGATCTATCGGATGGACGTGAAGTATTCTCTCGACGAGCTCGTGGCCGCCTGCTGCGAGCTCGTCGAGCGTAATGGAATGGATGCCTGCTACATCCGACCGATGGTCGTGCGCGGCTACGGCGCGAGCGGCATGGTGCCGTTCGACAGTCCCGTCGAGGTCTATCTCCCATGCTGGCCGTGGGGCGCATACCTCGGCGAAGGCGCGCTCGAGAACGGCGTCGACGCATGCGTCGCGACCTGGCACCGCGTCGCACCGAACACGATTCCGGCCATGGCGAAGGTCGCCGGCAATTACCTGGGCGGTCAACTGATCAAGATGGAAGCGCTGCGCAACGGATTCGCCGAGGGCATCGCGCTCGGACCGGACGGATTGCTCAGCGAGGGCTCGGGACAAAACTTGTTCATCGTGCACAAAGGAACCATCTACACGCCGACGATCAACGGGACGTTGCTGCATGGCATCACGCGCTACAGCATCCTGACGCTCGCGCGCGACATGGGCTTTCCGGTCCGCGAACAGGATCTGCCGCGTGAAATGTTGTACACGGCCGACGAAGTGTTTCTCACCGGCACGGCGTCCGAGGTCACACCGGTGCGAAGCGTCGACCGCGTTCAAGTTGGAAGCGGCAAGCGCGGACCGATCACGACCCAGATCCAGCAACGGTTTTTGGAGATCGTTCGCGGTGCTGCCGAGGACACCTACGGTTGGCTCACGCACGTGCGTGCTGAACGGGCGAGCAAGCAGTCGGTATAGGACACCCGGGCACGGAATCCGCATGACTCTGCCACGGCGCCTTCGATTGGGGCGCCCTGGCCGACACGGGATGACGCAATGGCGAACGATGAGCAGACGCCCGATCTAAGCAGCCTCGAGAAAGACTACCAGATTCTGACCGAGCTCCACCATTCGGCTGAATCGCGCACGTACCTCGCGCGACATCTTGGCCTCAATCGCGACGTGACGATCACGATCGTCCATGCGACCGACGCCGCAGACCAACAGATGTTGACGCAGCTCGCGGAGGACACACGCGTCCTCTCCAAGTCGCGACATCCGAACATCATTCCGGTCATCGAAGGCCTGCTTGTCTCACCCGACACGTTCGCGATCATTCGCGCTCGTGTGAGCGGGTCGACGCTGAATCAACTGGTCGGCGCCGTTGGTCCGCTGCCACTGGCGCGTCCCGCGCTCGAGAACATCTATGCGGCGCTCGAGTGGGCGCGCACAAATGGCGTGTTCCATCGTCAGGTGACGCCCGACGACGTCGTGTTTCAGCAGGGTAGCGGGCGCGTGCTGCTGTCGTTCGACGTCGCAAGCGCGATGGCCGATGCGGCGTGGGATCGTTGCGCCGACGCACGAACGATCGGCCGACTCGCGTGGGAGATGCTCGCCGGTCGTCCCGCGGATGATCCGAGCGGGAAGTCGCTCGCCGAAATTCGTCCTGATCTGTCGTCGCGCGTGATCGCCGAAACGAACGCGCTCATGAATTGTCGGCGAGATGGAGCGCCGCCAAACATCCCCGCGTTTATCGAGATGCTCGGCACGCCGCCATCGGTGCTGTCCAACTCGGCGCCGATTGCGCCGCGCGTCGCGCAACCGGTTCCAGGATTGTCGGGCCCTGTGCGGACCGGCGCAATCGTGGGATTGCCCGACGGCGCCCGAGACGACTCGGTGGTCGTCGTCAAGCGCGGGATGGGGTTCAACACTCGAGTCGCAGTTGCTGCCGCGGTCTTGGCGGTCATCGTGCTCATGGCACTGCTTCTCGTCCGTCGCGGTGATCCCGACGTGTCGTTCAGCGCATCAGGAGCGAAACGCGCGGATACCGTCTCGCAGGCAGCCGGTGACGTGGGACGGTCGCAGGCGCCTGAGACGACGACTTTTGCCGCGCACGTACCCGCAGCCGTTCAGCCAGCTCCGCAACCGGTGATTGTGCCGCCAGCGCGAGCGCGAGACACCGTCGGCGCGGCAACGGCTCGGACCAGCACCACGCGCGACTCGCTGCGCGATTCCTCAAAGGATTCAATGTTCGCTGCGCCGAGCTCGCGGCGGCACGAGCCAGGGCGCCCGACATCACCGTCGCTCACGATGCCGAACCCGCGCGCCGCGGGTGATTCGGCAACCTCGGGCGACGGAGCGTGCGGGTCGTCGAACGCGGCGGATCAGAAGAGCTGTCTGGCTGGCGCGATTCAGCGTGGCGATGTACCCGTCAACCGAGTTTATAAACAACTCATCTCGGCGCTGCGCGCCCAAGCCGGCGTGGAAGAGGGCGATCCCGATCCTGCCTCCGTGACGCAGCTGCGCGAAGCGCAAACGAAATGGCTCGACGATCGGGACACGGCGTGCAGCGATGTCGGTAGCGGGCCGTTGTACGCGAAGGCGCGCGCGCAGTGCTATGCCGGCGAGGCGACGAAGCGATTGCAGGAACTGAAGGACATGCTGGACGAGATTCCAAAGCTCTGAGGCGCCCGGCGCTTTTCCGCGCCCGCTTGACACGGAAGCCGCTGGACTTTACTGTAGAATTCACAACTGAAGACTCGTGGTGATTTGCCGCCTATTGCCGCCACGTAAAACAAAGTGCTAAAACGCGACATGCCCGGCGGCTTTTCGTCCTCCGGGCATTCGTATTTTCTGGTACTATCGTCAACACCTCCAGCGCGCATGATCTCGATCCACTCCATGCCGATGCGAATGTCGATGGCGGCCGCTTCTCCCTCGGGAGGGACGGACGGGCGACGACGCATGCGTGCGTAGTCATCGAGCGAAGTAAGCAACGCTCGAAAACGCCCCCGGTCCTCTCGCGCGAGAGGACCGGGGTTTTGTTTTTTCGGCCACGTAAGACGGAGAATGCAGATGGAAGTGCTCAGTCTCGAGACAACTCGTTCGACGCGAGACGCGCGAATCGCGACACACCGCGACCGTTCGCGCGAGCCGCGGTATGAGCTCATCGGCGAACCCGGCGCGCCAGTCGTCGTCGTTCTCGGCGGCATTTCGGCGACGCGCCACGTCGCGAGCAGTGAAGACGACCCGTCGCCGGGTTGGTGGGATGACATCGTCGGACGCGGCCGTCCGATCGACACACGCGGATATCGCGTGCTCGGCGTCGACTTTCTCGACGGCGGGTGGCGGAGCGACGGCCGGCCGCAGCGCATCGTCACGACGCAGGATCAGGCGGCCAATATCGCGCGCGTGCTCGATGCCCTCGGGGTGGAGCGGATTCATTCGTTCGTTGGCGCGTCGTACGGTGGCATGGTCGCTCTCGCATTCGCCGAGCGCTATCAGGATCGCGTCGATGGCATCGTGGCGATCAGTGCGCCACACGAAGCGCATCCCATGAGCACCGCGTTGCGGGCATTGCAGCGACGCATCGTCGAGCTGGGGCTCGACACCGGCCGCGCCGCCGACGCGCTCGCCATCGCACGTGGGTTGGCGATCACGACCTATCGAAGCACGCGCGAGTTTGGAGAGCGATTCGATTCGTCGCCGATCGAGCAGTCGGACAACGATGCGACATTTCCGGTCGAAGCATATCTGCGGCATCACGGCGAGCGTTTTGCGGCGCGCTGGAGCGCCGAGCGTTTCCTCGCATTGTCGCTCTCGGGCGATTTGCATCGAGTCGACCCGTCGGCGATTCGTACTCCCGCCATCATCGTCGCCGCGGAAGGCGATGCGATCGTGCCGGGCGAGCAACTCGAAGCGCTGGCCGCGACGATCGGAGGCCCGAGTCGGCTGATTCACCTGCCGACGACGCGAGGACACGACGCGTTCCTCACCGAACCCGCGGCGATCGGCGACATCGTCCGCAACGCACTTCTGAGCCCAGTTCCCAACGCAGCATCAACCACGAAACTCTCATGAGCGCCTCTGACTGTAGCAGCTCGATCACGCGTGCCGTGCGCGCATCCATCGCAACTGATCGCCAGCACGGCGCCGTCGTGCCGCCCATCCACCTGTCGTCGACATTCGCATTCGAGCGATTCGGCAAACCGCGAACGTACGACTACACGCGCAGCGGCAATCCCACTCGCACGCAGCTCGCTGACGCCCTGGCGCAGCTCGAGGGTGGTGCGCGCGGCGTGGTGACGAGCACCGGAATGTCGGCTGTCGCGCTCGTGCTGCACTTGCTCCAGCCGGGTGACGTGATCGTCGCCGCGCACGACTGCTACGGCGGCACGCAACGCCTCCTTCGCGCTCTCTCAGCCAAGGGGCACTTTACGCTCGTCTTCACCGACCTCACGGCGCCGACTGCCGAGGCGGAAGTCGTGCGTCACGCGCCGCGCATCGTGTGGGTGGAGACGCCGAGCAATCCGCTGCTGCGAATTACCGATGTGCGACGCATCGCGACCGCTGGACATGCCGTCGGCGCACTCGTCGTCGTCGACAACACCTTTCTGTCACCAGCGCTGCAGCAGCCGATCTCGCTCGGCGCCGACGTCGTGGTCCACTCGACGACGAAGTATCTCAACGGCCATAGCGATGTCGTCGGCGGCGCGGTCATCGCGCGCGAGGCCGCGACCGGCGACGAGCTCGCGTGGTGGGCGAACTGCCTTGGCATCACGGGCGCCCCGTTCGACAGCTATCTGACGCTGCGCGGCGTGCGGACATTGCACGCGCGAGTCAGACAGCATGTGGAGAACACCGAGGCTGTGGTCGAAGCGTTGTGCGCACACGACGCAGTGACACGCGTGAATTATCCAGGCCTCGTCTCGCATCCTGGGCATGCGGTCGCGGCCAGCCAGCAGGACGGATTCGGCGCCATGGTGAGCTTCGAGGTCGTCGGCGGCGTTGCGGGCGTCGAATGTCTGACGGCAGAGCTCGAATACTTCACCCTTGCCGAATCGCTCGGCGGCGTCGAGAGCTTGATCGCGCATCCAGCAACGATGACGCACGCGTCGATGGACGCCGCGGCGCGCGCGAATGCCGGGATCAGCGATTCGCTGGTGCGCCTCTCGGTGGGCATCGAGTCGGCGGATGACTTGGTGCGAGATCTGTCGCGCGCGCTCGATTGTGTGGCCGCGGAGTTCGGCGCGTTCGAGAGCGGGGAGGCGATCGCGATATGAGCGACGCGAACGTGGTGCTGCTTGGCGTCGGCGCGATCGGGCGAGAGCTGCTGCGTCAATTGGCGACGAATCACCGAACGTCGGTGTCGTCGATTCGAGTGTGCGGACTCATCGATCGATCGGGATTCATCTTCGAGCCGGCTGGGTTGTCGTGGCGCCGCGTGATGGAGTTGCGCGCGCACAAGACGAGCGGGCAATCGCTTGCGACTGCCGAGGGCGGCCAGGCGTCGAGTCCGGCGGAAGCGGTGCAGGCCATCACAGGCAAGACGAGCGGTTTGGCTCGCGCCAACCGCGTGCTCGTCGATGCGACCGCGGCCGAGACGCTTCCGTTGCTGGAGACGGCACTCGTGCGCGGCTGCGATCTGGTGTTGGCGAACAAGCTGCCCCTTGCCGGTGCGCAGGACGTGCACGATCGACTGCACGGCCTCGCGACCGCGCGTTGTCGTCGCATTCTGCACGAGGCGACTGTGGGTGCAGGGTTGCCGGTGATCGATACGCTCCAGAAGCTCGTCGACGCCGGTGATCGCGTGCTGGCGATCGACGGATGCCCGTCTGGCACGTTGGGATTTCTATTTGGAGAGTTGGGGAAGGGCAGAAAGTTCTCGTCGGCGCTGCACGATGCCGTCGCCGCTGGATTCACAGAGCCCGATCCGCGCACCGATCTGTCGGGGATCGACGTAGCGCGCAAGGCGTTGATTCTCGCGCGGCTGCTCGGTTTTCGCGGAGACCTGGACGATGTTGCAGTGGAGTCGCTCGTCCCGAAGGAATTGAGCGACCTGGCGACGGACGCATTTCTTGCGCGGACAACGGAGCTCGATGACGCCTGGGACGCGAACGTTCGCGCCGCGCGCGCTCAAGGTTGTGTGTTGCGTTACCGCGCCCGCGTCACACGGCGCTCGATCTCGATCGGTCTCGCGCACGTCGCGGCCGGCGATCCACTCAGCAACCTTAGCGGCACGGACAACCAGTTTGCGTTCACGACGTCGCGCTATCGAACGCAGCCGCTCGTGATCACCGGGCCGGGCGCGGGACCGGCGGTGACTGCGGCTGGCGTCTATAACGATTTGTTAGCTCTCGCATCGACGCAGGGAAGCCGGCGTCTCGTGCGCGCGAAATCTGCCTAGCGGTTACCAGCGCCGCACGGCTGACGTAAGTTCCGCGCCGAGAGAAGAATCCTACCCGGAATGCGGAGCGCGCCCAGATGCGTGTCGTTCTCGCTTGCTGTATCTCGCTCGCGACCTCAGCGTCATTTGCAGCCGCGCAGGGAAGCGCGGCGCCGTTCGATGTTCTCATCACGAACGGCCACATCATCGACGGCACGGGATCGCCGTGGTATGCCGGCGATGTCGGGATCCGCAACGGACGCGTCGCCGCGATCGGGCATCTGACCGCCGCGCCGGCCAAGCGCCACATCGACGCGAAAGGAATGGTCGTCGCGCCTGGATTCATCGACATGCTCGGCCAATCCGAGCTCACGATCCTGGTCGATCCGCATCTGCCGTCGAAGATCTTTCAGGGCATCACGACGGAGGTCACTGGCGAAGGCAGCTCCGTCGCGCCGCTCGACGACAAGATCATCAAGGCCGACCGCGTGACGTACGAGCATTTCAAGATTACGCCGGATTGGCGCGACCTGAGTCAGTACTTCGCGCGACTCGAGAAGCAGGGCATCGGCATCAATTTCGCCACGTACGTCGGCGCGACGCAGGTTCGGCGTATCGTGCTCGGCGACAGCGATGTGGCTCCCACGGCCGCGCAGCTCGACCAAATGAAAGCGATCGTCCGCCACGCAATGCAGCAGGGCGCGCGCGGCGTGTCGACATCGTTGCAGTACGCGCCGGCGCCATACGCCAAGACCGGCGAGCTGATCGCGCTCGCGAGCGAGGCCGCGAAATTCGGCGGCGTCTATGCCACGCACATGCGCTCCGAGGGCAGCGACGTACTCGGCGCACTCGACGAAGCGATCCGTATTGGCCGCGAAGCGCCGATCCCGGTGGAGATCTGGCACATCAAGGCCGCGGGAAAGCCGAACTGGGGACGCATGCCGCAGATCGTCGCCAAGATCGACAGCGCACGGGCGAGCGGCGTCGACATCACCGCTGACACGTATGCCTATCCGGCGTGGTTCAACTCGATGTCGGCGTTCGTGCCGCCCTGGGCGCACGACGGCGGCGACAAAGCACTCATCGCGCGCCTCAAAGACCCAGCGATGCGCGCGCGCATGCGCAAAGACATGGAATCAAACGATGGAACGTGGGATAACGAGTGGCAGGAGATTCCGGGCCCCGAGGCGGTGCTCGTGAGCGTCGTGCAAAACAAAAGGCTTTTGCCGCTCCAAGGAAAGACACTCGCCGACATCGCCAAGATGCGCGGCACGGATCCGATCAATACGCTGTTCGACATCCTCGTCGAAGACGAGGCATTCACGGAGTGTGCGGTCTTCGCGATGTCCGAGGCCGACATTCTCCTCGCGCTTCAACAGCCGTGGACGGCGATCGACAACGATTCACAAGGCACTGCGCCCGACGGTCTGCTAGGACAGGAGCATCCGCATCCGCGCGCCTACGGCACGTTCCCGCGAATCTTGCGAAAATATGTTCGCGAGGATCACGCGTTGCGACTCGAGGACGCCATCAGAAAGTTCTCGGCGCTGCCAGCGCAGAAGATGCGATTCGCCGATCGCGGCGTGCTCAAGGAAGGGATGTGGGCCGACGTCGTCGTGTTCGACCCGAACGTGATCCGCGACGTGGCCACGTTCGAGCAGCCCAATCAGTTGTCGGTCGGGATGCAGTACGTGTTGGTGAACGGCGTGCCCGTGATTGCCGAAGGGAAGATGACGAATGCGCTTCCCGGCAAGGTACTTCGCAACCATGGGGCGCGTTGAATTCCGCGACCCGCGGAGGTCAAAGCGCCCGGATGCGAAATCGCCTACGGCGTCTTGACCTCGACTCCCGCCTCCTTGAGTGCCTTGAGCAGCGCGGGCAGTTGATCAGTCGCCACCTTCTTCACGCGCTCGCTCTGCTTCTTCAGTTCGGCCGGTAGGGTTTGCAACGTCTTCTTCTGATCCGGACTCGGATTGAAGTTGGCGTTCAACATCTCGGTTGTCGTGCCGAGCTTTGCCTGAATGTTCTGCGGCGTTGCCGGCGCGACTGGATTCTGCTCTTCGTCCGCGCCGCCAGTCGTTGCGGCCGCCGCGCCCGAGGGGCGTTCACCCGCGGGTCCACCAGACTGTACGACGCCGGCGCGACCACCACCCGCCCGCCCGCCGCGACCACCACCTGCCGCGAGCGGTCCACCTGCGCCACCCGCACCGCGTGCTCCGCCGAAGCCGCCGCCACCACCGCCGAAGCCACCACGCCCCGCGTTCGGCGCACCGACTTCACGCGTGATGTCGGCGAGCTCTTTCTCGACCGCGGCAATCTGGGTCTTGAGCTCTGGCGAGACCTTCGTGCCCGCCGAATCTGCCGCACGTTTCGCAGCGGCTAGCGTGCGCTGCACGGTGTCGAGCTGCGCTTGCCGCTCACGAAGCGCGCGCTGCGTCTTCACGACCTCGAGGCGGAACGCGTAAAGTCCTTTCAGCTCCGCCTCGCTCAGCAGCACCATGGGATCTTTGATCAGCGCGAACGGCTGCTCGAAAATTGTCGGTGCCCCCTTCGCCGTCGCGACCGTGAGCCGCGCCGTGTAGCGACCAGGCAGCGCAGGAAAGGTGTTGTCCGGCGCACCGCCGCGACCGCCGCCTGCCCCTGGTCCGCCAGCGCCGCCACCGAATCCACCGCGACCCGCCGTGTCAGTCGCAGCGCCGCCGAAGCCGCCGCGACCCGCACCGCGTCCACGTCCACCATTCGTCGTATCGACCGGACCAGTGAGCGGCGGACCAACGCGCATGTCCCACGTCGTGCGATACATGCCGGGCGCTTTGCTTGCCGGCAGCTCGCGCACGACCGTTCCGCTCGCATCGACAATCGAGAGCGTGACCTTCGACGCCGCAGGCTCGGCGACGGCGTAAGTGATGTGGGGTCCGGGCTCGGGATTCTGCCCGGTGAAGCCCCGCGTTCCCATTCCGGAATTCTTGCTCGCGTTGGGCTGGAAGAGCAGCGCGTCTTGAATCGCGAACAGATGTGCGACCGACGCCGCCTTCGCCTTGGCGAGATTTTCGAGCGGCGTGATATCGTCCAGGATATAGATGCCGCGCCCATGCGTGCCCAACACGAGATCGTTGGCGCGCGCTTGAATCTGGATGTCGTCCACTGGAACGCCCGGCAGCCCGCTCTTGAGCTGCGTCCAATGTGCGCCGCCGTCGATCGTGAAGTAGACGCCGAACTCCGTGCCGACGAACAGCAAGTTCGGTTGATGCGGATGCTCACGAATCACCTGCACCGAGCCGCCATCCGGCAGATCGCCGGTGATCGACGTCCACGTGTTACCGTAGTCCGTGCTCTTCAGCACGTACGGCTTGAAGTCGTTGCTGCGATGCCCGTCGAGCGTGGCATAGAGTGTCCCTTCGCTCGCCTTCGACCAGATGACGCGACTCACGTACGTCGTCTCCGGCACGTTCGGGAACTTGTCGTTCTTCGTCCACGTCTTGCCGCCGTCGCGCGTCACTTGGATCAAACCGTCGTCCGTTCCGACGGCGAGCAGTCCCGCGCGCATCGGGGATTCGTCGATCACCGTGATGTTGCTGAACTCCGCGGTTCCCTCGTTGCGGCCGAGCGCGGTGGAGTCCGGTGTGGCGCCGCGGAGCGCGAGCTTGTTGCGATCGATGTCGCGCGTGAGATCGGGGCTGATGTGCACCCAGCTGTCGCCGCGATCAGTACTCTTGAATAGATAGTTCGCGGCCATGTACACCGTCTTCGCATCGTGCTTGGACGGCAGAATCGGCGCGCTCCAGTTGAAGCGATAGCGTTCGCCATTCTTCGGCGTCGGACGAATGTTCTTCGACTGCCCCGTCCGTGCATCGTACCGCACGACGCCGCCTTGCTGCATCTCGGCGTAGACCAAGTTGTGGTCGAGCGGATCGGGCACGGCGTAGAATCCATCGCCGCCGGCCATGCGCGCCCAGTCGGCATTGGTCGGACCGAAGGCGTTGCGCGTACGGCTTGGTCCCCACCACGTCTGGTTGTCTTGCAGACCGCCGTACACGTTATAGAAGGGAAGCGCGTCGTCGACCGCGATCGCGTAGAACTGACCCGCGACGATGCTCTCGACGTGATCCCACGTGTGGCCGGCGTCCCACGACAGATACAACCCGCCGTCGCCGCCGAGGATGACTTGCTCCGGATTGTCTTCGTTGATCCAGAGCGCGTGGTGATCGCTGTGCACACCGCCCGCCGCGAATGGCTGCAGCGTCTTACCGCCGTCGTGTGACTCGCGCGATTGCGCGTTGAGCGAGATCACGTGATCGGGATCGGTTGGGTCGCAGCGCACCTGACTGTAGTACCACGCGGTGCCGTTCTGATTGTTGACGAGCGTCCACGACGCGCCGGCGTCGTCGCTGCGATAGAGGCCGTTGGCGGGCGGCTTCGCGTGCACGATCGCGTACAACGTCGACGGACGCGATTTGCAAACGCTCAATCCGATGCGGCCGATATCACCGGTCGGCAGACCTTTGGTGAGCTCTGTCCACGTCTTGCCGGCGTCGACCGTCTTGTAGATGCCGCTTTCGGGGCCGGCGGGGAGAAATCCATATTCCCGACGCTCGCGCTCGAGCGCCGCCGCGTAAAGCACGTCGGGATTCGACGGATCGATGACAACGTCGGAGAACCCGGTGTATTTGCTGATCTCTTTGGTGTTGGTCCACGTTTTTCCGCCGTCGGTCGTCTTGTAGAGCCCGCGTTCGCCGCCGGCCGCCCAGAGCGGTCCAAGCGCTGCGACATAGACGACGTTCGGGTCGCGCGGATCGATCACGATGCGGCCGATGTGCTGCGACTTGGGTAGCATCGCGCCCGACCAGGTTTTGCCGCCATCGGTCGACTTGTAGACGCCAGTGCCCCACGACGAGCTACGCATGTTGTTCGACTCGCCCGTCCCGGCCCAGACGACGTCTGGGTTCGACGGCGCCACCGCGACCGCTCCGACTGAGCCGGTGCGCACGGAGTCGAAGATCGACGTCCAGGATACTCCGGCGTTCGTCGACTTCCACACGCCGCCCGTTGCGGCTGCGGCGTAGATGACGTTGCCGAGTCGTCCGTGCGACGCTTTGGCATCGGTCACGGCGACGTCGGAGATGCGTCCGCTCATGACGGCGGGGCCGATCGAGCGGAAGGTCAGCGCGCGAACGAGGACAGAGTCGGGTGGAAGCGAATGGCTCTGAGCCATCGCCGGTGCTGCGACGGCGGCTGCGAGGGTCAAAGAAACGGCAGCGCGGCGGATGACGGACATCATGAAATGGGTCGAAAGACTTTGTGAAGAGGAAGCCAGATAGCCCGAGAGGGCACAAAAAGCGTGGGTGGGTCATGAATTCTACGCTCTTGCACGTCGGTTTGCTGCGCGGCAGGTTCACCCGCATGACATCGCCCGCACCTTCGCCAACGCTCCGTGAGTACGACGTGAGCGCCCGTTCGACGGACACCTTCGGCCGCGTCCAGTGCAGCGTTCGCACTCACCACTTCATCGTCGACGGACCGGTGCAGAACGGCTGTCCGGGCGAGGAGGTGACGCCGGTCGAAGTCTTTCTTTCCGCGGTGGCGGCGTGCGGCGTCGAGCTGATTCACGTGATCGCGCGCGCCGAGCAGATTCCGCTCAGAGGCGTACGGGTGAGCATTTACGGCGCTAACGACCGTGCGAACCAGGCGCGGACGGATGTCTCGACGCTGAACACTGTCGCGCTCGACTTCGTTTTATCGGGCACGGACGACGCCCAAGCCGCGATGCTGGTCGAGGGATTCAAGCGGCGGTGACCTCTCTACGGCACGGTCGCGGTCGCGACCGCCGATGTGAAGGTCCGTTATACAGTAGAGGCGTAACGTTCCGGCATGTGGTGAAAGCTGTTCAAAGCTGTTCCCACACTCCCCGAGTAAACAACTCTTGCGCAGTCCACTGTCCGCTACCGTTCCCGATCGATCGTTCCGCTACCCGCGTCGAAGTGACGACGCCGGATCCGCGGCCGCCGCGCGGCGCGCCGGCAGATAGCTCGCCAGCAGAGCCACGCCGGCGAGCGTCAAGCCGATAACGGCAAATGTCGCGGGATCGATCGGGCTGACGCCGAACAAGAACGGTCGCATCGCGCGTGTCGCGAGCATCGCCAGTGCGAGTCCGAGCGTCATTCCGATCGCGACCAGTCGCATCCCCTCGCCGACGACCAGTCGCAGCACGTCGCGCCGCATCGCGCCGAGCGCGAGGCGAACGCCGATTTCGGCGCTGCGCTGCACGACCGAGAATGACAGCACGCCGTAAAGGCCGACGGCGGCGAGCAACAAGCCGATGAGGCCGAGCACGCCGGTGACGGCAACCGCGACGCGCTGCGGCAGCAGCATGACGCTCGTGGCTTGCGACAACGTCGTCACGACGGGGACTGGAAGGTTCGGATCGAGCGTATGAATCTCGTGACGGATCGCCGCAAAGATTGCTGCCGGATCACCAGTGGCGCGCACGACCAAGTTGGTATTCGCGCGCCAGTGCTGCGCGATGGGGAGAAACATGAACGGCTCGGGAGCGCGATCGAGACGAACGAACTTGGCGTCTCGCACGACTCCGACGACGGTAACCGTGCCGGTGTCGAGATGGAATCGTCGGCCGACTGCGTCCGCGCCCGGCCAATATTTCTTGGCGAACGACTGATTGACGACGGCAACGCGAGGTGACGTCATGTCATCAGAGCGAAGAATGCCGCGTCCGCTGACGATCGGAAGACGCGTGACATCGAGGTAGCCTTCATCGACTTCGTCGATCGAGACGAGGAATGGTTTTCCCGGTTGCCCGCCGGGCGGCGCGACACCGTCGATGGAGATGTCGGTGCCGGAGTTGGTCATCGACAACGGCAGCAAGCGCGCATATCCAGTGCCGCTCACACCTGGAAGCGACGCGACTCGATCAACCAGCGCACGGTAGAACGCGCGGCCGCGCGATTCGTCGTACCCCGAGATGCCCACGTCCAGCGCGGTCGTCGCGACGTTGGTCGCGTCGAACCCAGGATCGACGTGGCGTCCACGATCGAGCGCACGCACGAAGAGGCCCGACGCACTGAGCAAGACGAGCGACATCGCGATCTGTCCGATAACGAGCCCGTTCCGCAGACGCGATCGCCTGCGCCCTCCGCCCATTGTGTCGCTTCGTAGCGTGCTCGCGAAATCCAATCGCGAAGCTTGCAATGCCGGCGCGAGGCCGAAGACGATTCCGGTGATCAGCGCGACGACCAGTGTGAATGCGAGCGCGCGGAAATCCGGCGTGACGTCGATCGCGACCGGCAACTCGACTGGAAGATCGATGTGCTGAAGAAGTCGCGTGCCCCAAACGGCGAGCAGCGTCCCCGCCGCGCCACCCAATACGAAAAGTGTGACGCTCTCGGTGAGCAGTTGCCGAATGAGTCGTCCGCGTGCGGCGCCGAGTGCGAGACGCACTGCAATTTCGCGACGCCGAACGACGGCCCGAGCGAGCAGCATGCTCGCGACGTTGACACTCGCGATGAGCAACACGAGTCCTGAGATCACGAGCAACACGGCGAAGAAACCCATCACCGAGCCGGTCGCGTCCGGCGGAAGACCTGACGCCGACGACACCTTGACGGCGGCGAATGCTTTCCACTCACTGGGCTCACCCGACATCGTCGTCGTGGCGAACTGCGTGGTCAGCGCGGTGAGCTCAGCCTGCGCTCGTGCGCGCGAGCGTGTTGGCGCGATCCGCCCGACGAGATCCAACCATGCGGATCCCGCATTCTCGAGCCGTCCACGCGCACGAAGTTGGGCGAGCATCATCAGCGGCGCCCAGACGTCGGTGCGGAGAACGGGGTAGAGCCCACGGAATTCGGGCGGCGTCACACCAACGACCGTGAATCGCGAACCGTTGACGAGAACCGTTCGTCCAATGGCCGCGGTGTCGCCGGAAAATTGACGCTGCCAGAAATCGTAGCTGATGACGATGACCGGATACATGCTCGGCACAGTCACTTCGTCGCCGACAAAGAATCGTCCGAGCGCGGGGCGCACACCCAGCACGTCGAAGTAGTTTCCCGAGACGATGTTGCCGAGCGGTGCGACGGCCGCGCCGCCGGTGCTGACCGTGAGTGGAATCGCCGACCATGCGGCGAGATCTACGCTGCGAGCATTCGTCGCGAGATGCCGATAATACACGTACGATGCCGAGATCGTCTCGCCGTTCGATTTGAGTCGCTCGGGAACGATGAGCTCCGAGGCATGAGCGACGCCCGGCAGCGGACGCAGCGCAATCGCGTTGGCGATGCTGAAGATCGTGCTGACGGCGCCGGTGCCAAGCGCGATGATGATGATCGCGACCGCGGTGATCACGGGATTCTTACGCAGCATTCGTCCCGAGAACTTCAGATCGTAGGCGAGAGACTGCAGCATGTGATCACCTCGAGGGGAGCGCGCGGCGGGTTCCAGTCCGATGATCTACGGCTCGATCCCCGTCTGGTTTCAGCGGAGACTCGGCAGCGACCAAATCTCGGGGTCCTCGGAACCGAGTACCCAGACCGAATAGCCGCGCAGATGGTACTTCGTCACGAGCTCGAGCTTGGCGGAGAATGCGCGTGCGTCCTCGATCCAAAGGTGCTCGTAGACACCCGCGTTGCTCCACATGGCGAACGATGACTTCTCGCGGTCGTCCCACGTCGGCGTGACGCGTGCGTTCTGAATCAACTCCGTCACGCGCGCATACGATATGTCTTTCCCGCGCATGCGCGCGCCGTTCTTCTTGTCGTACGACGGATACCACCAATCGGAGTACGATGGAATTCCGAGCGAGATCTTATCCGGCGGCACGCCCTGCGCGAGGGCGAACTTCAAGCATTCCTCCATCCAGGTATAGCCGGCGACAGGTCCGGGCGTCGAGCCGCCCGTGTGCTGCGCATACGTCATATACGACAAAAAGTCGAGCGACTCGGCCAAGGCTTTGTAGTCGTATACGCCTCGCCAGTTGTCGAATATCCACTTGTGATAGCTGGTCGGTCCGGGCTCATCCGAGGCGCGCGGAACGACGGCTGCCGAGGCGGTGCAGCCAACGCGATGGAGCCCGGCGGCGGACTCGCGCATGAAGCTCGTGAGCGCGTCCTTGTCGGCGATGTTGACGTTCTCGATGTCGAACTGCACTCCGTCGAAATGATTGTCGCGGCAGAGCGCGACGACATTCGCGATCGCGCGACGGCGTGCGTCGGCAACGTTGAGGATGCGATGGATGGTCGGCTGATCGAAGCCCGGGTTCATGACGAGCGGGACGAGCTTGACGCCCTTGGCGTGCGCGGCGGCGACGACGCGTGGATCGACGCTTCCGCGGATGACGCCGCGGCGGTCGACCGAGAAGACTTGTGGGGAGACTATGGAGATCTTGTCAGCGTGAGCGAGAAAGCTCTGGGTGCTTTCCTCGCCGCCGACGGAATACCATAGCGCTTCGGGCTTCTGCGACGCGAGCGGCGACGCGGCCGCGATCAACGCGATCAACGCAACGCCGGCGTAGGAACCAGAGATGATCGCGGTCAACGATTCACCGATTTCGCGTTCACCAGGAAATTCGGATCGACCTTCAGCGAGTCCGTCGCTGAAACCGGCTTCGGAAAGGCTTTCCAAGCCTCCGACGGATGCAGCAACGTGAATGACGATGTATCACCCACCCCCGCGCGAACTGGCATCGCGAATCCAGGGACCACGTCCGCCCAACGATAGGACAGCGTCGAGCCGGCAACCTTGTATTCGAGAACCGGAATGTTCGGCGTCGTGAGGTATTGCTGAAACACCTTCGTGAGGTCGACGCCTGCATGCGCGTTCATGTACGCCTGAACCTGCGCGCCCGTCACCGTCTGATGCCAGAACGTCGACTGAAGTCCGCGCAAAATGCCGCGCCACTTCTCATCGTCGTTGATCAACTGGCGGATTGTGTGCAGCATGTTGCCGCCTTTGTAGTACACATCGCCCGAGCCTTCCGAATTCACACCATACGTGCCGATGATCGGTCCGTCGTTCTTGATGTTGCGACGACTGCCAATCATGTACTCCGCGCCCGCCTGCTTTCCATCCTGACACTCGGCGAAAAGGCCTTCGGCGTAATTCGCGAAGCTCTCGTGGATCCACATGTCTGCCGCGTCTTTGTCCGTGAGATTGTTGCCCCACCATTCGTGCGCGCTCTCGTGCACGATGATGAAATCCCACTTCATTCCCCAGCCCGTCCCCGACAGATCCCGGCCGCTGTAACCATTCTTGAAATGGTTGCCGTAGGCGACGCCGCTCTGATGCTCCATGCCCAAGTGCGGGGCTTCGATCAGCTTGTAGCCGTCTTTGTACCATGGATACGGGCCGAACCAATGCTCGAAGCACTTGAGCATCGGCTTCACTTGCTTGAATTGGATCTTCGCCGTGTCGACGTGATACGCGAGCGGCCAAAAGTCGAGGGTGAGCTTGCCGCGCTCGCCCTGATATTCGTCGGCGAAGTGAGCGTACCGGCCGGCGTTCACCTCGACGTCATAGTTGTTGATCGGTTCCGTCACGAACCATTCAAACGTCGTCGTGCCGTCGGCGTTGTGCTTCGTCGATCGAAGCCGGCCGTTCGAGACATCGGTCATCGAGTCGGGCACCGTGATCGCGATCCGCTGGCTGTCTGGCTCATCCGCCAGATAATCCTTGTTCGGCCACCAGACGCTGGCGCCGAGTCCTTCGTTGGCCGTCGCGATCCAGCGGTTGCCGAGTGAGTCGCGTTGCCAGATGAAGCCCCCGTCCCACGGGGGGCGGCTCGCCGCGCGCGGCTTACCACGGTAATGAACCGTCACCGTCTTCCGAGCGCCCGTCGCCTGCGGAGCGGTGAGCGCAACGAAAAACGCGTTGCCGTCGCGACGGAATTGCAACCGCTGGCGATCCTGCACGATGCTGTCGACCTCGAGGGGAACTTGGAGATCGATCTGCATCTCCTTCGCCGGCGCGAGCACGCGGTAGGTAATCGCGTTGTAGCCGCGGATGCTGCTGTCGCTTGGGCTGATTGCGACGTGCAGATCATAGAACACCGCGTCCCACCAGGCGCGTCCAGGCCCGTTGCTGCCGCGCAGCGTGTCGGCGTGCGTGAAGGCTCTCGGCGCCCGTTGAGCCGCGAGCGTGAGTGGCGTGACGACGAGGGCGAAGCAGGCAGCGAGTCGACGCATGGGCCTGGGTGAACGGAGTGACATGAGTCAAATTGAAGTCAGACGCGTAAGCTATTGCGAGTTCCAGCGTCGGGAATACGTTCGGCCTCGAAACCTCAACTTTGTGGAACCACGATGGACGCTCGCATCAAGACCAACTCCACGATGGCAACGCTGCTCGCCTCCGCGCTTGTCGCCGGCGCGTCGGCCATCCACGCACAGACACCAAAGACGCTCACGCCGCTCAAGGTGATCGACACCGCCTACATGAACCGCGGCGCCAAGGCTTGCGTCGACTTCTTTCAGTTCGCGAATGGGACGTGGCTTGCCCACGATACGATTCCGGCCGCCTACTCGACGTCGGGCGTCGGACGCGACATGAGCGACCGCAACGAGTTGGTCGTGCGCTCGGTGCTCGACGACGCGCTCGCGCATCGCAAAGCGCTGCCGCAAGACAACACGACGCGCAAACTCGGCACCTTTTACGCGACGTGCATGGATTCCACCGCCGCCGAGCAGATGGGGATCGGCCCGCTCAAGAGCACATTGTCCAGCATCGATGCCGTGAATTCCCGGCCGGCGCTGATCGCTGAGATCGGCCGGCTGCAAATGAACGGCTCGAACGTTGGATTCGATTACAGCGCGGATCCCGATCCCCACGACGCCGCGCACTACCTCGGTGGATTCGGACAAGGCGGACTGGGCCTGCCCGATCGCGACTACTACACCAAGACCGATCCGTCGTCGGACTCGCTC
>JAICYT010000134.1 GCA_025934075.1 Gemmatimonadaceae bacterium
AACGGCAAACGTGCACAGCCACCCTGAACGCATCACCTGAGGACCGTCAGTCGTGAACACCTCCGTCGTGCCTTCCGATATTGAAATCGCGCAAAGCGTGAAGATGCGCCCCATCGAGGATGTCGCCGCCGAGCTTGGCCTCGAGCGCGATGAGCTCGACTTCTATGGCAAGTACAAGGCGAAGATTCCGCTCGAGGTTTCGCAGCGACCGATTCGCGGACGCCTCGTCGTCGTGACGTCGACGAATCCAACGCCGGCCGGCGAAGGCAAGAGCACCGTGTCGGTCGGCCTCGCGCAAGCGTTGCGGCGCATGGGACACAGGGTGGCGCTGTGCATTCGCGAGCCAAGTCTCGGGCCGGTCTTTGGCGTGAAAGGCGGCGCGGCGGGCGGTGGTTACGCGCAGGTCGTTCCGATGGAGGACATCAATCTTCATTTCACCGGCGATTTCCACGCGATCTCCACCGCGCACGCGCTCCTCGCGGCGCTGCTCGACAATCATCTCCAGCAAGGCAATGCGCTCGGCATCGATCCGCGACGCATCTCGTGGCCGCGAACGATCGACATGAACGACCGCGCGCTCCGCAACTGCATCATCGGACTCGGTGGGGTCGGCGACGGGATTCCCCGCGAAGAGCATTTCGTCATCATCCCGGCGAGCGAGATCATGGCGATCGTCGCGTTGGCGACGAGCCCGCAGGATCTCGAGGAGCGGTTGGCGCGCATCATCGTCGGGTCGACGGCCGGTGCATCGCGTCGACCCGTGACAGCCGGCGAGCTACGCGCCACGGGCGCAATGGCACTGCTTCTCAAGGACGCGATTCGGCCGAATCTCGTGCAGACGCTCGAGGGTGGCCCCGCCTTCGTGCATGCCGGACCGTTCGGCAACATCGCGCATGGGTGCAACAGCATTCTCGCGACGCGTTCGGCGCTCGCATTGGCCGACATCGTCGTCACGGAAGCGGGGTTCGGCTCGGACCTCGGCGTGGAGAAGTTCTTTGATATCAAATGTCGTATGGGCGGACTGCAGCCGGAGGCGGCCGTCATCGTCGCGACCGTTCGCTCGCTCAAGATGCACGGTGGCGGCGACAAGAAGAATTTGGGCGCCGAAGACCTGCAGGCGCTCGAGCGTGGCTTGCCGAACCTCGAAAAGCACATCGAGAACGTGAAGCACTTCGGCGTGCCCGGCGTCGTGGCGCTCAATCGTCGCCTGTCGGATTCGGACAGCGAGCTGCAGATGATCGCCGACTTCGTCGGCCGCTTGGGCCTTCCGGTCGCGCTCACCGAAGTGTGGGAGAAGGGCGGCGCTGGCGGCGAGTCGCTCGGCGCGGAGCTGCTCTCGTTGTTGGATAAGAAGGGCGCAGAGTTCCGGCCACTGTATCCGACGAACCTGCCGATCAAGGAGAAGATCGACATCATCGTCAAGCAGATCTACGGTGGTGAAGGAGCGGACTATTCGCCGGCCGCCGATCGCGCCATTCAATATCTCGAATCGATTGGGCTTGGCGGCACGCCGGTGTGCATGGCGAAAACGCAATACTCGCTCACCGATGATGCGACCAAGCTCGGACGGCCGCGCGGATTCCGGATTTCGGTCAACGAGGTTCGTCCGTCCGCGGGCGCCGGCTTCGTGGTCGCGCAGTGCGGCGACATCATGACGATGCCCGGATTGCCGAAAGAGCCCGCGGCGGAGCGCATGGCGAGACTTCCGAGCGGGGAGATCGTGGGTCTGTCTTAGCGGTTGGCGCGCCACTGTCCGGCGCAGGTCAATCAAGAGTTACGCGCGCGGCCCATCGATCGTTGATGCGCCGCGCGCTTTTCCTTTTGTGTGCGCTTGTGCTGCGGTCGAGAGCGTAATCGGCATCGAACATGCTACTCATCGGCTCGGGAGATACAGGAGCGTGGCCCTGCCGAAACAGGAGTGGCGCGTCGCACTCGACGTGCGCCGTGTGGCTTTGATGGCTGTTGTCTGTAGCGTTCCGTGCGCGGTTGTCGTCGCGCAGACACCGGACACAGCGGCCGTCAAGATTCGTCTCGAGGATGCGATCGGCGCGGCACAGCGCAACTCGCCGCAGGCCATTCAAGCACACGGCCAAATCAGCACTGCGGCTACAGAAGAGCGCGCAAGCTATGCGGCGTTCCTACCGAACCTATCTGTCGGAGTGAACAGCAGCTTCGCCAATCAAGGCGGCACGCGCAGCGGCGGGAGTGTACTGACGGGTGCCAACGGAAGCCCGATCGTCACCGGCAGTGGTGGAACAAGCGCCTCGTATCGATCCACGGGAACGGTGACGGCGTCGATGACGGTGTTGGATTGGGGTCAGCGCGTGTTCAATCTTCGCGCGGCTCGAGCCGACATCGCCGCGGCTGAAGCTGCAAGTACTGCGCAAACGTACAACATCGCGTATTCGGTCACGCAGGCCTTCTACGCTGCACTCGCCGCGCGCGAAGCGCTTGCGGCGGCGCAAGTGCAACTCGCGCTTGCCGACTCGACGCAGCGTATCGCGAATCTCATGGTGCGCGCGCGTACGGCGATTCTGTCCGATTCATTGCGCGCCGCGATCCAGGCGAGCACCGCCCGCGTCGCCATTGCCACGGCGCTCAACAACCTTTCGAGCGCGAATGCCAATCTCTCGCGGTTGACGGCGTCGACGGTGATGGTGACCGCCGACCCCGCGGACAGCGGCGTCGTCTTCACTCCGTTGCCCGATACGACGACACTCCAGCGACTCGCCGCGACCGGGCCGACTGTGCAACAGGCGACGGCGACGCAGCGCGCGTCGATCGAGCAGCAACACGCGGCCCGCGCGGCGTTCCTGCCGCAGCTCGATGCCAACTATTCGTTCACCGGGAACGGTCAGAACGCGTACCTCGGACTCGGCGATCCGTACACGTACGGAAATCGTTTCAGTCTTTCGCTCAGCCTTCCCCTTCTCGATCAATTCCAACGCGAGGCCGCGCTCGAACGCGCGCAGATCGCGGCGTCGAATGCCGGAGCCAGCACGCGCGACGCTCGACTCGCCGCACGCCAAAGTCTCTCCCAGGCGCTCGGCGCGCTTCAGCTTGCGCGCAACCGCATCACCGAGCAGACCGAATCGATTCGTGCCGCGGAAGAAGATCTTCGCGTGCAGCTCGACCGCTATCGCCTGCACGAGGCCACGATCGTCGACGTGCTGACGTCGCAGAACGAGCTCACGCAAGCGCAGAGCGGACTGATTCAGGCTCGCTACGACTATCGCATCGCGCGGGCGCAGATCGAAGCAATCATTGGGAGACCGCTGTGAGATCACGCTCGCTCTCGTTGACCGGCACCATCGTGACGTCGCTCGCCATCGCCGCGATGTCGATTGCCGGCGCATGCCATCGCGCGGCCGCGCCGACGATCTTCATGGACACCGCGGTGGTTGCGCGTCAGCCGATGGTCATCACCGTATCGGCAACGGGAACCGTCGAGCCGGCAGAGGTCGTGCTGGTCAAGTCCAAGGCGTCGGGGCAGATCATCAAGATGCCCGTGCAGATGGGAAGCCAGGTGAAAGCCGGAGATCTCATTGCGCAGATCGATCCGCGGGATCCGCAGAGCCGCTACAATCAGGCCGTCGCCGCGGTTCGCGCCGCCAAGGCAAACGTCGACGTCAGCCGAGCGCAACTCGACCGTGCGGAGCAGCTGTACAAAGAGCGCGCGATGACGGCGCCGGAGCATGAGCAGGCCGTTCTCGGCTACGCCAATGCACAGTCGCAGCTCGCCACGGCGCAAACGAACCTCGAGGTCGCGCGCATTCAGCTTGCCGACGTTACAATTCGCGCGCCCGAAGCCGGCACGATTCTCGACCGGCAGGTCGCACCGGGCCAAGTCATCGCATCAGCCACGAACAGTGTGAGCGGCGGAACCACGCTCGTGACGCTCGCGAACTTGCAGAACATCGTCGACAGCGCGCTCGTCACGGAAAGCGACATCGGCAAAGTGCACCCTGGCGAAACGACATCGATCACCGTCGACGCATACCCGACGAAGGTGTTCCACGGAGTGGTCGACAAAGTGTCGTCACAGGCCGTGACGATTCAAAGCGTCACGATGTTCCCGGTCATCATTCGTCTCGACAACACGTCGCAACTGCTCAAGCCGGGAATGAACAGCGACGTCTCGATTCTCGTCGAGCAGCGCGCAGACGCGCTGGTCATTCCGAACGACGCGATCGGCACGCCGCAGGATCTCATGCAGGCCGCGGTTGCGCTTGGCGTCAACGCGGATTCCGTCGCTCAACTTACCGCGACCCGCAGTGGTGGCGGGTTCGGGGGCTCGGGCCGCGCAGGAAGAGGCAGAGGTGCCGGCGGAGCGCGCGGCACAAAGGGAGGTGCAGCCGGCGCTGCGACGAGCCCTCCGCACGTCGACAGCGCTGGCGGCGCAATCGCGGGCGTGTCCGACACGAACACGGTCAGCGGCGGGGTCGCTGGTTCGGAACCGCACCCAGCCGTCGTTCTCGTGCTTCAAAATGGGAAGTGGGTGCCGCGCCGCGTAGTTCTCGGCATTGGCACGTATGACGTCACCGAAGTCCTCTCCGGGTTGCAGCAGGGCGACAAGGTCGCGCTCGTATCCGAGATCCGCGTGCAGGCATCGCGCGACTCGTCGCTGAGCAGAATCCAGAGCCGCGGCGGACTTCCTGGAATCGGTGGCGGCGGCGCTCGCGGAGGGGGCAGCCGCGGTGCCAAGCGCGGTGGCTGAAGGCGGCCAGTAAATGCTCATCAAAGAGACCATCTCGGTCGCGATCAACGCGCTGCGCGTCAACAAGCTGCGGTCGCTGCTCACGATGCTTGGCATCGTGATTGGCGTCGGCGCGGTGATCGCCATGGTTGCGCTTGGCCGAGGAGCGCAGAACTCCGTCAATGCACGGATCTCCGCGCTCGGCACGACTCTACTCACGATCAACCCTGGCCAGGTGCAGACGGGCGGTGTTGCATCGGCGACCGATCGTGCACGCCTCACGGTCGACGACGCGGACGCACTTGCACGCGACGGCAAGTGGATCGCGGCGGTCGAGCCCGAAATGAGTCGATCGCTGCAGGTACAATTCCGAAATGCCAATACGAATACGACGGTCCTTGGCACCACGCCAAACTATCTCGACGTTCGAAAGTACTCGCTCGCTGCTGGGAAGATGTTCACTGCGGCCGACGACGATGGACGTCGGCGCGTGGCGGTCCTCGGGCAGACCGTGCTTCAGGATCTCGGCGTAGGAAACGAGATCGTCGGACAAGAGATCCGAATCAATCAATCTCCGTTTCAAGTCATCGGCACGTTGGCGACGAAAGGAAGCGGCGGCTTTGGCGACCCCGACGACGAGGTGCTGATTCCATTGAGTACGGCGCGTTTCCGTGTCTTCACGACCAAGGATTTACGGACGATTGGTGTGCTGGCGCCGTCGGAGTCGTTGATCACACGGACCATGGTGGACATCGATCGCATCCTGCGCCGGTCGCACCGCCTTCCGCCAGGCAGCGCGGCCGACTTTCAGATCCGCAATCAGGCAGACTTCCTCAACACCTTCGCGGCTACGACTCAGGCGTTCACGCTGCTGCTGGCCGGGATCGCGACCGTGAGCCTCGTCGTTGGCGGAATCGGCATCATGAACATCATGCTCGTCTCCGTTACCGAGCGGACCCGCGAGATCGGCGTCCGAAAGGCACTCGGCGCGACGCGCAAGAACATTCTGCTGCAGTTCCTCATCGAGTCGATCGTGCTGTCGGTGCTCGGTGGATTCATCGGAGTATGCCTGGGGGCAGGCAGTGCGGTTCTCTTTCGCGCGACGTTGCACTGGAACACCGCCGTCGCACCTTCCTCGATCATTCTCGCGTTTGGATTCTCCGCGCTGGTCGGGGTCGCGTTCGGTGTCTGGCCGGCGCGTCGTGCGGCCTCGCTCGACCCGATCGACTCGTTGCGCTACGAGTAGTTATCGCCCGACCCACACGGTCGCTGGAGAACCGGTCACAGCCGGAATCCTTTCCTCCTCAAAACAAACGGTTCATCGACTCGTAGTGTCAAACACCGAAGCCCCGTTTACGCCCGTTCGCGGCGGCCGGTCGATGTTCATCATTTCTTAACCGATTTCGCATTGCAGTCTGCTTGTGTCACTACTAAGGTGATGCGAGTTGTTCCGTTCGTCCGTGGGTGTGTGCAACCCAAACCTGCTCGAGGACGTCGCGATGCAACAGCTGCGCAAGCGTTGGCTTCCCCTTTTGATCGCCGCTCTCGTCATCGGCGGTCCCATCGCGTGGTACAAGTGGCCATCCACGGCATCAGCGGCCGAAGCATTGCTCTCCGCGCCAGTGAAGCAGGGCAATTTCAAGGTTCTCGTCACCACCACAGGCGAATTGCGCGCGAGTAAGTTCGTCCAAGTCTCGGGACCGGCGCAGGCGATGTCGGTCAACGTCTACCAGACCAAGATTTCGTCGATCGTTCCTGAAGGCTCGGTCGTCAAAGAAGGCGACGTCATCGCCGAGTTGGATCGAGGGCCGCTTGCGACGCGTCTCAATGATGTGACGCTCAATCTGCAAAAGGCGCAAGCCGACTTTACCACAGCGCAGCTCGACTCCGCGCTCAACCTCGCGCAGTCGCGCGAAGACGTTCGAACGGCCGAGTATACGCTCGAGGAAAAGAAGCTCCTCAAGGAGCAGGCAAAGTACGAAGCGCCGACGATCAAGCGTCAAGCGGAAATCGACTACGAAAAGGCGCAGCGCGCACTCGATCAGTCGAAGCGCAATCTGGACACGAAGACAAAACAGGCGGTCGCCAAGATGTCGTCGGTCGGCGCCGACCTGGGACGTCAACAGAATCAGCTGAAGAACATTCAGGACGTCATGGGCAGCTTTACCGTCAAAGCGCCTGGTCCTGGGATGGTCATCTACGTTCGCGAATGGAATGGAAAGAAAAAGGGCGTAGGCTCGCAGTGGAGTCCGTGGGATCCGACGGTCGCCACGCTGCCGGATCTGCTGCACATGGAGTCCGACACGTACGTCAACGAGGTCGACGTGCGAAAGATTGCGGCCGGGCAGAAAGTGCAGATCTCGCTCGATGCCGACGCCTCGAAAAAGCTCGAGGGCACGGTGACGCACGTCGCGAACGTCGGGGAGCAAAAGCCCAATCAGGATTCGAAGGTATTCGAAGTCAAAATTGATGTCATGCAGGCCGACACCACGCTGCGCCCCGGGATGACGACCGCAAATGCGATCGAGACCGCGTCGATCCCCAACGTGCTATCGATCCCGCTCGAGGCGTTGGTCAATGAAGGCGGATACGCCTACGCCTACAAGAAGGACGGGAGCCACATCGTAAAGCAGATGATCGAGACAGGTACGATGAACGACAACGAGATCATCGTTCGGCGCGGTCTGACCAAAGATGATCATGTCTTGCTCTCAGTTCCGACGGACAAGACGGGTATCAAGACCATCGCGATTCCAGGTCTGAAACCGATCTCGGCTCCGACATCGGGCGACACCGCGAAAAGCGTGGCGCTTCCGGCGGCGAAGACGCCTGCCGCGCCAGCGAGTCCAACGGGCACGAAGCCGAAAGGCTGACTTGTGACCGCGGCGGTCGTCGAAGCGGGCGCGTCGAGTTCCTCACGCGCGCGAGCGCTGCTCGCTCACACGATCTTCAGCGGCCGCACCGCGGCCGAGGCGGTTGCGCACAACAAGCTGCGGGCGGCGCTGACGTCGTTGGGCATCCTCTTCGGCGTCGCGTCGGTTATCGCCATGCTCGCCATTGGCAACGGCGCGGAGCAGGAGATCCTCCAGCAAATGCGCCTGCTCGGCGCGAACAACATCGTCGTCACGCCGATCGTGGAGCAGACGGAAGGGAAGGTCGACAAAGATGACTCGAAGAAACAGTCGAAGAAGTTCACGCCCGGCCTCACCTATCTCGACGCTCAAGCCATCAAGTCGACGATCCCCGACGTGTCGGCGACGAGCAGCGAGGTTGTCGTCAACAGCGTGATCACGCGCGAGGGACACCACCGTTCGGGCAAGATCGTGGGTGTCGACTCGAGCTACTTCGGCGTGATGAACCTGCGCCTCGCGCAGGGAGGGCGATTCAGTGCGACGCACTTCGCGTCAGCCGGACCGGTCGCAATCATCGGACAAGGCGTGAAGTCGCGCTTCTTCACCACCGAAGAGCCGATCGGCCACACCATCAAGGTGGGCAATCAGCATCTCACCGTGATCGGCGTGCTCGAGGATCGCCAAGTGTCCGCCGAAACCGCGCAGCGGCTTGGCATTCGCGACGCGAACATGGACGTCTATGTTCCGCTCCCCACCATGTTGCTGCGTTATCGGAATCGCGCCGAGGTGACGCAGCAGGAAATGGAGATCGCCGCGCGAGCGTTCAACTCGACCGACTCGTCGGAGACAGACGACGAGCGCGCCGAGAAACGGAACTACAATCAGCTCGACAAAGTGATCGTGCAGGTCGACAAGTCGTCGGCGGTCACGGCGGTCGCCGACGTCATGCGTCGCATGCTGCAACGTCGACACAACGACATTACCGATTTCGAGATCAGCGTACCGGAGCTGCTGCTTCAACAGGAGCAGCACACCAAGACGATCTTCAACATGGTGCTCGGCGCCATTGCGTCGATCTCGCTCGTCGTCGGCGGCATCGGCATCATGAACATCATGCTCGCCTCGATTCTCGAGCGCATCAAAGAAATCGGTGTGAGACGCGCCGTCGGCGCAACGCAGAAGGACATCGGCGCGCAATTCCTGAGCGAAGCCGTCATGATCAGCCTCGCCGGCGGCATCGCGGGAATCCTGGTCGGTGGAATTCTGAGCTACAGCATCGAACGAATCTCGAAGATTCATACCATCGTGTCGCCGATGTCCGTTCTGGTCGCGTTTGGAGTGTCCGTCGCGGTCGGATTGGTGTTCGGTATCATGCCCGCGAGCAAAGCGGCGAAGCAAGATCCGATCGTCTGTCTCCGCTACGAATGAAGTAGGAAGCGCGCGATCGTTGGCGATTGCCGCGCTGTGCCTAGGCCAACACCAACGTGAAGCCTCCTATGTCCCCGCTGCGACTCGTCCTCGTCGTTCTCCTCGTGCCGCTGTCGGTTCGCGCGCAGAGTGCGCAGGGTGCGCAAACACTCACGCTGCAAGACGCCATCAGCATGGCGCAGCGTCAGGGACCAGCCGCGCAGATCGCGCGGAGTGAACGCGACGCCGCTCGTTGGCGCGATCGCGCATTCAACGCGCGACTGCTGCCGCAACTCTTCATGCGTGGCAACGTCGCGAACCTCGATCACGGCATCAACCAAGTGCCGCAGCCCGACGGATCGATCCAGTTCCTCGGCCAGTCGCACAACACGTCGTCGATGCAGCTTGGGTTCGACCAGCGCATTCCGCTCACGGGCGGTTTGATCTCGATCGGCTCGCAATTGACGCGCTTCGATCAATATGGGACGCAAAACACGAAGTTCTGGCAGACGTCGCCGGTCGTCGTCACGCTGCAGCAGGATCTGTTCAGACCACGCACCGTGGTCTGGGACGAACGTGTTCAGTTCCTGTCGGCTAGCGTGGCTGAACGCGGGTATCTCGAGGCGCGAGAGGACGTGGCGGGCAACACCGCCGACGCGTTCTTCAACCTGTACGCGCAGCAAATGACGCTTGCCAACGCGACGGCCAACGCCGTGATCAACGACACGCTCTACACGCTGAACAAGGGGAGGTTCGAGGTCGGCAAGATCGGCGAAAACGATCTACTCAAGAGTGAGCTTGCGTTGCTTCGGGCGCGTGCCGCCGTTGACGACGCTCGTTTGGCGCGCGATCGTGCGGAGGCAGCGCTCCGGCGGTTGATCTCATATCCCGACGGTCAGCCAATCGCGATCGTGACGCCTGACTCCATTCCGACCATCGATGCCGACCCTGAGCTCGCGGTGAAAGAGGCACTCAAGAATTCGAGCACGATGGAGCAAAGCGCGCTGGACGACGTCGTGACGAAACGAAACACGACCACGGCGCGATTGAACAATCGCTTCAATGCCAGCATCGTCGCGAGCGCTGGGTTCAATCAAACAGCACCAGTGTTCAGCGACGCATACCAAAGCCCGCTTGGGAAGCAGACGCTGACGGTCGGCGTCAACATGCCAATGTTGCAATGGGGCGCCGGCCGCGCCGACGTCGAGGGCGCGAAGGCCGATGAGCAGCGCGTGGCGTCGAACAATAAAGTGCGACGCGATGCGCTCGTCGAAGACGCACGCTTCTCGGCGCTGCAGCTCCAGCAAGCGCAACGCAATGTGCTCATCTCGGCCAAAGCTGACACGGTGGCCGAAAAGCAGTTCGAGGTGGCGCGCAATCGTTACATCATCGGCAAGATCACCAACACCGACCTATACACCGCGCAGAACGAGAAGGACGCCGCGGTGCTCGCGTACGTCCAAGCGCTCCGCAGTTATTGGACGGCATACTATCACTTGCGTCGCGTCACGCTATACGACTTTGCGAACAAGCAGGAGATGGCGGACGCTCCAGAGCGATAGCGTTTCGCGGCGGCCGGATCAGGAGCTGAACTGCTTGAGGTGGTGATCGAGGTGCTTGGCTTCCAGCCGACTCCAATCCTGTCCGCTCATCCTGCCGAGTGTGCTCGCGATCGGCCATCCCGCCTCGTCGATGCGCTTGGCGGCGAATGCGTCGATGAGCTTCAGACACCGATCGCGTTCAGCCTCGAACTCGCAGCGCTGCATGTCGGCGACGAACTCCGGTGCAGTCGGCGCGCCTTTCATCCAAGGAAGGTTGAGCACCATGAACTTCAGCATCGGCTTGGGCAACGGCACCTTTACCGGTTGCACGGGGATCTGTCCGACTGCTTGCGTGAGCGCCTGGTTCACGTGCCACAACATCTGATCGACCGTCATCTTGCCCCATTTTCGCGTCGCATCCGGACGGAGGCTTTGGACCCGTGCTCGGAGCGACTGGCGCACGGCGGGATCGTGGAGCATAGCGGCCATGATGCCACTCTCTGAATGGGGAAGCAACAATGCTGGGCCGATCGGCTGCTTGTCAATTGTCAATCGCGGTCGCTGCCGTGATTCCGACTTGACAGCTTTCGGCCCGTGCCCTAGCATGTGCACCATGAGTCGCGCCGCCAGCTACCGCTATTACTACTACTTTACGACCCCGAACACGGGCCGTTGGAGTCGTACGCGGTAGCACCGGCACAAACCGCGAACAACGCAACGATCCGTGGACTCCACGGGTCGTTTTTTGTTTGTCCCCTTCGTTTCCTCCAATGATCATCATCACCCGTCCAAACGTGTCCGACGCCGAGATCGACCACATCCGCGAACGCATCGAGTCGGTCGGCATGCGCACGCATCTTTCCCGCGGCGAGCATCGCACGATCATCGGCTGTATCGGCGACGAGTCGTTGCTCGACGAGTTGCCGCTTCGCTCCCTCCCGTGCGTCTAGTCGGTCACGCCGATCCTCAAGCCGTACAAGCTCGCCTCGCGCGAGTTCGCTGTCGACCGCACGGTCGTCCGCGTCGGTGGACGGAATGGCGTCGCGACGTTCGGTGGCCCAACGATCACT
>JAICYT010000177.1 GCA_025934075.1 Gemmatimonadaceae bacterium
GGGGCGCGTTTCATCGTACGTCTCCCGGTTGGGACCGAGGCCTCGACGTCCGCCCCGACGCCCGAGTCGACCGGTCAAGCATCCCGACCACTGGACGTTCTCATCGTTGATCCCGGCGCGTCAGACCTCGGCTTCGTCGAGCGGTTTCTCACGTCGCGCGGCCATGCGGTGATCAGCGCGGGAAGCGGGGATCTCGCCGTGCGTCTCGCGACGCAAACCACGTTCGATGCTGTCGTCTGCAGCGCGCGGCTCGTTAACCCGGATGGAGTCGTCGTCGCCAATCTGTTGCGCAAGACTGCAGGCTGTGAGCAGGCTCGTTTTGTTCTTTCCGTCGCCACCAATGAACACCGCGGCGCCCCCGCTGGCCTCGAGAGTGCGGCGCTTGTCAGCCGACCTTACGACGTCGAAGAATTGAGACGATTGATCGAAGGCGATTGACGGAGGGGTACGGGGAGACGGAAGTTTGGTGCAATGACAAGCGCCGAGGCGTCCGCGCGACCGCAGGTGTATTCCCGATCGCGCGTGATCGCCGCGTTCGTGGCTGTCTATATCGTGTGGGGATCGACGTATCTCGCGATCCGTTACGCAGTCGCGACCATTCCTCCATTCATCATGGTCGGAATGCGTTTCTTCGTATCCGGCATCGTCCTTTACGCTTGGTCCCGATGGCGCGGCGAGCCGAAGCCGACGAAATCCGAGTGGCGCGCGGCATTCGTGACCGGTGTCTTGTTGTTGTGCCTCGGAAACGGCGCCGTCGCCTGGGCCGAGCAGCGCGTCCCTTCGGGCTTGGCCGCGTTACTCGTGGCGATCGTTCCCCTGTGGATGGTGGTCGTCGATTGGCTGCGACCGCACGGAGATCAGCCGCGCGCGAGCGTGATCGGGGGCGTTGTCGTTGGGATCATCGGATTGATCGTGCTCATTGGCCCGCGAACTCTCATCGGGCAGGGTGACGTCGACCGACTCGCTGCAATCGTACTGGTCGTTGCATCACTCGCATGGGCTGCCGGCTCGATCTACAACCGTTACGGTGCGCGTCCGACGTCGGCGGTGATGTCGACAGGATTGCAAATGATCACTGGCAGCGCAGTCCTCTTGCTGTTCGGCATCTTCGACGGCGAGCCCGCGGCACTTCAGCTCAGCCACATCTCTTTTGCGTCGTGGATGGGCTGGTTGTATCTCGTCACGTTCGGGTCGCTGATTGGGTTCACGGCGTACGTCTATTTGCTGCGAGCGGTGAGTCCCGCGAAAGCGTCGACATACGCGTACGTCAATCCAGTCGTTGCGGTATTTCTTGGATGGGCGATCGCCGGCGAGCCGGTGACGACGAGAACTCTCGCCGCGGCGGCAATCATTCTCGCCGGCGTCGCGATGATCACAATTAGTCAGAACAAGGCTGCGTGAGGCTGCATTGAGGGCATGCGGTTTGCGCCGTCGTTGGGTCATGGCCACGCGAAAACGACCGTCGTCCAAGTCGAAGCCGCTTGCCGAATACAAGCGGAAGCGAGACTTCACCAAGACAGCCGAACCCGAGGGAAAGGCGACGCGTCGTCGATCGGCGCGCGGGTTGAGGTTCGTGATTCAGAAACACGCGGCGAGCCATCTGCATTTCGATTTTCGGTTGGAGCTCGACGGCGTCATGAAGAGTTGGGCGGTTCCCAAAGGCCCGAGCTACGATCCGAGCGTTCGCCGCCTCGCGATGGAAGTCGAGGATCACCCGATCGAATACAACACGTTCGAAGGCACGATCCCGAAGGGCGAGTACGGCGGTGGTACCGTGATGCTATGGGACCGCGGAACGTACGAGCCCGAAGGCGGCGGCGGGGCCGACGCGCTGCGCGATGGCTACGAGCGCGGCGATCTCAAGATCGTAATGCACGGCAAGCGAATGAAGGGCGGTTGGGTGTTGGTGCGGATGCGCCGCGAAGGTGGACGCGCGCAATGGTTGCTGATCAAGCATCGCGACGAACTCGCCGATCCTGACTACGACGTCGTCGAGGAGGCAATGACGTCTGTCGCGAGTGGCCGAACGATGGAAGAGATCGCATCGCGCAAAGGGCGCGTGTGGCGGAGCAACCGCGGCACCTAGACTAGCGGCCAGCAGTCAATCGGCTAAACCCGCCGGAAAAATTCCCTTCTCTCCGAACTTTGCCCTGACCCGATCGATGGTTCGCGCGATAACTCGATCACGATCCGTCTCGGAAACCTCGGAGTCGCGACGCTGAAAAAGCGTCAGCTGGTCGGCGGTCGCATCGACGGCAAGCGATGACAAGCCCACGCCCAACAGTCGAGCGGGCACCCGCCGCGCTTGTCGAAGCCTCGATAACAGATGTCGAGAAACCTCGAGAATCACCCGATCAGAGATCACGGGCGCATCCAGTGTGCGGCTCGCTTGCCGAGTCTTGAAGTCGCGATCCCGAATCCGAACCGTGATCGTGCGCACCGTCAGGCCATCGCCGCGAAGATCGGCGGCGGCCCGGGTGACGAGAGCCAATAACTCGCGAGCCAACTCGTCGTCGTCATTGATGTCGGTGGGGAACGTCTCGTCGCGACGGATGCTCTTCGCCTCGCCAACGTCGGCTGCCACTTCGCTCGCGTCGATGCCACGGACGCGCGCATAAAGCCACTCCGCCTCACGTTCACCCAACCACTGCGCCAGGGTCGCCGCGTCGTATTGCAGAACGTCGGTCACCTTCCGCATGCCGAGTCGCGCAAGGCGTTCTTGAAAACGCGGACCGATCATCGGGATGTCGGCTAACTCGAACGTCGCGAGAAAGCGTTCCTCCTCGCCGGGTGCGACGATGTGCACGCCGGTCGCACCGCTGCCCGGCTTCGGCTTCGCTCGCTCTACGGCAAGCTTGGCGACGAGCTTCGTCGTACCGCCGCCGATGGAAACGGAAAGACTCGTGTCCGCGATCACGCTCTCGCGCATGCGAGTCGCGGTGGCGGCGAGTGGTTCGTGGGCATACAGATCTTCGGTGCCGCCGAGGTCGAGATACCACTCGTCGACGCTGGCGCCTTCGACGACGGGCGAGAACCGTTCGAGCACAGCGCGGATCTGTCGGCTCTTCTCGCTGCACGCTCGACGTGGGACGGGCACGCACATCGCGTTCGGGCACAAGCGAAGCGCGCGCGAGATCGGCATCGCCGAGCGCACGCCGAACTTGCGCGCCTCGTATGACGCCGAGCATACGACACCACGGCTCTCACGAGTGCCGCCGACGATGAGGAGCGGCGCTTTGCCTGCGCCGCCCGGGTCGACCATTCGTGCCACGGCCACAAAGAACGCGTCGGCGTCGGCGAGGAGGATGCGCCGCGCGGTCATCGAACGTGCAGGTCCTGAATGAAGCGCGAATCTTCATTGTATCGCGTCACGCCGAGCGTCCGGGCCATGATCTCCCCGAGTACGCCGGCGACGTGTTCCCGATGCTGCTCCTCGTCCATGCCATCGGCCGGAGTGGTACTGTCGACAATGAAGTCGATCACCGCGCCGGGCGTTTCGAGGAACTCCTCGCCGCCGGCTGGGACGCCGAACTCGTCTTCCACCGCCGCGAAAAACTCGTTGAGAGCCCAACTCATGTTGGTAGGTCGTGCCGAGTTCGAGTCGTCATCGAGCCCCAATGTGGTCCACACCGCGTCGCCGAGCAACAGGCGCTCGCAGACGTTCCCGCAATCGCGAGCGGAAATCAGTATATTGCCCTCGTCATGACATCACCTCGAAAACATGTCTCTCGCGCCGCCGCGACAGGCGATAGTGGCACCGCTGAACTTCCCCTTGGAAGCGCGGCCGATGCGCCCCACGGGTCGCGACCGGAGCAGGTGTACGCCCGGCTGCGCGATCTCATCGTGCAAGGATTGCTCGCGCCCGGTAGTCGGATCGTCGAAACCGAGATTGCCACGCGACTGGGCGTCAGTCGAACTCCGGTTCGCGAAGCCCTGCAGCGACTCCAACAAGAAGGTTACGTCATCGGATCGCCGGGGGCACAGCAATCGCGCCTCACCGTTGCGCCACTCACGCGCGATGATGTTTATGAATTGCTCAACATCGTCGGAGCGCTCGAGGGAATGGGTGCGCGCGGCGCAGCGTTGCAGTCGCAGGCGGATCGTCGAAACCTCGTGCGCGATCTCAAGGCGCTCAACGCGGAATTTTACCGCGCGGGCAAGACCATTCCGATCGATCACAGCAGCTTGTACGATGTCGACGAGCGCTTCCATCGTCGTCTAGTGGAGGCGAGCGCGGGACCACGCCTTCTCGCCCTGCACGACGCGGTCAAACCGCAAGCTGAACGCTACATCCGAATGTACATCAGCATGCTGACGGGAGACATCCGTACGTCAGTGTATGAGCATGACATCATCGTTGCGGCGGTTGATGAAGGTCGGGCGGATGACGCGGAGCTGGCCATTCAAGTCAACTGGCGCCACGCCGCGGATCGGCTCAGCAAAGTGATCGAGATGGCCGGCGAGCGCGGTTCCTGGTAGACGCGAGTAGCTCGTCGGGCGGACGAGTCTATTCGAGCACGTTCAGGGCGCGCCCTCGAGCTCCTCGAGGAGCTGGACGTAGCTCTGGTATCGCTCGGTGCTGACCGCGCCGGTGTGAATCGACTCTCGCACTGCGCAATCGGGCTCGCCGATGTGACGACAATCGCCGAATCGACATTTCCCGAGCAGCGGACGCATCTCGGGAAAACAGCGATCGAGCTCCTCGGGGGGAAGTGCCCAGAGTCCCACCTCGCGCAGACCAGGTGTATCGATGACGTAGCCGCCATCGGCGCCGGGAAGGGGAAGCATCAGCGCACCGACTGTCGTGTGTCGCCCCTTGTTGACGGATTCGCTAATCGCGCCGACGCGGAGATCGGCACCCGGGAACAACGCGTTGAGCAGAGACGACTTTCCGACGCCGGACGGTCCGGTAACCGCGGAGCGGCGTCCGCGAAGCGTCGCTCGCACAGACTCGAGACCGATCGCCGCCTTCACACTGGTGTAGTGGACCGGATAGCCCGCGCGCTCGTACACGTCGAACCGCTCTCGTGCCGCGGACTCACCGACCAATTCGACTTTGTTGATGATGATGCGCGCGCCAATGTCGTTCGCCTCGGCGATGACGAGGAAGCGATCCATCATGCGCGGATGCGGATCGGGCTTCGCGCCAGCGAACATCACGACGACTTGATCGACGTTCGCCGCGAGGATGCGTTCGCCGTGTCCTCCGCCGGGAGATCGACGCGCGAGCTTGGACCGTCGAGGCAGGATCTCGGCGATCGCCCAATCGCCTGCCCGGTCGATGCGCTCGAGATTGACGTCGTCGCCGACGGCCAGCTTGAGCGTTTGCGCTGCGGCACTGACCGTGTCGCGGCGCAGCGTTCCATCAGCGCGCCGCCCGCTATTCGACTTCTTTAATCGACCGCGCAGCGAGGCCTCGACCGTATCGCCGTCCTCGGTACGAACCTGCCAGATGCCTCCGGTCCCGCTGAGCACGACCCCGCGAACGATACTAGCCTCGGTCACGTGTCGCCGCTCTCGTCGCGCATGGCATCCCACCAACGCCGTTTGGAAATTCCGCCGGCACGTTCGGCGATCAGCTGGTCGAGAACGGTTTTCACGGCATCGAGAGGCAGCTCGCCGAGCCGAGCACGTGCGACCGATTCACTCTGCCCGCTCGCGAGGTAATCACTCTCGAGATGTCCCTCCGGATTCTGCGCCCCGAGGCGGGCCCACTTGACGAAGAGGAAGAACGCCTGCCACGGCCCCGCGGAATCTCCCGTCTCTTCTGCGATGATCTCCACGCTGTACGAGAACCCGTCACTGCCCTCGAACGCGGCGGGCCGGTCGTGCACAGCCATGTACCCGCCAATCGTCGACTCGTCACCCTTCGAGTGATCCGGCGGACGATAGTGCGCGTGCGGCTTCACGCTTTCTTCCGCGTAACCATTTCGCGCATGACGTTGCCCGTAATGAATGCGACGTTGGCCGGTCGCTCGGCGAGCCGTCGCATCAAGTATGGATACCACTGCGTGCCGAAGGGAACGTAGACGCGCATTCGATATCCTTCGCGCACGAGCTGTTCCTGCATGTCGCGCCGAATTCCGTACAGCATCTGAAACTCGAAACGCGATCGGTCGATTCCCTTATCCGCGACGAAGCGCTTCGCCTCGGCAATGATTGCGGGATCGTGCGTGGCGATGCCCGGATAGTTTCCTTCCTCGAGCAACGCGTGCATGCATTTGATGTAGTTGGCGTCGACCTCGCGCTTCTCGGGATAGGCGACTGCCGCTGGTTCCTTGTACGCGCCTTTACACAGGCGCACACGGCACTGCAGCTTGACTGCTCGTTCGACGTCGGACCACGTGCGATACAAATAGCTCTGCAGGACGATGCCCACGTGGTCCTTGTAGGTCGGATACAGCCGCTCCTCGAACAACTGCAGCGTGCGCTCCGTGTACGCGCTGGCCTCCATGTCGAGCCGCACGAACGTCCTGTACGCCTGCGCCCGACCGAGGACATCCTGCATGATGGCAACGCACAGCTCTTCAGAGATGTCGAGACCCATCGCGGTGAGCTTGACGGACACGTTCGCGTCGAGTCGCTCTTCGTGAATCCGATCAAGAATGCGGAGATACGCCGACTCGGCGGCGCGCGCTTCGCGCTCGTTCGTGACACTCTCACCGAGCAGGTCGAGCGATGCCGTGATCCCGCGCGCGTTCAGTGTCCGGACGGCGGCGAGCGCATCGTCGAGCGTTTCACCCGCGACGAAGCGGCGCGCAAACTTCTTCGCGAGTCCATTGTTGCGAACGAAGCGGAAGACCCGCGGCTGATTCGACAAATAGAGCAGGGTTGAGCGAAGCATCAGTCGCGAACGCGGTGCGATCGGACAGTCATCGGCTTCGTCACGCGCAGAATTGGGAAGTCGCTGTGCGCCGTAAGGACGTCGTCGAAGAAACTCCATTGCGCGAGCCCATCCTCGCTCTGCGGCTCGAGGACGTAGAAGGCGAGAAGTCCGTATGGTTGCGCCGCGCGCACGATGTAGGTTCCGGTCGGCAGTGTGCGACTCGCCGCCTCATTCCACGCGCCGTCGACGTCTTTGAGCATGCGCGACGTTTCCGAGCGTCCGCGATCGATGACGCTATCGACACGGAACGATTGCACGGACCCGGTTGCGCCCGCGTCGAGCTGCTCGACGACGATGCCGTGCAGTTTCAGGATCGGCAAGATGTCGTGCGCGGCCTTCGCGTCGAACGCATACGCGTACGGCAACGTGCTTGTGAGCGTTGGAGTAAAGCTCGCCATCACCGGCATTTTGACGAGCTTGATGATCCCCGTCCGTTGACGCGCTCCCATTCCCGGCTCGCGCTTGCTGCTGTCCGTCAACGGCGTGATCACCTCGACGCGAACGTCCTCGATGCGGGTCGTGTCCATCCGCGACTTGAGCGCGAGCTGCGGCGACGATGCTGGATTCTTTCCCCACGCAATCACCTTCGCGTCGCCCTGCTTGCCGAGGCTCATGATCTCGGTCTTGTGCTCGGCAAGGTAGGAAAGAATCTCGCTCACAAAATCGTACGTCGACGCGACCCGCCGCGCGAACGGATCGTGCGAGAACGCCTCGCTGAGAATCGCGATGCGATTGCGCAAGCCGTAGTAATTGGTGCCGTACCGCGCGAGCGATTCGTACGTCGAGAACGCCCAGCCGCTGGTCGGGATCGAGTCGGCGATGATCTGCTCGAGCGATGGGCCGCGGCCGCCGGCGAATCCGCCGCCGCGACGGCCGCGCCCGGCCGCTGTAGTATCCGGCGACGCGCCCGGTGCGGCACCACGTCGCTGCCCTCGGGCGACGCCCGTGCGACTGAAATCGCCGTAGTCGGTGACCTCGAATCCCTCCCGCGTGCGCATGCGCTCGCGGATCGCCGGGAGCATCGTCTTCGCGGTGTATGGAACGACGTTGACGGCGGTCGGCGTGAGCGGCGGCGAGTACGTCAGGGCGTAGCCGTGAATGCTTCCGTCGGTCGTGTGGAGATCCATGAAGAGGTCAGGATTCCATTCATTGAGCATTGCCAACGCGCCGCGCGTTTCGGGAGCATCGGCGTCAACGTAGTCGCGGTTGAGATTCCAGCCTGACGCGTTCTGTCGCGTGCCGACCAGCTCGGGTCCGTTTTGCGCGCCGCGATTGCGCTGTTGCGGGCCAAATTTTTCGTTGCCATCGGCGTTGTAGATCGGCTGAACGATCAGCACGATCGAGTCGAGCACATTCTTCTTTTTGTCGAACAGGAGATCGCGCAGAAGAGATTGCATCGCCTCTTTCCCTTCGACTTCGCCGGCGTGGATGTTGGCTTGGATATACGCGATCGGACGATTGAGTCGCCGCGCTTCCGCCGGCGTCTTCAC
>JAICYT010000229.1 GCA_025934075.1 Gemmatimonadaceae bacterium
CACTCGGTTCACGCCGCGCACTTCGTTGATGATGCGGTTGGATATGCGGCCGAGTACGTCGTGTGGAAACGGATACCAGTCGGCGGTCATGCCGTCGGTGCTCGTGACGGCGCGCAACGCGACGACATTCTCATAGGTGCGGTAGTCGCCCATGACGCCGACGCTCCGGACGGGCAGCAGCACGGCGAACGCCTGCCAGATCTCGTCGTACAATCCGGCGTTCCGAATCTCGTCGAGGTAGATCGCGTCGGCGCGACGCAGGACGTCGAGCGCTGGTTCGTCGACGGGGCCGAGCACGCGAATACCCAATCCGGGTCCGGGAAATGGGTGGCGGCCGACCATCTCTTCGGGCAATCCAAGCTCGCGTCCAACGTTCCGCACTTCATCCTTGAACAGCTCGCGCAGTGGCTCGATGAGCTTGAATTTCATGTCGGGCTTGAGGCCACCGACGTTGTGGTGCGTCTTGATCGTGACCGATGGACCGCCGCGCGGCGAATATGATTCGATCACGTCAGGGTACAACGTTCCTTGCACGAGGAAATCGGCGTCCTTGCCGGCTCCGCTCGTTGCAGCCTCGAACACGTCGATGAACGTGTGGCCGATGACGGTGCGTTTCTTCTCAGGCTCTTCGATACCGGCGAGCGCGTCGAGGAATCGCTTCGACGCATCGACGGTGACGAGCTCGATGCCCAAGTGCGCGCGGAACGTGCGTTCGACTTGCTCGCGCTCGTGGAGTCGCAATAGGCCCGTGTCGACGAACACGCAGGTGAGTTGATCGCCGATCGCGCGGTGCACGAGCGCGGCCGCGACCGATGAGTCGACGCCGCCGGACAGCCCGCAAATCACCCGCGACGAGCCAACGAGCGCGCGAATCTTTTCCACTTCGCTGTCGACGAACGCGCCGGGAGTCCAACTCGGCTCGGCGTGGCAAATCTCGAATAGGAAGTTGGAGATCAGCTCACTGCCGCGCGGCGTGTGCGCAACTTCGGGATGGAATTGAACGCAGTGTATGGGGCGGTCGCGATGCCGCATGGCGGCGATGGGAGCGCTCTTGCTCGACGCGGTGACGACGAAGTCCTTGGGCGGCGCGTCGACGTGATCGCCATGGCTCATCCAGACGGTCATCGTCTCGTGCTTCGTGAATCCGTCGAACAATCCGCATTCTTCTTCGACCACCAACTCGGCGCGGCCATATTCGCGACGGCCAGCGCCGACGACTTCACCCCCGCTCACCTTGGCGACGATCTGCATGCCGTAACAGATGGCCAGAATGGGAGCGACGTCGAGCAGCGCGGGATCGGCGAGCGGTGCGCCGTCGTCATACACGGAGTTGGGCCCGCCGCTCAGGATGATGCCGGTTGGCCTCCACTCCCGGACCCAGTCGGCGCCTCGGGTTGGCGGATGGATCTCGGAGTAGACTCGCGCTTCGCGAACGCGGCGCGCGATCAGTTGCGTGAACTGCGAGCCATAATCTATGATGAGAATTCGTGACGTCACTTATCAGGGCATGAAAGAATCATCATTGGTGCCGGTTCGGCAAGAAAACGATCTGCTTCTCAGTACTTCCATTCTGAGCTCGACAGCGTCAGGAAGTGCACTTCCCGGCTATCCAGCTCGATCAGTGCCGCTGACGGAGTGCCATACAGCCAGCCGCAGCCCTCGCCCGGATTGACGATCAGCGTGTCGCCGCGCGTCTTCATCTCTTGCTGGTGCGTGGACCCGTGAATGACGATCTCGTGCGACGCGATGGATCGCTTGTTCACGTCACCGATGTCGTGGACCAGCAGAAGGCGGCGACCGCCGAGCTCGAAGCTGTGCGGCGACTCGAACAATTCCGTGCCGAAGGCCGATTGCGCGCGAGTCACGAGGCCTTGCGGATCGCCATCGTTCCGTCCGAACACGCCGGCGAGTGATAGCTGCGCTTCCTCGAAGGCGCGAAGCGCGAACGGCGAACAGTAGTCGCCCGCATGCAGCACCATCCCGACGCCCGCTTCCTGCATCTGCCGAACAAGCTCGGCGATCGCCGGTAGACGGTCGTGCGTATCCGCGATCAGGCCGATCAGCATCAGAGCTCCCCTGCGTCGATCCAGTCCGGTCGCGCGACTTCGAGTCGAGTGAGATCCGCGTACTCTTCGCGCGCCGCGATGATTGCATAACGTTCGCCGTCAACCAGCACTTCCGCCGGCCGGAGTCGGCTGTTGTAGTTCGACGCCATAGCGTAGCCGTAGGCACCGACGTCACCGATCACGATATAGTCGCCGGGCTGCACGTCGTCGAGGTCGCGGTTCAGCGCCAGAAAATCTCCGCTCTCGCATACGGGTCCAACGACATCGACCGTTCTCACGTCGCCGCGCTGTCGCATGGCGACGATGTTGTGGAATGCACCGTAGTGCGACGGACGAAGCAGCTCCGTCATTCCCGCATCGGCCACAACATACTCTTTGCCGCCGCTGCGCTTCCGATAGAGCACCTGCGAGACGAGCGCTCCCGCGTTGCCGACGACAAAACGGCCGGGCTCCATGATGAGCATAAGCCCGGTTTCCGCGACAGTCGGGAGTACGATCGAGGCAAAGCGGCGAAGGTCGGGTGGCTCTTCGGTATCGTATCGGACACCGAGACCACCACCGATATCGAGGTACTCGAGGGTGCGGATGCCACGTCGCGCCAGCTCGGCGACAATCGACGCCAATCGCTCTGTCCCTTCCCGATATGGGTCGATGCGCGAGAGCTGGGAGCCGAGATGCATGTCGAGCCCGACGAGCTTCACGTTCGCCAACTTCGCCGAGAGTTCGGCAACGTGGACGACCTCGTCGTATGGAATGCCGAATTTGTGCCCGCGTCCGCCGGTCTTGATGTAGTCGTGGGGCGCGTCGAGCGTGATCTCCGGATTCACGCGTAACGAGACATTGGCGACGATTCCACGCGCCGCGGCGAGACGATCGATCATCCGGACTTCCGCTTCGCTCTCAGCATTCAGAAACAGAATGCCGGCGTCGAGCGCCTCGGCGATCTCTCGCTCGGTCTTGCCAACGCCGCCGAAGATGACGTCTGCCGGCGCAAACCCCGCATTCAACGCCCGATGGAGCTCGCCGCCCGAGACCACGTCGGCGCCCGCGCCAAGCGAGCGAAGAAGCTCGAGCAGCGCGCGACTGGAGTTCGCCTTCAGTGTGTAATGAATGCGATGCGGGATCGACACGAGCATCTTCTCGAGCCGCTCGTACCGATCCCGAATCGTCGCCGCGCTGTAGACGTACACGGGAGTACCGACGTCATGCGCGATCCTCTCGAGGGACACGCCCTCGCAGTGCATCACCCCGTCGACGCGGGCAAAACCTGTCGTCAGTACGCTTTGGCCCATACCGCCTCGACGATCGGCGCGCCGGTCTTGCCGCACTTGAGACATTCCGACGGCGTCTCAGCCGACAAGAACTCTTCGTCAGGCAACACGCGGATCGTCGCTTTCGTCTCGTCCTTGATCTGCGTTTCGCACTCCGGACTGCCACACCAGCCAGCGTAAACGAAGCCGCCCTTTCCATCCATCAGCTCGCGGAAATCGCCGTAGCTGATGCGATGACGAATGCTGTTGTGCTCGCGCCGTTCACGTGCGGCAATGAGCATGTCCTCCTGCACCCGCATGAGCAGCTCGGCGACATCTTCGCCAACCGTATCGAGCGAAACCGGACGCTTCTCGCGACTGTCGCGCCGTACGAGAACGCCCTGGTTCTTCTCGAGGTCGCGCGGTCCGAGCTCCATGCGGACCGGAACTCCGCGCAACTCCCACTCGTAGTACTTTGCGCCAGGCTTGATTCCCTCGCGAGCGTCGACGTGAACGCGCAGACGACCTGGATCGCGCCGCTCCCATTCGGTGAGTCGCTGCGTGACACGCTCCGCGGCCTCGAGCATCCGACTTCGCTCTTCGTCGCTCTTGTAGATCGGCACGATCACGAGCTCGATGGGCGCGAGCAGGGGTGGGACGCGCAGCCCGTTGTCGTCGCCGTGCGTCATCACCAGTCCACCGATCAAGCGGGTTGACACGCCCCAACTCGTGTTCCACGCGAATTCCTGTCCGCCGTGCTCCGCCTGGAACTTGAGGTCGAACACCTTGGCGAAATTCTGACCGAGCATGTGCGACGTGCCGGCTTGCAGGGCTTTGTTGTCCTGCATCATCGCTTCGCACGCGTACGTGCGAACGGCACCCGCGAATCGCTCGGCGTCCGTCTTCTGGCCGGTGATCACCGGCATTGCCATCCAACCTTCCATGAAGTCGCGGTACACGCCGAGCATGCGCCGCGCCTCCTCTTCGGCTTCGTCGTGCGTGGCGTGCGCGGTGTGTCCCTCCTGCCAGAGAAACTCGAGCGTCCGGAGGAAGAGACGGGTCCGCATCTCCCAACGAACAACGTTCGCCCACTGGTTCATGAGCAGCGGTAGATCGCGATAGCTCTGCACCCACTTGGCGAACATCGAGTAGATGATCGTCTCCGACGTCGGACGAATGACGAGCGGCTCATCGAGCTTCTTGCCGCCGCCATGCGTGACGACCGCGACTTCCGGCGCGAACCCTTCGACGTGCGCGGCTTCCTTGTGCAGAAAGCTTTCCGGAATCAGCAACGGGAAATATGCATTCTGATGACCGGTCGCCTTGAACATGTCGTCGAGCGCGCGCTGCATTCGCTCCCAGATTCCGTAGCCGTTCGGCCGAATGACCATGCAGCCGCGCACCGGCGAGTAGTCCGCGAGCTCCGCACGGAGAACTACTTCGTTGTACCAGGCGCTGAAGTCAGCGTCGCGAGTCGTGAGCTTCTTGTCGTCAGGCATTGATGTGTCGTGCGAGAGTACAGAGAATCGATCCTACAACCTGTGTCATCCTGAGCGAAGCGAATGACTTTACAATCCAACGCTCGTAAGAACCTGGTCCCAGTCCGGCGGCGGATCGGGACTCCATGTGTGGCGCGACGATGCTCCCGCCTGCTGCTCGTCATGCTCGATGTCGTGCAGGGTTAGTACCCAAGACGCGCCGGCGGACTTCGCGGCCTTCACTTGCTTCATGAGCGGTTGCGCGCGAAGCGCGTATTCGACGCTCACGCCGTGCTGGCGCAGCGCCGTCGCCGCGCGCCGAACGTCCGATTGTGCAGACGACCCTTCGGCTGCGACCCAGACTTGCGGTCCTTCGATGTGTGGCGACAGCAACCCTCGGTCGCGTAGCAGTTCCGCCAGCACGACGTCGCCCATGCCAAATCCCAACGCCGGCAGGTCCACGCCGCCGAGTGATTGCAACAGCGTGTCATAGCGACCGCCGCCGCAAATCGCGCGGAGCTCGCCTTTCGCGTCGAACAACTCGAAGACAATACCGGTGTAATACGCGAGCCCACGCACGATCTTGAGGTCGATCGTGACCCAGTCGAGCACATTAAGTGCCTCGAGATACGCGAAGTAGCGCCTCAGCTCGACGAGCAGCGATCCAATCTCAGGCGACGACGAAAACTTTCGTTCGATGTCGTCGAGAGTCACTTCGCCCATGACGTCAAGCAGTGAGTCGATGTGCTCAGCCTTCAATCCGAATCCGGCCAGCTTTTCTCGCGACACGTCGCGCGGCTGGCGATCGAGCTTGTCGATGACGCCGAATACGCCGGCGACATTCGACTCCGAGAGGTTGAACGTCGCGAGGATCGCGCGAAGCAGACGACGATCGGACACTCGGGCACGCACGTCGCTCGACGACAAGCCGCAGCCGCGCATGACTTCGATAGCGACCGCGAGCAGCTCGGCGTCGGCGGTGACATCGGCCTC
>JAICYT010000083.1 GCA_025934075.1 Gemmatimonadaceae bacterium
AGACCTTGGTGGCGCAACTCGCGGCGGCGCTCGGAAGCCTCGCTCTTCTGCTCGCCGCGATCGGACTGTTCGGGGTGACGAGCTACAGCATGGCTCGCCGTGCCGGCGAGTTCGGCGTGCGAATGGCGCTCGGGGCGCAGCGCGCCGACGTGGCGCGACTTGCCCTGAGCGATGGCCTGCGCCCGGTGGTACTCGGTGTGATCATTGGGATGCCCGTGTCGGTGCTCGCGATGAAGTCGCTCGAGCGGCAACTGAACGGTGTGATGAGCGATCCCGCATCAGTGGTGCTCGCCGTAGCGGTGTTGTTGGGCGGTGCGGTGCTGGCATTGATCGCGCCGGTGCGGCGAGCGACGATGATCGATCCGAACGCAGCGTTGCGGGAGGAGTGAGGGCGCGGAACGCGCGTCCTTCTGCGTCGCGTTTGGGGTCGCAGAGCTGGAGCGACAAGCGCGAACCATGGCACGGGGTTCGAATTAGTCGTCAAATGTCTGACGGGACGCCCGAAGGACTGCGGCGATGGTAACGAGGAGAATCGCATAGGCGAGCGGTGTCTTGCCCCATCCGAGCGGCCCGTCCGGATGCCGAAGGAGAGTTGCCAGGGCGCCACACATTACCGCCGTGAGAGCGGAGGCCGCATAGATGGCGAGCTTCGGCACCAGAAGGCAGATGGCGCCGGTGACCTCGACGATGCGTATGAGAATGCGGAACCATGCGGCAAAGCCCCCAGGTTACATCACCGTCAATGGCGCTGCCCAAGCTTACCCATCTCCAGTTTCTCGTGGTAACCGGGATCCTGCGCGGGGCGGCGCGCGGGCGCGAGTTTCGGATGAGTCTCAAGGCCGCCGGCGTTCGCCAGAGCGGGCCCGCGTTCTACCAGATGATGGCCACGCTCGAGGACGCGCAGTTCGTCTCCGGGTGGTATGAACAGCAGGTTGTCGAAGTCCAAATCCTCCGCGAACGGCACTACCAGGTGCTGGCAAACGGCCGCAAGGCAGCCGAAGAGTCACGCACGTTTTACAACACGATGCGGCAGCGCGGTCTCGGACTGGCGCATGGCAAGTAGGGACCGCATCATCTGTCTCGTCGCTCGAATCTTCCCGCGCGTTACACGCCGTCGTGAGAGCAACGCGGGCGCCTACCGTTGCAGCCGCCCGAGCAATCCTGGATCCAATTGCGCCAGCCGCTCGCCCGTACGGGTGAAATGCTGGCGGAAAGCTTCATTGCCTATGCGTTCATCGCCATGTCACAGATCGACACCAGCAGCGGGTACCGTTATGAGTTTTGACATCTACCTTGCCGTCGCTGAACCCGGCGTCCCGCCCGCGGAACTCCGCGAGCTCTTCCATCTGCGTGAAGCCGAGGCTCCCAGCTTCAGCGATGAGTGGACGCTGGGTGACTGCATTCTGAGTCTCACCAAGCGACCGAACGGCTCGATTGTCTTCATCAGCGTCCACCGGCCGAGCGACGACGCCGTGCTATGGGACGGCTTGTTCGCGGTCCTGAGCCGAGGCGATGCAGTGTTCTTCTTCCCCAGCGATCCGGCCCGCGCGGTGGTCACCGATGCGTCTGCGATCGGCAAGGTAACGAAAGACATGCGAGACTTTGATGAGATTCTGGTGATCCGTTCCGCCGCGGAGCTCATCGAGTCGATTGCCGAGTGATTCTCGCAGCGTTTACTTCCGCTCGAAGGTCAGCACGTCCGGCATGTCGCGGCCGACAATGCGCACCGTCATAGTCAGAGTCTTCAGATCGCGTGAGAGCGCAAACGCTTCCGTATTCGCCACCTTCGCGTCTAGTCTGTTGGTGATCACCACCGTGCGGTCGTTCACTCGCCGGAGCGAGGAAGAAACGCCTTGGCGCGCCGCCGTCCCTTCATTCGAAAGGCGATCCGAGCCGTCAAACTTCAAGCTTCTCGTCTTGTGCGCCAAGGGATCGACGAAAGTGAGGCCGTCGCCCTGAAACTGCTTCACCTACAGCAGAAAGGGCGAGTTTACCGTCTCCTTGATGCTCCGCCAGTCGGCGGCGAAGCCCGATCCTCTACCAGCACGCCGGTAGACGTAATCCACGCTGAGCGTGGAACTGTCGGGCTCAAGCTCGCGGTAATGGTCTGTGAGGGTGCCGCCATCATTGGAGAGCTTCCAGGTCGCGTCGAGCAGCAAGCGGCCGCCTTTCTTGCGCCTGACGATCCAGGTGTCTGGCCCTTCTGCCTTCACCGACAGCATCGTCCCGCCGAGGCCCGGTTGTTCACTCGCATTCACGACGATCGTTTCGATGCCACCGCCAAAGTCGAACGCATACGCGTTGTTGCCCTCCACACGCGCGCTCGCACCGGCTCAGCTTCGGAACGGCGGAGAAACCGTGGCAATAGCACGAGTGAGTCGATAGACAGTCCGATCGCTAAGAGCGCCACATACAAGGCATCGGCCTCTGTGATCAAGTTGGGACCAGTGAGGGCGCGGAGCGTCAGCAGAACCTCGCGTCATCATACTCGCCGCCACGAATTCCGAGAAGGGCACCAAATGCCGCGTCGCCGATTGCCCGACCGAGTGAGGCACGACACAACAAGACCCGCCGACGACTGGGCCAAGAGAGCACCGATGCGCGCGTCTCGGCGACGGCTTCCAGCTGTCGCGAAGTGACGCGAGAAACGATTGCCTCAGATGCCAGAGAGCATGTCATGGAAGTAACGCGCAGCGTCGGCGCCTGAGCGTGCGTTTTTGGGACGCGTGGTCCCACGAACGAACATGTGCACAAGCTGCGCAATCGACGCTCGGGAGCTCAAGCCCTTGCGACACATGGATTTTGGATTCACAGCGGCGCGGCACACTTCGTCCGTTGCACCACGCGTCTCTTGCCTCGCGGGCATATGGAACTCCTAATACACGACATCCGGTACGGCGCGCGCAACCTCGCGCGCGCCCCGGGCTTCACACTCATCGTGGTTGCTACGCTGTCGCTCGCCATTGGAGCAACGACGGCGATGTTCAGCATCGTCAACGGGGTGCTCCTGAATCCGCTTGGGTTCGCGAGACCCGATCGACTCGTGTTCGTGCAGGCGACCGATCCCAAGGGCCAGCCGATGTCGGTGTCGCCGCAAGACATGATCGACTATCGCGACCAGACACACAGCTTCGTCGGCATGGCTGCGGTTGACGGCGGTCGGAGCATGAATCTCACGCGTGAGTCGGCACCCGCGGTCCGCGTCAGCGCGGCACGTGTCGGTGCATCGTTCTTTTCGCTGCTCGGGATCGAAGCGCAACACGGTCGCACTTTCGCTCCGGGCGAAGACGCCGCGAACGCCGCGAAAGTCGTCGTGTTGTCGGACGGCGGGTGGCGCCGCTACTTCGGCGCCGATCCGCGTCTCATCGGCCAACGCATCACGCTCGACGGCAACGCCTACCAAGTGGTGGGTATCGCGCCGCCAAATTTCACGTATCCGACGAGCCCTGACGTTTGGTACCCGGCGGTCTGGCGCGACTTCGAGATCGGCGATACGCACCGCGGATACCATGCGATACACGCCATCGCGCGGCTCAAGGATGGCGCGACGATCGAGAGCGCGAACCGCGACGTGCGTGCAGTCGCCAGCCGCATCGCGCAAGCGTTCCCGCGATACGACGCGAAGATCGGCGCAGGGCTCACGCCGCTCCGCGATCAGATCGTCGGCAACGTCGCGCGTCCGTTGTGGGCCATGCTCGGCGCCGTTGCGTTCGTCTTGCTCATCGCGTGCGCCAATATTGCCAACTTGCAGCTCGTGCGTGCCGCCGCGCGCGAATCCGAAATCGCCGTGCGAACCGCACTCGGCGCGGGCCGCCGGCGTCTCGTGCAGCAACTCGTCACCGAGAGCATGCTTCTCGCCGTGGCCGGCACGCTGGCGGGCACGTTGCTCGCGTCGTGGGGCGTCGACGCAGTGATTGCGTTTGGACCCGCTGGCCTGCCCCGCCTCAATGAAATTGGAATCGATGGCCGAGTCCTAGCTTTCGCGACGTTAGTCGCTGTCGTGACGGGCGTCGGGTTCGGGCTGTTGCCCGCGCTTCATGTGGCGCGAATCGACATCTCTCGCGTGCTCCACTCGAGTGCGCGTGGCTCGTCTCGTCGCGGCAACCGCACGCGACATGTGCTCGTGCTGGTCGAGTTGGCGCTCGGCATGGTGCTGCTGGTGGGCGCCGGGCTGTTGATCAAGAGCTTCGATCGACTTACGCATGTCGATCCGGGATTCCGTCCCGATCATCTCATCGTGTTCGACGTCGCGCTCTCGGGAAAAAAATACGACTTCGACGCTGAGACCAACGCGTTCGTCGACGGCGTTCAAGGGCGCCTCGCTGCGCTTCCGGGAGTGCAGAGCGTTGCGGTCGCGGGCGACCGGCCACTCGACGTCAATCGCGAGTTCGAGGCGTCAACATCGTTTACGGTCGACGGGGCGCCCAAACCGCCGCCGGGCACGGAGCCAGAATCTCGCGTGCTGCCCGTCTCGCCGAGCTTCTTCGAGACGATGCGTATATCGGTCGTGCGCGGCCGCACGTTCACCGACGCTGAGAACCGGACCGATGCCGCGCCGGTGGTCGTCATCAATGAGGCGTTGGCGCGACGATACTTCCCCGGCCAGAACCCGATCGGCATGCACCTCACGTTTGGATTGTCGCATGATGTGTCCGCGGCGCCCGGCGACAGCCTTCGCGTGCACGGCGAGATCATTGGAATCGTGAACAACGTTCGCCACAATTCGCTCGACGAAAAGCCGGAGCCCGCAACGTACATCCCCTTCCACACGCTTCCGCCGCCGCCGGCGTTTGTCGTGCGAACGTCGGCCGATCCGAGCGCTGTCGAGCATGCGATTCGCGGCGTCGTCGCGGCCGTCGATCGCAACGTACCGATTTACGAGCTCGGCACGATGGACGACGCGCTCTCGGCCTCGGTGTCGCAGCCGCGCTTCTATACCCTGCTGCTGTCGGGGTTCGCCGCGGTCGCGCTGCTGCTTTCAGGCCTCGGTATCTATGGCGTCATCTCATACGCGGCGAGCCAACGCGTGCGCGAGTTCGGCATCCGTGTCGCACTCGGCGCGACTTCGCGCGATGTCTCGCAGCTCGTCGTGCGGCGTGGCCTCGCGCTGACGATCGCCGGCATCGGGTGCGGCATCGTCGTGGCGCTACTCGCAACGCGTGTATTGCAAGGACTTCTCTTCGACGTCGAGACATTGGACCCCGTGACACTTGTATCAGTAGCGCTGCTCCTCGCAGCCGTCGCGATGCTCGCGTCGTGGTTGCCGGCGCGACGAGCGGCACGGGTCGACCCCGTCATTGCGATGCGCGCCGATGGTTAGCAGTGGGCTTGAGAATCCTTGCATTCCTGAGCTAGGGAGTGAGCCAATAAGCAACCTTGATCAGCACGGTGTTCTCCGGATGAAGCGCGAACAAGCTTCCGTACTCGGCACTCCACGACCGCAACGTATGCGTCGGGTCATCTCCGTCGCGGCCGTGGGTCCACACGAAAAAAAACGTCGACCCGGGACGATATTCCCATCGAAACACCGCGTTGGAGCGTAGTTGCCGGACATCGAAGCCGGGCGCAGACCCGGCGGGCGGAACGTAGGCCTCGAAACGCGCCGCGTAGTCACGTGCTTCGGGATGCGCGCTGAGCTGCCGAAAGGCGGAATAGGTTCCCGTGCTCACGAACGGCGCGGCGTATAGTTCGAGCGTCATCGTCGGGGACTGCGCATAGCTGACCCGCGCCGAGAACGACAACGTGCGTTGATCGAGGTGGGCGAACGCGAAGTGTGTCATGGCTCCGTCTACGAAGTTGCCAAACCACTGTGCATCGGCGCGATTGATGGCGAGCGCGCCGCCAATCGCCGCCTGTAACCTGGGCGACACGTTCAGCGTTACGGCCGGATCCAGCTCGCGCATGCCTGAACGTCCGCCGTCGCCATCGCTCACGCTCAAACCGAGCGAGGGAGTAAACGTGCCCCGGTTATCGCCACTGAACACGACGCCCGCATTCAGCAACGGGTCCTGCCGCATCGCCGGCCCGCCCCGGGCGCAGGCATCGCAATACGTCGCGCCGAGATGCGTGACGCGCCCAGTGAGCTCGATATTCGAATTGTTGGCAAGGATCGCGAATGCATCGGACGACATGCCTCGATCGAGTGGAAGCCCCTTGGTATTCCATACGCTCTCATGGTCGACATTCAGCGTCAGGAGTCGGTAGATCCAGTGCGGCGTTCGGACGCCGATGGACAGTCCGTTGGCAAAAGTCTCCTCGTCGGCGCGTGGCATGAAGCCAATGTCATTCACCTCGAGGCCGGCGGAGTGACGTTGCCACGCGCTGGTGAACTGCACCGCGCCGCTATGATTGCCGACCGCAAGCTCTTCGGAGTGACCCAGCAGGCTGGTCGCTGTGGAGTCAAACGTGCCGGGACTTCCGGGTCGTTGGAAATCGTGAACGGAGGACCGTTCAGTTGCCGCAATCGCGGACGCCGTTCCTCCGACACTCGTACCGACGAGCGAGCCGGTGAGGACGAACGGTGTCGGGCCTAAGCGCTGGCGGAAATCTATGCCGCCGGCGACTGAATGACTCCGCAACAGCAGGGCGGACGCGGAATCGAGCGACCGATCGACGGCTGTCGCCGTGACACCCAGGGCCGTCGAACCTCCGTTCATTTCCTGCACCGCGCGGGCAAATGCATAGTTGGTACGCGGTTCAAGCGTCGCATCGCGGTCGCCGTCGACGCGCTGCGTCATCGCGTCGAACGCCGCGATCGTCAGTCCCGTCGACCACCGCCCGGTGAGCTTTGCCGCGGCGGCGATTGGCGTGGTTACGGGCGCGGTGCTCGGCGGGTATTGATCCGCCAGTTGCGGTGCGCGTCCGACGCGGCGCGAGTAGAACAGCCCCGCATTCGCACAACTGTATGGATTGCACCCGAGATCGAGTTCATACAATCGATTGCCCTGCAAGAAGAACGGGCGCTTCTCCGGATAGAATGTTTCGGCGGTTGTCAGGTTGAGCACCGACGGATCGGCCTCAACCTGCCCGAAGTCCGGATTGACCGTCGCGTCGACCGTGACATTGGAACTCGCCACCAAGCGCGCGTCGGCGCCGCCGCTCTCTCGCTGCAGTCGTGCGTCGCTGCCGCGCGCGCCGAAGGGCGAGTATGCATTGGACGCCACCACGTACGGCGTGATCGCCATGCTCCGCGGCGACGCGATGTCGTCGATACCGACGAGTTGCCCTAGCTGCGACATTAGACCGCCGCGGCTGATCCGCCACAAAGGCCAGATCGAGGATTCTTGAAATCGCGTGCTGTTACGCCACACTGCGAGGCCAAACGTGTGCCGGCGTGCGTCGGCGTATCGAATTTGTGAAAAAGGAATGCTGAACTCGGCGATCCAACCGAGCGAGTCGACTCGCGCCGCGGCGTTCCACACACCATCCCAGGACCAGTCGTACAGCGTGTCCGCGTAGACAGCGCAGTCTTTCTTCACGCCGTCCGGATTGATCACGAATTCATACCCGGTGCGGTGGTCGTCGAATCCATCGACGGTGATGCCGATGTAGTCGGAGGGGCTATTGACATCGCGCCGCGTTACGGCGTGCCGAATGCTGTCGGGATGCGAATCGAACGCGCGCACCAAGACGTAGAGATTCCGATCGTCGAAGGCGACGCGGAATTCGGTCTCCAACGACGGGACGCCGTCCTCCTGCGGATAAAACTGTCGGAAGCCACGCGTGGCCGGAGCTGAGCGCCAGATGTCGTCATCCGGTCGGCCGTCGATCATCACCGGCTTCGTGGTACGCACTGCGAGCGCGACGGCCGAGGCGCCGGCCGGCGCTCGGCCAGCGCGGACGGCAGCTCCTTCGTCGGCGGCTTGCTTGCCTGCGCGCCGGCACCGGCGAGCGCGACGCCGGTACACATGACGATATACAACCTTCGAAACATGGTAAGAATCTCGAGCAGCGATGGTCTCATGGACAGCACCATTCTGACGGGATAGATGGGACCATTCGGTGGCGCCGTCGAGGCAGGGCGATAGAATGGAATCGTGAAGCGACGCACCGGACCCTCCGTCTCGCTATTCCACGGCGGCAGTGCCGGCCGTGGGGACTCGCCGCTGTATCGCGAGACCTACCGCCGCATCCGCGCGATCATTCTCGACGGTACCGTGTGCGCCGGCGATCGCCTGCCGTCGGCGCGCGCCATGGCGCAGGACCTTCGCGTTTCGCGTAACACGATCGAAGCGGCGTTTGGCCAGCTGCGAAGCGAAGGGTACGTCGAGCGCAGAGTTGGCTCGGGCACTTTCGTGAGCGGCAATGTGCCGAAGGTTCCGCAGGTATCGAGGCGGCGCCCGGCGAAGGTGCCGGGCATCGCCGCGACGATCGTCGCCCATTCGCGAGAAAAAGGGCTGCGCGCGCTCTCACGTCGCGGAAGGGAGTCGTCCGCTCCGCCACCTGATGTCGCCGCCGACACAGACGCTTCGTTCGGCGTGTGCAGGCCGGGGCTCGATCTCTTTCCCACGCAGCTTTGGAACCGTATCGCCGCACGACGGATGCGGCGGTCGATGGGCGATCTACTCGACGAGCAGTCACCAAACGGTCTCGCGTCGCTCCGCACGGCGATCGCGTCATACCTTCGACTCGCTCGAGGCGTCCGCTGTAGTCCGGAGCAAATCGTCGTGGTGACGAGTACGCAGCAGGCGATCGATCTGGTCGCTCGCCTGCTGGTCGATGCGGGAGACAAGGTTTGGCTCGAGGAGCCATGTTATACGGGAGCCCGGTACGCATTCGCAGCGGCCGGCGCGCGCATCGTTCCCGTGCCTGTCGACGTTGCCGGGATGGACGTCGATCGCGGAGCGGCGCGCGACCCGCGCGCCCGGCTCGCCTATGTCACGCCGTCGCACCAATTTCCGCTCGGCGTCACGATGACGCTGGAACGCCGCCTGGCGCTCATTCGTTGGGCGAATTCGGCCAACTCATGGATTCTCGAGGACGACTATGACAGCGAGTTACGCTACGACGGACGACCGCTCGCCGCGCTTCAGGGAATCGACGATTCAGAGCGCGTGTTGTACGTCGGCACCTTCAACAAGATCATGTTTCCGTCGTTGCGGCTGGCCTACCTAGTCGTTCCGCCGGATCTGGTCGAGCCTGTGACGTCGGCGCGCCGTTGGATGGACGGATACACCACCGCCCTGAATCAGGCCGTCATGGCGGATTTCGTTCACGACGGACACTTCGGGACGCATGTGCGTGCAATGCGCGAAGCGTATCGTGAGCGGCGAGACGCCCTGCAAGAAGCGGTCGCCACCTACGTACCGCAGCATGTTCGTCTCGGAGCGCGGGATGGCGGCATGCATGTGGTTGGATGGCTCCCGAAGCGCGCGAATGCGCCCGCGCTCGCGGAGCGATGTGCTCGCCGCGGGTTGTACCTTCGAGACGTCGCGGGGTATTACGCAGGTCGTCCCCCGGGGCCCGGGTTGGTGCTGAATTTTGCGAGCGCACCGCCGAACCGTATCGCGCGCGGCGTTCGCGTGCTCGGCCAGGAGCTCGGCGTGAAGTGAGAATACTCTTGCTACTACTCTAATCGCAAGGCTTCCAACGGTCCGACCCTAGCGGCTCGTCTGGCCGGCAAATAACTCGCGACGACGGCGGTTGCGACCAGCACGCCGATCGCGACGCTGAGCGACGGCAAGTCGATCGTTCCTACGCCGAAGAGCTGCGCGCGAATCAAACGCGTTGCCGCGAGCCCCGCCGGCACGCCGATGACGACACCGATGACGGCCACGCGAACCGCCTCGCCGAGCACCATTCTCGTTACATCGCCGGGTTCCGCGCCCAGTGCGGCGCGCAATCCGAACTCACTGGTGCGCTGGCTGGTCGAATATGCGGTGACGCCATAAAGACCGAGTGCTGCGAGCACCAGCGTGAGGATGCAGAAGAACATCGCCACCTGCACGAGTAGCAGGTCTTGCGACACAGTACCGCGCACGAGGTCGTTGACCGGATCCACCGCGGTCGGGAGCGTCGCATCAACGTCTTCGACCGCGCGACGTATCGGTCCGACAAAGCGTGACGGATCTCCGCGAACGTGGACCACGAGCTTGGCTTGTCCCGAGTTGCCACGGTGCGGGTTGTTGTACACAGGATACATCTCGCGAAACGGGTTGCCGCGGACATTGCTGTTTTGGAAATCCCGCACGACGCCGACGATCGTATAACGCAGGGTGTCGGCCTGCGTCACCTGCATCACCGTACCTCCCAGCGGATCACGAGCACCGAAATACCGCTTCGCCATCGTTTCGTTGATCACCACGGTGGGTGGCCCCGTCTCGAGATCGCGCGACTCGATGTCGCGCCCGCGAATCAACCGCGCGCCGATGGCATGGAAAAAGTTCGGGCCGACCTGATCAATCGAAACGATGCGCTCCGAATCCGCCTGCGGCACGAACCCCGACACATCGACGCGACCACCGGACGAGCCACCGCTGAACAATCCGTGGTCGGCGAACGCGGCCGCATTGACCCCCGGCACTTGGCTCACGCGGCCCACGAGGTCGCGTCGCAATTGAGTCAGACGCGCTCCGACATACTGCGTGCGCCTCGTCTGCACGCGCACGGCGATCACATGATCGCGATCCACGCCAATGTCGCTATGCAGAAGTTGTTGCATGCTATGCACGAGCAAGCCGCCGCCGATGAGCAGCAGCATCGACAACGCAATCTGAGCCACGACGAGCACGCGACCGAACGGAATGTTGACTCTCGCACCGACCCGCGCCGCGCCCATCAGGTTCCGTCCCTGTGAGCGCAGCGATGTCGCGAGATCCACGCGCGTCGCGCGAAATGCCGGCAACAGGCCGAACAGCAGCGTACATGCGAGCGTCATCACCGCCGTAAAGGCAAGGACGCGCGCATCGGGCGCCGTATTGATGGCAACCGGGCCGGCGACAGTCGAACCGCCGTGCACCGTTGTGAGCAACACGCGGCTGCCCCATGTCGCCGCGAGCAGGCCGAGCACGCTCGATACGATCGCGAGCAACGCGCCCTCGACGAGCAGTTGCTGAATCAATCGCCCGCGGGCGGCACCGAGCGTCATGCGAACGGTCATCTCGCGGCGGCGCGCGACAATGCGCGCGAGCATCAAACTCGACACATTCGCACAGACGACAAGAATGACCAACCCGACCGCCACCATCAACACCCATAGCGCCTTTCCATACTCCGCCCGCCGCTCAGAGAACCCGCGCGCGCCGGACACGACTTGAATGGGATTCCCCTTGAGGCCATCGTCGAACTGCGACACCGCGCGGCCCGAAAGGTTTTCGCGGACCGCGTTCGCCTCGATCGCGCTCACCTGCTGACGCGCCTGCTCGAGCGTGACGCCTTGCTTGAGCCGGCCCATCATCATCAACCATGACCAGTCGCGCTTGTCCAACAGGTTCATGCCCGGCTGAATCGCGGGGTCCATCATGATCGGCAACCAGAAGTCCAATGGCTGACCGACGATGTCGCCGCTAAACCCCGGCGGCATCACGCCGATGATCGTCACCGCGACGTCGTTCACGCGCATGACGCTGCCGATCGCTGCGCGCGAGCCTGAGAAGCGGCGTTGCCAATAATCGTACGAGAGGACTACGACGGGATCTTGCCCAGGGGTCTGGTCTTCAGCCGCAGTGAACGTGCGGCCCGCGTACGCGGGCACGCCGAGCACGGAAAAGAAATTGCCGGTCACGAATCGCGCGTATGGCTGCTCCGCGGTCGCCTTCTCGCCCGCGCTGCCCGAGCCCATCTGCACATCGATCGGGCCGGACCACCCGTTCGCGTACATGTCCGTGAAGACCGTGTTGCGTGCGCGCACGTCTCGATAGAGCGGGAACGACACGAAGGCGGTGAGCGGATCGCCAACGTTGTTGTTATTCACCTGTTCGGGATCGCTCACGATCACGAGCTGCTCGGGATGCGAGACTGGAAGTGGTCGCAGCAGGAGCGCGTCGACGAGCGTGAAGATCGCCGTGTTCGCGCCGATACCGAGTGCGAGCGTGGCGATGACCGTCAGCGTGAAGGCAGGCCGGCCTCTGAGCGACCGCATTGCGTAGCGCAGATCGCGCCCGATGGACTCGAGTCGCGCGGTGCCGCGCATATCCCGGCTCTCTTCTTTCATTTGCTCAACCCCTCCGAATTCGAGACGTGCGCGGCGCAGCGCCGCGTCGCGCGGCATGCCCTGCCGCTCGTACTTCTCGATTTCGCGCTCGATGTGGAAGCGAAGCTCATCGTCGAGGTCCTGCTCGACCGAGGCGCGAAAGAACAATGCGCGTACGCGATAGCGGATGTCGCTCAGACCTTGCGAGATCACTCGAGAGAGCACGGTGTCCTCCGATGCTTACGACATCCGCAACACGAGCGCGACCGCGGTCGTCAGGCGCTCCCAATCCTGCGCTTCGGCATCGAGTTGCTTGCGGCCGGCGCGGGTGAGCTCGTAGTACTTGGCGCGGCGATTGTTGTCGGATGCGCCCCATGAGGCGCTGATCCATCCGCGCCGTTCGAGGCGATGCAGTGCCGGGTACAGCGAGCCTTGTGGGATCTGGAGCGTTGCACGCGAGACTTGGTGGATGCGCTCGGAGATCCCCCAACCGTGCATCGGCTCGAGCGAGAGCGCTTTGAGAATCAGGAGGTCGAGCGTGCCTTGCGGCAAGTCGAGTCGGACATCGGCCACGGTTCCTCTCTTGCTTCTACAGGTCTGCGAAGTATGCAATACTCCCTGTAGAAGCGCAAGAGGTGAAACTTCATCGTCGCGCGGGAGGCGATGTCGCCGCCCACCGGGCTATACGCCAGCCTTCGCCCGTCCGCACAAGAACAACCAACCCCGTTTCCGGAGCGGTTATTGTCCGTCCGCCGACGGCAAACCTCTCGGTGCGATCGTAGACCAAATAGGCCGCGCTTCCGACGATGCGCGTTTGGATGTTCGACAACACAATGCGCGGGTTCGTGATTCCAAGACTCTGAATCATGCGGACGAACGCGTCGGAACCCAAGCGCCCGCCGTCGCTCACGAACAGGAAGTCATCGGTCAATAGCGCGGTCAGGGAGTCGAGCTCGTTCCGCTCGACGTGCCCAAACCAGGCGGCGAGTACGCGCGCCGGGTCTGAATCGGGAGCCGTCGAGCTGAGCGGCGGTGGCGCGTGGGAGCATGAGAATCCACATGCGAGCGCGCATGCGAGCAACGGCAAACGAAGCGGGATCATGATTGTCATTGTACTCGCGACGGAAGCGCCGCCGTAACAACAAAGCTCGTTGGGCCGAACACCGAAACACCGTGGAGCATTCGACGCATCGCCCGCGCGACGACTGAAGAGTCCAATCCCGCCGGCGATCGCCAAGTAACTTCTTGATGCGCATCCGGCAATGCAAGATCTTGTGAACAAGGGAACTCACGAGTAGATCCCGCATCAATGCCCCGCATTAGAACTGGCGTCCAGGAGTCCGACGCTTTCATCACGGCACGCGGCGAGACTCCGCCTGCCGCATTGCACAACGTTCGCGACCGCGACGTGCAGCCTTTGCACGGACTACGCAAACTCACACACTTGGATTTGCCGGACTATGGGCAACTTTTACGCAAACGTCGCGCTCCGCACGAGTGACATCGAGGCAGTCGTCCGCACCGTGACTGCCCTCGACAGACACGCGTACGTGGCACGAGAAGGTGACGTCACATATGTCTTCGACGAGCAATGTGACGAGCAAGACCTCGAAGATCTCGAACGGCTCGCCATTGCGCTGTCGAAGGAGCTCGCCTGTGTCGCGTTGGGGGCGTGCAATCACGACGACGACGTGCTCGTGATGCTGCTCGCGGAACGAGGCGCCCTAACCGATCGCTACGACTCGAACCCCGGTTACTTCGACGGTGCACCCAGCCCGCCATCCGGCGGCGACGCCGAGCGATTGTGCAGGGCGTTCGGCGTGTCCAACAAAGTCGACGAGGTCGAGGACTTGCTTCGCCGGCGAAACGATGACGTCGGTCCAGAAGTCGGACGACATGCCGCGCTGTGCCAACTTCTCGGATTGTCCGAACGCCTGGGGATCCAGGGTTATCGATACCTGAGTCAGGGCGAGCTGGTCGAGGGGCTCGAGCCAGCAATGCTTCGCCTGGTGGCGCCTGCCGCCGACCGACATCGTCCGCGGAGCGGGCGATCGTCGAAGACGCCTGAGGCGACGTCCGGCTTGGATGGCGCTGACAGCATGATGGCCGCGATGCAGGCCGAGCCAGATCTGTTCTGGAACAGTTATGCGCTCGCGCTGCACGACGTCGATGTTCCCGAACGCTTTGTGCTCTTATTCGGAATCGCGCATGGCAACGGCCACGTGCTCCTTACCCGCCTGCTCGAATATGTGGTGTCCCGGAAGCTTTCGAAGGATGGATGGGTACACGCCGACGACTTGCTTGCCGATTTTCTTGGCGAACGCACGTTCGTGCCCATTGCGCTGGGGCGCTTGCTGCGAGTTGCGCTAGGAATTCCCCCGTTGGGTGAGGATCAAATCGCCGCGTTCAACCGCGGTGATCCTGAGTTGCTTCTCCGCATTGCAAGCGCCGTGGACGGCGCTCATGCGGACGCGGAGCGTCGAGGTTCCGACCCTAATCCCCGCGCAGCACCTCCACTGGATTGACCCCAGTCGCCCGCTGCGCCGGAAACCAACTCGCCAACAGCGCGACCGCGGCCAGCACGAAGATGACGCTCCCGAATGCCAAGGGGTCGGTCGTGCTCACGCCATACACAAGGCCCTTGAGCAGACGCGTGAGGAACAACGCCCCTGCCGCGCCGACGACGATTCCGATCATCGCGAGCGATCCACCTTGTCGAACGACGAGACCGATCACGTCGCCACGCTGCGCGCCCAGGGCCATGCGCACACCGATCTCTCGGCGGCGCTGCGTCGCGAGATACGACGTTACGCTGTAGATCCCGAGCATGGCCAGCACGAGCGCCGCGCCGCCGAACACGCCGACGAGCGCGAGGACGAAGCGACGGTCCGCCACCGAGGCCGCGACGTAGCTCTCTATGGTGCGGAGGACGGGCGGAACGTCGGGCCGCAGCTCATGCGCGATCGCGCGCGCCGACGCGATCACCGAAGCTGGATCGCCGGGTGTCTGCATGACGACGTAAAACGGATTGCCGGCGTAGCTACTCTGCGGCTCGTAGGCGTAAAACGTCGGTTGAGGCTCGGCGGCGAGGCTCTCGCCACGGACGTCACCAACGACCCCGGCCACGGTAAACGGACGCATGTCATTGTCCATGTTGCCGTACTCGATGATCTTCCCGATCGCATCCTCGTTGGGCCACTTCGACTTGGCCAACGAAGCGCTGACGAGGGCCACGCGCAGGCTGCCTGACTGATCACGACTATCGAACAAACGGCCGCGAAGCAGTGGAATGTTCATGGTTTGGAAATAGTCGCCCTCGACGACGCGGTAATCTGCGTTGCCGCTGCGCGATGGATCATGGCGAAGCGTTGCCCAATCGTCGGCGGTGAACGGCTGGTCGATGCGACTCAGGATCAAATAGCCACCATCGGCACCATCGCTGACGAGTGGAACTCCGGTGGCCACGCCGACCCGCGCCACGCCCGGAATCGCGCGGAGACGCGCGATCAGTTGTTCATGAAACGCAACTCGCCGCTGATGGGCGTCGGGGCCGTCGTCGTAGGGCAACGCCAAGTCGAGGACCAGCAGGTGCTGCGTACGAAATCCCGGATCGACCGCGAGCAGGCGTAGAAAACTGCGCGCGAGCAGCCCCGTGCCGACCAGCAGCACCACGGTGAGGGCCATCTGTGATACCACGAGCGTGCGACGCACCCGGGCACCGGACCCTGACCCAGCTTGTGTTCTCTGCGACGACGACAACGTCTCACGAATATCGCCGCGCGTTCCCTGCCACACCGCGAGGAGCCCGAGGATGGTCGCGGTGAGCACAGAGATGCCGACCGCAAACGCCAACACCGCCCAGTCGACACGTATTTCGTTGGCGCGCGGGAGACTACCGGTTTGCATGGCCAGCAGTAAACGAACGCCTCCCACCGCCAATCCGACCCCGAGCAGCCCGCCAAGTCCCGAGAGCACACCGGCCTCGATGAGAAATTGTTGCGAGAGCTTGAGACGCGTCGCGCCGAGCGCGAGCCGTACGCCGATCTCCGATCGCCGAAGCGCCATGCGCGCAACGAGAAGATTGACGACGCTGGCACAGGCGATGAGAAGGAGGAACCCCGCCGCGGCAAATAGCACGAGCAGTGGCGTGCGAGTTTTGCCAACGAGTTGTTCGCGCAACGAGATTAGGTCGCCATCGGACATCAACGTTGCGTCGCCATATTGTTGTTTGAGTCGTCTCGAGACCGAGCTGAGGTCACGTTTCGCCGCGGCCGCGGTCACGCCATCCTTGAGTCGGCCGACAACCCGCCATCCGTGCGACGTCCGGCCCGGCTTCAACTCATCGGGTGAAAGCTCCTCGGGGATCCACAATTCATTGCCAGCCGGATAGTCCATCTGCGGTGGCATTACGCCGATCACACTGTACACCTTCTTCTCGATGCTGACTGTGCGACCGATCGCGCTCGGACTGGCGTCGAGGTACTTCCT
>JAICYT010000176.1 GCA_025934075.1 Gemmatimonadaceae bacterium
GAGGCGCGATTTCGCGGCGACCATCGCTGATCCGTCACGTAGCACGGCCGACTCGCCCAGCGACGCATAGATCACCTCGCGTTCTCGCTCGAGCGCATCGATTTGATCGGGCAAGCCCGCCAACTCACTCGTCTCCTTGAACGATAGGCGTCGCTTCTTCGTCTTGATCGGCGCCGGTGACGGCGTCCCGCGGCGTGTCGCGCGTGGGGGTTCCGTCGCCGTGTCCGTTTGCTTGCGCTGCCGAACCCAGTCCGTGTAGCCACCCACATACTCGCCCACGACGCCACCGCCCTCGAGCACCAGCGTACTCGTCACGACGTTGTCGAGAAATGCTCGATCGTGACTCACGACAATCAGCGTCCCCGAAAACTCGAGCAGCAAATCCTCGAGCAGGTCCAGCGTCTCGATGTCGAGATCGTTCGTTGGCTCATCGAGCACGAGAAGGTTGAACGACCGCGTGAACAGCCGCGCGATGAGAAGCCGATTTCGCTCGCCGCCAGATAGGGCAGCGACGGGGGTCCGCGCTCTGTCGGCGGCGAACAGGAAATCTTGCAGGTATCCGAGCACATGCTTCCGCGCCGCACCGACTTCTATGAACTCGGCGCCATCCGCGATGCTGTCGAACACGCTCCGCTCGGGATCGAGCTGCTCGCGAAGTTGATCGAAGTACGCCAGCTCGATGCCGGTGCCCATTCGCACCGTTCCCGCGTCGGGTGGGAGCTCGCCAAGCAGGATTCGAAGCAGCGTCGTCTTGCCGGAGCCATTCGGCCCGATCAGTCCGACGCGATCGCCGCGCGTGATCGTAGTCGTGAAATCCTTGATGATCGCGCGATCGCCACGCGAGAAGGTCACGTTCCTCGCTTCGACGACGACTCGCCCCGACCGCTCAGCATCCTGGGCGGCCAGCTTGACCGTGCCGGTGCGATCGCGCCGCGCGGCACGTTCCACGCGCAGCGCCTCGAGCGCGCGAACTCGGCCTTCGTTGCGCGTGCGTCTCGCACGAATGCCCGTTCTGATCCACACCTCCTCTCTCGCGAGCTTCTTGTCGAACTCGGCCCACTCGCGCGCTTCTGCCTCGAGCGCGGCTTCCTTACGCAGCAAATAGGCATCGTAGTTACTGCCCCAATCGACGAGGCGGCCGCGGTCCAACTCGACGATGCGCGTGGCGACGCGACGCAGAAATGCACGGTCGTGCGTCACGAACAGCAGGGTTCTTTGCCGATCGACGAGGAACTCTTCCATCCATTCGATCGCGTCGACGTCGAGATGATTCGTCGGCTCGTCCAGCAGCAGCACGTCGGGATCACGAACGAGCGCACGCGCGAGCAGCGTCTGCCGCTTACGTCCGCCCGATGCGGTGTCGAACGGCAGATCGGCGTCGAGACCGAGGTGCGAGAGGACCGTCTCCACGCGAGTCTGCAACTGCCACGCGTCGGCGACGTCGAGCGCATGATGCAGTCGATCCAGCTCGCGCATCGACGATTCGCTCCCGTCGATGGCGACGCGGTGCGACGCATCGTGATAGCGTCGCAGCAGCAGTCCCATCTCACCGAGTCCCGCGGCGACGACGTCGAAGGTCGAGCCGGCGACGTTGTCGGGAACTTCCTGCTCGAGCCGCGCAACGCTCGCTCCGGATTCGCGGACGACTGCGCCGCTGTCGGGAGCGATCGTTCCATCCAGCAGCTTCATGAGCGTGCTCTTTCCCGCGCCGTTCCGACCGAGAAGGCAGACGCGTTCAGCGCGCTCGATATGAAACGATGCGCGATCGAGGACGGCCGGTCCGCCGAACGCGATGCTGATGTCCTGCATGCCGAGCAATGCCATCCCTGGAACCTAGACGCGGAGATGGTAGAATCTCTATCGACGTTCGAAATTCAGTCGCTCTCCTCCCTCGATTCATGACGCCAATCTCAGCGCCACTCCTCATCCTTCTTGGGCTCGCGGCGCTGAAGGATGCGGCCGCCCAGATGCCGCGTCCACTCATGCCGATCAACTTGGCGAATTCCGCCGAGGCGGCATGGTTGAAGAAGCCTGTTCAGGCCAGCCGGACGCTGGATGACATGACGCGGCCGACAGCGTGGCGATTCTCGGGAACGGGTCAGCTCACGTTCCCCAGCGAGGTCCGCCGCGGCGACATGCGTGTGCTGCGCGTCGACATGCAGATGTTCGTCGACAAGCCGGCGCCGACGCGAAACGGTTTGTCGTCGGTCAATCTGCAGCACGCGTTTCCCGGCGAGGATTGGACCAGCTACAACCGCATCTCGATGTGGATTCGGCCCGAGGTCGCGGGCTTTCCGATGCTGCCGCTCGAAATCGTATTGCACAACGACGGCGCGGAGAAAGTACCGGACAAGTACAATCGCGAAGGGACGCATTACGTGACGCTCCCGAATGACACGTGGACGCACGTCGTGTGGGAGATCTCGCCGCTTGCGCGCGATCGCGTGACGATGCTCGAGATCGGCTACTGGGTGAACAAGATGCTCGCCGCGCCGACCGATCGGGTTGCGTTCGAGATCGGCGGACTCGAATTGCAGCGCGTCGACGCCGACAACTACGCCGGATGGACCGTTGCACCGGGAAAGATTTCGTTCAGTCATACGGGCTATCTATCCGCATTCTCGAAGAGCGCGGTCGCGAGCGGCCTCGCGGCGCGCGAGTTCGAGGTCGTTCGAATGCACGACACGGTTCCGGGCGAACCGGTGCTGCGGAAGCCAGTTCGTTCTGTGCGCACACCGATCGGCGAATTCCAAGAGATGGATTTCTCAGAGGTGAAAGCACCCGGCACCTACGCGATTCGCGCAGGCAACGTCAGCACGCGACCGTTTCGCATCGGCGACGACGTCTTGACGCGCACCATTTGGGAGACCCTCAACTTCTTCTACGGCGAGCGCTGCGGCTATGCGGTTCCCGGCTCACACGGTGTCGACCATCTGGATTGGTTCGCGACGCACGGCGATCAGAAGATCGTGATGAGCGGTGGCTGGCACGACGCCGGCGACTTATCGCAAGGCGTGATCAACACCGGCGAAGCGACGTACGCGATGTTCGCGCTTGCCGAGCGGTTGCGAGCGCGGGGTGGCAATGCGGCACTCGTTGCGCGTCTGATTGAAGAAGGGAAGTGGGGACTCGACTGGGTGCTGCGCGTACGATTCGACGGCGGCTACCGCATCGGCTTCGCGAGTCACAATCTCTGGACGAACAATGTCGTCGGCGACGCGGATGATCGATCGCGCGAGGCGAAGAACAATCCGAACGCGAACTACATCGCCGCGGCAGCGGAGGCGATCGCCGCTCGTGTACTGAAGTCGGACGAGCCCGACCTCGCGGCGCGGAGTCTTCGCACCGCTGAAGAGGATTGGGGCTACGCAATCATCGGCGTGGAGGGGCCGAGCACGTGGAGCACACCGGCGTTCGCCGCGACGCGTCTCGAGCTGGCGGGCATCGGCACGACTGCCTCGCTCGAGCTCTACCGGGCGACGCACAAGCAGATGTACGCGGACAAGGCAGTCGAGCTGGCGAAGGTGATCGTCGCGTCGCAGCAGAAGACTCCAGTCGGACCGGCATTTCCGCTCGCCGGATTCTTCTACACGGGTCCCGATCGCGATACACTCTTTCATCAATTCCATCGCGGCAACGATCAAGCGCCAATTGTCGCGCTGACCCAACTCGTCGAGACGCTGCCACAGCACGCCGATCGCGCGACCTGGATGTCGACGCTCGCGCTGTACGCCGGGTATCAGAAGAAAACTGCGACGACGACGGCGCCGTACGGCGTTCTGCCGGCGTACGTCTATCGACTCGGCGATGACGCCAAGGAGGTGCCCGATTCCGGCGCGTTGCACGGCGCGACGCGCGAGGCGTATCGTGCGCAGGTGTTGACTGGGCGCTCGATGGGCGACGGCTGGTACTTGCGTGCGTTTCCAGTGTGGTTTGCGCGGCGCGGCAACTTCGGCGTGCTTCTCTCGCAGGCGAAAGCACTTGCCGCATCGGCCCGCGTCAGACACGATAGCGCCGGATTGGATCTCGCGCAGCGCCAGGCGCAGTGGATCGTGGGACGGAATCCCTTCGCACAGAGCACGATGTACGGTGAAGGATATGATTGGGCGCAGCAATACAGTGTGTCGTCGGGCGATTTTGTCGGATCGCTTCCGGTGGGAATGCAAAGTCGCGGCGACACGGATTTGCCGTACTGGCCGGCGCAGAATATGTACGTCTATAAAGAAGTGTGGGTACACCCGGCGAGCAGATGGTTGTGGCTCATGGCGGATCTCTTGGAACGTTGAAGGGCGCGAAATGCCTAAGAGCGCGAAATGACTAAGGCCAAGATCTGAACGGCGCTGAATTCCTAACGGCGCTGAATTCCTGTTACGCCGCCACTATCGGCGCCGTCCACCGGAACGTTCCCCACTCCATCACGAGCATCCCGTGATGAGCATCCGTTGAAATGATTGAAATCGTGAACTTTTCGACGGGCGATTCAGGAGTCCCGGTCGACATCGGCACTTTGCCCAAGTCGAATTTGTCGTTATAGCCCGTACCCCATTGGCCGGTCTGCTTATTCACGATCAGGTCGACCCCCTTGGCGTGCGGCACGGTCCACAGCGTGTACTTACCCGCCGGGAGACGAATCCCGCCCAGCGTGATCGGTACGGACGTCGAGAACTGCGTCGCGGCGTTCGCTCCCGTGCGCCACACCTGGTCGTAGGGGATGACGTCACCGACGAGCACGCGCCCGCGCGCAAGCGGACGTCCGTAGTCAACGGTGAACGTAGCGTTGCCAACGTTGGCGCGCGTCGTATCGCGCACGCTGAGCTGAGCCGCACCGCCATTGCTGGTCTCGAGCGCCGCATACCGTTCGCCGATCCTCTCGATCGCCTGGGAATCCGGCGGGCTGGTCAGCCGTTTGACCTCCACCTTGTACGTCGTTCGGGCGCCGGAATATGTCAGCATATGACGGCTGGAATCGAACGTCGCCTCGCCCGTCCCCGACAACCAGTCATGCCGCAGATCAGCGTTGCCGCCGGGCAGCGGTCGCACCACGCCATCATGCAGCGGGAACCGATCGAACTCGCGATCGATGTAGAACTGGTGGAGCATGACTGGGTCGCCCGCGGCGACGTGATTGGCCGCGGCGCGTTTGAGCGCGGCGCCGAAATACAAATCGGTGAGACTGTACATCTGCGGCAGATGCGCCATCGTCAGCACGCCGCCCGTCGCCAACGCGATTCGGCGAACGCCGGTGCTATCGCGCTTCGAGATTGTGACGGAATCCTTCGTAACATCCGCAACCACATGACGCTCGCGTTCCGGCGGCGGCTCGCTCGACGTCCGTATGTCCATCTCGAGATGACGGATGCTGCCGTCGGCATTGAGCGTGATGCGGGTGTGTCGGCGACGGACGCGCGGAAATCGATCGACTTCGTCGCTCACCAGAGCGTTGCCCGTGCGAGTGACGCTCTCCAACGAGACGGTGTCTCGACCCAGCAGCGCCAGGAAGCCGTAACGATCGGGAGGCCTGCTGGGCGCACACGCCGCGAGGACGAGCGATATCGCTGCGAGGACGGGAGTGCTGGCGCGGAAGGGCATACCTGCACTATACCGCGTGGTGCGGCTCGGGGAGGATTGGATTCTGTAAGAATGTCTCAAGTTCGAAGGGCTTCGAGTTCTCGACAGCAGCGCTACCGCACGCCACCTTGTCGTCGAGCCGCCGAGACCTGTGCCCACCTGCCCGCTGCCAATCGGGAAGTCTTCCATGTGCCGTTCCTGAACGCGAAATGACGTCGATCGACCAGCCGCGCTCCGGTACAACCGCGACGCATGAACGGCTCAACATAGCGCTCGCCGGCCGCTATCGCGTCCACCGCGAGCTCGGCCGCGCCGGGATGGCCACGGTCTACCTAGCGACGGACCTCAAACACGACCGCGACGTCGCCATCAAAGTCCTTCGCGCGACTCGTTGTTCACCGGATCGTTCGAGCAGGATTTCGACGTGGTGAACGACGGGAAATTTCTCATGACCCGATCCGATCCGTCGGCGATCGCGATCGTCGTGATCCCGAGCTGGCTCACCGAGCTCCGTCGGTTGACGAGCGGCGCAAGAACACGATAGCCCTCATGCTCTGATGAACATCCCCGACGCTGGGGTTGGGCGGCCGACGGCCGTTCGCTGGCGAGTCCTTGGCTGGATCGTCCTCGCCAGCATCATCGCGTACGTCCTGCGTTTCAATCTCTCGGTTGCCGCGCCCGCGATGATGCACGATCTCGGTCTTAGCGAGACTCAGCTTGGCCTCGTGCTCGGCGCATTCGCGTGGAGCTACGGATTGTTTCAGGCACCGGGCGGCCTGCTGGGAGAGCGCATCGGTCCGCGTCGAGCCATGACGTTGATGTTCATCGCGTGGTTCGGCACGACGGCGACGATGGCAATGGTCCCGCGCGGCTGGCCGGTCGCGGCGACGGTGACGCTCCTCGTCCTTCTCCGTGCGGCTCAGGGAGCCGTTCAAGCACCAATCTTTCCCGTCACAGCCGGGTCGATGTTCGCGTGGCTTCCGCCGAAGACGTGGGCGCTGTCCAACAGTCTCAGCACCGCGGGAACCACCGTCGGCGCCGCGCTGGCGGGGCCGGGCATCACGTGGCTGGTTCTCGAAGTCGGATGGCGACAGTCGTTCTTCATCGCCGCGCCACTCGGACTTCTGCTCGCGGCGATCTGGTGGAAGGACTACCGCGACGATCCCGCCGAGCATCACGGCGTGAATCGCGCAGAGGTGACGTTGATCGGCGCGGAACGAATGACTACGGACGACACGCAGCCCCCGATCAAATGGACGCAGTTGATTGCCAATCGCGATCTCGTGTGCATCACGCTGAGCTACTTCTGCGCGAACTATGTGTTTTACTTGTTCTTTAATTGGTTCTTCTACTATCTCATCGAGATTCGGCATGTCCCTGCGACGCTCGGCGGATACTTCACGGGCGCTCAGTGGGTGCTTGGCGCCATCGCCGCGGTGGCGGGCGGTGTCGTCTGCGATCGTCTGTCGGCCCGCCTTGGCCCGCGACTGGGGTGTCGAGTCACTGCGATCGGTGGGCTGATTGCATCCGCGCCGCTGCTCGTGGCGGGAACGCTCTCGACCGACCCCGTGCTGAGCGTGGTGCTGCTGTCGCTCAGCTTCGGCTGCGTTCAGTTCGTCGACGGAACTTACTGGGCGGCGACCATGCGCATCGCGGGCAAGCAGTCGCAGAGCGGAACCGGAATGCTCAACACTGGGGGCAATATCTCCGGTGGCGTCGGAGCCGTGCTCGTCCCTGTGCTTGCCGGTAGTTTTGGCTGGACAATCGCCGTTGCATCGGGCGCGGTCTGCTCCTTGGTTGCCGCTGCACTCTGGTTTGGCATCAGAGCCGACGTCTCTCTTCAGAGTCGCGCGGTCAGCTTCCCCCTGATAGCTGAGCCGGTGATCGGACCGGCATGACGATCCGCAGGCGAGCGCCGAACGAGCAATCGGGAGTATCGCACGGCCGGAACACGCGCCATCTTTGCCTCGACCCGCTCTCCTGACTTATCCCTCCTCGGAAACCGTCGTGATCGTGCCGACGCAGGTCACTGATCTGAGATGACGGCAGGCCTCACCACCGCCCTGGCGGACGGCCACCGCAAGGCGTGCTGATGACCGACCTCCGCGATCAGTTGCAGTCCACGCTCGGCGGCGCGTATACGGTTGAGCGAGAGCTTGGCGGTGGCGGCATGTCGCGCGTCTTCGTGGCGCTCGATGCCTCGCTCGCCCGTCGCGTCGTCGTGAAGGTGTTGCCCGACGGAATGTCGGGACAACTATCTGTCGATCGGTTCAAGCGCGAGATCTCGATTGCCGCGCGACTGCAACACGCCCACATCGTACCGCTTCTTGCCGCGGGCGAGGTCGACGGACTCCCGTATTTCACCATGCCGTTCGTCGACGGGGAATCGCTTCGGGCGCGCATCACTCGCGACGGCGAGCTGCCGCTGAGCGATGCCGTGCGAATTCTTCGCGAGATCGCGAGCGCGTTAGCATATGCTCACGTGCAGGGCGTCGTGCATCGCGACATCAAACCGGACAACGTCTTGATGTCCGGCGGGGCCGCGATGGTCACCGATTTCGGCGTCGCGAAAGCGGTCGACGCAGCTGGGAGCAGCAGTGGCGAGGGAATCACATCTGTCGGCATGGCACTCGGCACGCCTGCATACATGGCGCCGGAGCAAGCGACGGCTGACCCGCACCTGGATCACCGCGCCGATCTCTACGCCTGGGGCGTGATGGCGTACGAGCTGATCGCCGGTCAGCCGCCCTTCGCCGGGCGCTCGCCACAGGCGATGCTCGCCGCGCACGTGACCGAGGTCCCGGAGCTCATCGGCCGCCGGCGCCCTTCC
>JAICYT010000246.1 GCA_025934075.1 Gemmatimonadaceae bacterium
AGCTTCGTGCTATCGGCCGCGGTGCTTGCCATCAGCGGCATGGCCGACAATGTGAGTGTCCTCATTCGATCGACGCTGCTTCAGGTGCTGACGCCGACACATTTGCTCGGCCGGGTATCGTCGGTGAATTCCATTTTCGTGGGGTCATCGAACGAGCTTGGGGCGTTCGAGTCGGGCGTGGCGGCGAGAGTATTGGGGACGGTGACATCGGTGGTTCTTGGCGGCCTGGCATCGCTCGGCGTTGTCGTGGGGATCGGCGTTGGCGTTCCGCGACTCAGGCGGTTGGGCCGCATCGATGATTCGGGGTGGAGGGTGGAGGCTGGGGAGTGGAGCTACGGCCCAACGGCCGAGGCGGCACCGATACATGGCCCTCAAAATGCGGGCCGTGGTGGGGTTGAGTGATGCTCGTACCGCGCTTTATCCGCACCGTGCGCTACACATAGTTTCAAACTATCGCGTCTTTTTTCCCAATGCGTGCTGAAATATTTGCATTTCATGCACGAATCATAGTACATTGTCGACTTACTGCGAGCACGACGAACTCCTAGCCTGAGGCCCATCAGCACATGCCCGCGTCCAGCTTGTCGCCGCGCAAGGCGGTCATCCGTGAAATCACCGAACGGGACGTCCGTACGCCGCCTGGGTCGAGCGGAAACGGGACGTCGCCGCGCATCTCTGAATTTTTCGGCATCAACACCTTTGGCGTCCGTCAGATGCGCGACAAGTTGCCGCGCGACACGTACGCCAAGCTCCTGGACGCCGTCCGTCACGGTAAGAAGCTCGACGTCGACGTCGCGCCCCGTGTGGCACAGGCCATCAAGGAATGGGCGATCGGACGCGGTGCGACGCACTTCACGCATTGGTTCCAGCCGCAGACCGGACTGACCGCCGAGAAGCACGACGCGTTCTTGTCGTTCGACGACGGACAGCCGATGGAAGCGTTCGGCGCATCGCAGCTCATTCAGAGCGAGCCCGATGCATCGAGCTTCCCGTCAGGTGGTCTCCGCGCGACGTGGGAAGCGCGCGGCTACACAGCGTGGAATCCAGCGAGCCCGGTCTTCATCGCCGAGTGGGCTGGCGTCAAGACGCTATGCATTCCGTCGGTGTTCGTGGGCTATAACGGCGAAGCGCTCGACGAGATGACTCCGTTGCTTCGGAGTTCCGACGCTCTTTCGACGAGAGCCATCGAGCTGCTCGAGCTGTTGGGCGATCGCAGCGCATACCGGGTGTACACGACCCTTGGACCGGAGCAAGAGTATTTCCTCATCGACCGCGCGCACTTCGCGTTGCGACCGGACCTGGTCATGGCCGGGCGCACGCTCATTGGTGCACCGCCGCCGCGTGGCCAGCAGCTCGAGGACCATTACTTCGGTGGCATTCCGGAGCGCATTCAGGCGTGCATTGCCGAAGTCGAGTACGAGCTCTACCGGCTTGGCGTACCGATCATCACGCGGCACAACGAGGTAGCGCCAAGCCAATTCGAGATGGCGCCGCGATTCGAAGAGACGGACGTCGCAGTCGACCACAACCAGCTGGTGATGGCGACGCTGCGGCGCGTCGCGCTGCGACATGGACTGCAGGCTGTGCTGCACGAAAAGCCGTTCGCTGGCATCAACGGCTCGGGCAAACACTGCAACTGGTCGATGTCGATCGCGGCTGACAACCCGGAGCTCGACGGTCAGAATCTGCTCAAGCCGGGGCAGACTCCGCATCAGAACATTCGCTTCCTCGCATTTTTGGCCGCGGTGCTGCACGCGGTGCACAAGCACGCTGGCTTGCTCCGCGCAGGCATCGGCACGTCCGGCAACGAGCACCGACTCGGGGCGAACGAAGCACCGCCGGCGATCATTTCGGTGTTCATGGGCACGACCCTAACGCGCGTGATCGAGTCGATCGCGTCTGGCAAGACCGCGGCGAGCGCCGAGCAGGAGATGATCAAGCTTGGCGTGGCGCGATTGCCGGAGATCGAGAAGGACAACACCGACCGCAACCGCACGTCGCCGTTCGCATTCACTGGAAACAAGTTCGAGTTCCGCGCGGTGGGATCGTCACAGTCGATCGCGTTTCCGATCGTGTTGCTCAACGCGGCCGTCGCTGAAGCGATCGGTGAGATCACGGTCGCGCTCAAGGCTGAGCTCAAGAAGACGAAAAAGGTCGACGACGCGGTGCTCAAGGTCGTGCGTCCGATCTTCAAGAACACGAGCCCGGTGCGCTTCGAGGGGAATAACTATTCTGATGGGTGGGTGAAGGAAGCCGCGAAGCGAGGCCTTCTCAATCTTCGCCGTACGCCGGAAGCGCTGGCGCAGCTCGTCACCAAACAATCGCGGACGTTGCTGACGTCGCTCAGCATCTTGAGCGACACGGAACTCGAGTCACGATATCACGTACGCCTCGAGCGCTACATCAAAGACATGTTGATCGAGCTGCACACGATGCGTGAGCTCGTCGACACATTCGTGCTGCCGGCCGCGTTCGATTATTCCGGACGTCTTACCGACTCGGCGGCGCAGGCCAAGGTGGCGGGAATCAAGTCGATCCCCCAGATCGACGCCGCCAATGGTGTCGGCGCGCTGATCACGGACCTACAGAAGCATCGCAAGGCACTCGGCGCGGTGATCGACAAGGCTGAAGGCATGCACGACGATCTGGTCAAGCAAGCGCAGTTGCTGACGTCGGCCGGCGCGGACGCGATGGAGAGCGTTCGCGGATGTTGTGACGCACTCGAGCAAGCCGTGAGCGACGAATGCTGGCCGTTGCCCAAGTATCGGGAAATGCTGTTCCCCGTTTAAAGCACCGAGCATTTGTGCATCGCGATGGCGATGGGCATCGCGAGTTCCACCGTGTGCTCCAGCTGTAAGCCTTGAGCGTCTAGCATGGAGCCGTGAGCCTGTTCGGCGCCCGATACGGCTCACGGCTTCATGCTAACGGATCAAGGCTTAGCTCAGTCTTTTGGGGCTCATTGTGCGCGTCGCGATGACAGCCGACGCTCTATCCACTCAACCCAAACCTTCGCCTCGCCCGCGACAACGCCGGTCATGGTTGCGGCATCGCCTCGCCGGCGAGCTGCGGCCCGTTCGACTCGACCGACTTCAACACATCGCGCCACGCGAACTTCTTTCCGCTGCCGCGCACGTAGTAGTCCATCCACGCCATTTCCGCGACGGCCTTGAGGTACTGATTGCGCACGTCAGGAATGCCGTGCGTGTTGCCCGGATACACCCAGAACTCGTTCGGCACGCCGAGCTTTGAGAGCGCCATGTGCATCTCCTCGCTCTGGGGCCGCGGGACGCGCGGGTCACCCTCGACGACGTGAATGAAGATCGGCGTCTTGGCGTTCTTCACCGTCGCGATGGGTGACTGCTTCCACCAGTTCTGATATTCGGTTGGCGTCTCCCAATACATCTTGTCGCCGACGTACCACTGGCGCAGCCGCTGGGTGTCGCTCTGGGACCACATCGAGATCCAATTTGCGACGCCAGCGCCGGAGCTGATCGCCTTGAAGCGATTCGTGTGCGTCTCGATCCAGTTGGAATAGTGGCCGCCCGCGCTCCAGCCCAACGCGCCCATCTGCGTGCTGTCGACCATCCCCTTGGCGATGAGATTGTCGACGCCCGTCATGATGTCCTGATAGCCTTTCGTGAAGTAATCGCCCGCCGTCTCCGTCTTGAACTTGTCTCCGTATTGCGTGGACGCGCGGTAATTCGGCATGAGCACCATGTAACCAGCGCCGGCGTAAACCTGTGCGCCGTAGCCGCCGTTGAAGCTCAGCATATCGGCCGCGGCGGGTCCACCGTGGATCGCGACGATGAGCGGATACTTCTTTCCAGGTTGATATCCCACCGGTTTGAGCAGCACGCCGCCGATCATGGTGCCGTCGGTCGACTTCCACGTGATCTCCTCCTCGTCGCCGAGCTGGACGTCGCGGCGAACCCACGCGTTCGGGTCTGTGAGCTTGACCCACTTCGCTTGATTGCCGACGTCGGCGAGCGACGCGATCGTGTATGTGGACGGCGGTGACTTCGGATCGGCGTAGGTGATGAGATAGCGACCCGATTCCTGGTCGCGCGACACGGAGATCGTGCCATGTACATCGGTGAGCTGCTTTACATCGCCGGTCTCCGTCGAGATGGCGAAGAACTGCGTCGTGGCGCGCTTGCCGGTTCCGAAGTAGATCGTGTCGCCCTTGGCCGACCAGAATGACGTTTCGGTGCCGTCGCCGCCGCCACGCCCACCACCGACCCGGACATCGAGATCGATCTTGGAACCGATTTTCTTGAACGCCGCTCCCGGCTGATCGACCGGACGAAGATAGATCTTCTCGTTGTGCTCGAACTTGAAATCGTCGGGGGCGGAGAATGCGAGCATCTTGCTGTCGGGCGAGAAGCTGACCGACCCCTCACTGACGATGTCGTTCTTGGTGAGCCGCTCGACGTTGCCACTCGCGACGTTCAGCAGATAGAGATCGGCATAGTCGTTTTGTTCGAGATTGCCACGCTGGTAGCGGCTCGTCGACATGCCATGGAAGGCGATCCACTTGCCATCGGCCGAGATCGTCGGATTCGCGACGCTGTAGTGATCGTCGTTGGTGAGCCGCCGCTCTTGACGAGTGTCGAGATCGAAGACCCATAGGCTCTGGAGCGACGACTGCGGTTCGCGCGGGCGCACTGTGAATTGCTTCTCGGTGCGTAGGCGATCGTCGCGGTCGATCGAATCCGGCGTGACGAAGTAGATCTTTCTGCCATCTGGGCTGAACTGCCACGCACCAACCCCCGTCGCGTGACGCGTGAGCTGCGTCGGCCGAGCGATGTCTCCCCACAGGTCAGCGATGTTGAGCGCGTAGATCTGCTCATCGCCCTGGCGGCCTGACGTGAAGACGATCTGCTTGCCGTCCTTGGTGAACTGAAAGTTCGACACGCCTTCACGCCCGTCGGTGACGCGCTTCGCTTCGCCGCCGTCGAGTCGCATGACGAAAAGTTGGTTGCGCGCATTTCCGCCCGCTGCAGCTGCCCCACCGCGTCCGCCCGCGGCAGCACCAGTCGCTGCCGGCGCA
>JAICYT010000190.1 GCA_025934075.1 Gemmatimonadaceae bacterium
TCAACGGCGTGCGAATCAACTTTCGTGACCGCCATCTCGACCGCGTGAACGGCGTCAACATCACTGTTTGGTCGCCGTACGAGCCGCCTTCAGGCGTCGTGAGCGGGTTCGCCATTGGCCTTCCCGCGACCGGCGCGAAAACAATCACCGGTGTTTCCGTTGGACTACTTGGTGTTGGCGCGCAAAACACTATCAGCGGTATCAGCATTGGCGGCGCAGGCGTGGGGTCGGGCGGTCAATTGCATGGCATCATGCTGGGCGGGGTCGGCGTTGGATCGGGTGGAGGAATCACCGGCTTGAGCCTGGGTCTGATTGGAGTCGGCAGCGGCGGTTCGATTCGTGGCATTCAAGTCGGCGGCATTGGGGTGGGCGGCGGCGGTGATCTCTCGGGAATCAGCATCGGTGGCATCGGAGCGGGCGGAGCCGGCAACGTCAAAGGACTGGCGATCGGCGGGATTGGCGTCGGTGGCGGCGGCTCGATCAGTGGGATCGGCATTGGCGGAATCGGCGTCGGGTCCGGTGGCGACGTCACTGGTTTAATGCTCGGGGGAATTGGTGTTGGCTCAGGCGGAACATTGAGGGGGATCGCGCTGGGCGGCGCGGGCGTCGGCGCGCCAAGGATTAGCGGTTTAGCGATCGGCGGACTTGGCGTGAGCGGTGTCGACGTTCACGCGATCGTGTTGACCGCCGGCTATTTCAAGGTTCAGGACCGCGGCCGGTTCGAAGGCGGCGCACTCGCCGCCGTCAACAGAGTTGAAGGCGCCCAGCACGGCTTGACGATCGGCGTATTCAATTATGCGCAAACGCTCCGCGGTGCGCAGATCGGACTGATCAACGTGTCCGACAATGGTGGAAGACGCCGGATTCTGCCCCTGCTGAGCGTGCGCTAGTCGATCAGGGAGCTGCGGGTCGGCGTGGCGCGCGCGACATCTCGTCCAGGTACGTCACCGTCGACAACAGCAGCGCGTCGAGATTCGCGAGCACCTCGTTCTTTGCCACCGGCCCGTTCGCCGCCAAGCGAGACTGATGCGAGCTCACCGCGCCGAGGTCGTATGCCTGGATCATCAGCATTGCGGAGTCGCGCGGCAGCGCTGTGAGGCGGATCGATACGAGCAAGTCGCTATTGAGCACCTTTGCGAGCTCGCCGATGTTCCGAGAGCGCGCGAGCGCCGAGCGAACCGAGTCGGCGTCGACGAGGATGAATTGCTTTGCGCGCAGGCGAAGAATCCGGCGCAAGCTGTCGGCGACCGCTCGGCCGAGCAACGCTGCCTCCGGCCATTGACGAATCTCCGGCGGCTCGGCGATGACGATGCGTCGCGGACCCGTGGGACTTGCCACGGCCGCACCTGAGTTCGCGGCAATGATGGAGTCCATCATCTTGCGCTGCGTTTGCTCGGCGATCTTTGCCTTGGCGATGGAGTCGCGGAGTTTGGTTACCTCGAGTCGTTTGCGGACAGCTTCGGCGATTCGCACCGAGTCGTCGTGCGTGATGAGCGGCTTTGGCAGTGGCGGCGGTGCGATGCCACTCGCTGCCGCGGCTCGCTTTACCAAACTCTCACTCGGCGCGGCAAGCCGAGGTTGGACAGGCCTCGCGGGCGCAGCTACGTGGGGCGGCGTGGGGTTTGTCCGCGAACGTTGACGTGTCACTGCGTATCCGACGCCGGCCAACGCGGCGAAGAGAATGGCGACTGCCGCCACCCCAAGCCACGGCCGTCGCGCCGTTCGTGTGTTGACCGTGCCGGGCTGTGGCGTCACGCCGAGCGGCATGGTCAGCGAGTCGAGCTCGTGCAGAACTTCTTCGGCTCGTTGCGGACGAGCATCCGGATCTTTTGCCAGGCAGCGCATGATCAGCACGGACAGCGAGTGCGGTACGTCGGCCGAAACTTCGTCCAAAGGCTTTGGATCGCGCGTGAGCTGCGCGGCCAGCGTCTCGCGTGGAGAGGGGCTCGTGAACGGCGAGACTCCCGTGAGGAGCTCGTAGGCGAGGAGGCCTGCCGCGTAAATGTCCATGCGGTGGTCGGCGCTCGAGTCGCCCGCCAGCTGCTCTGGCGCCATGTACGCCGGCGTGCCGATCGCGATCCCGGCCGTTGTCACGCTGCTGATTGGTAGCGCGGCACTGATTGCTTTTGCGACGCCAAAATCGGTGACGAGTGCGTGCGATCCCTGCGTGAGGATGTTCGCCGGCTTGATGTCCCGATGGATGACGCCGCGCTCATGTGCGAATGCCAGCGCGTCGATCACGTCATGCAGGATTCGGATTACCTCGCGCGGCGTGAACGCCTTCTTCCGCTCGAGGGCGGCTCGAAGCGACTCGCCCTCGATGTAGGGCATTGTATACCAAAGCAAGTCGCCTTGCTCGCCGGCTGACAACAGCGGCACGATGTGCGGATGCTGAAGCTGTGCGGCGACCTGGATCTCTCGGCGGAAGCGCTCGCGGTTCACGCCGGCTGCCAACTCCGGCGGCAGCACCTTGACGACGACCTTTCGGCCGAGCGCGCGATCGATGGCGACGAACACACGGCTCATCCCGCCACCGGTCAACTCCCGGTCGAGCTGATAGTTGGGGGCGAGGGCTGCCTGGAGATGTTCAGCGAAGTCAGTCATCAATAGCGTCGTGGATTTTATCCAATCAATATGCCGTTCCGAGCATTTTGATATTGCGTGTTACTGTGCGCGTTCAGCGACTGCGAATGTGGGCCTTCACACAAAATTGGACACAATCAACGAGCAAAGCGGCGGCACCGACGAGTAGAGAATTTAGAAATTGGGCCTTTCGCGTCTTGCCAGTTGTAGTAAGATTAAAGCGCTCTAATGTTGGTGAACATCCTCATTCCACTTCACCCAACGAACCGTGGCACGAGCCAAAACGCTTCGCCGCCCCCGGGCGGTTCCTGAATCGGTCATCCCGAAGAATATCCTCGCTAAGGAAATTGCGAGCATCCTCGAGGACCAGCAGCTCACGCAGACCGAAGCAGCCTACATCATGCGCGACGCGCCGTCGCAAATCTCGTTGGTCGTCACGGGCAAGCTGCGTGGCTTCTCGACCGAGCGGCTTCTCCGTATGCTTGCCCGCCTCGGACGCGACGTCGACATCGTGATCCGCAACGCGAAAGGCAAGACGGGCAAAGTCAGCGTCATCCGAAGGTAAGTCCACCCTGTTGTTTTGCGTACAGCACGAGAGTCGGGGCGGTACTCGCCCCGGCTTACTCGTGATGTATCGCGTCGATTGGCGACAATCGCGCCGCTCGCAACGCCGGATACAGACCGAAAAGCAGACCGATCGCGACTGATGCACCGATCGCCGTCACCACGGTGCTCGGCGACAGCCAGGCGCGCACCGGCGCGTTCGCCACGTGTCGCATGATCGCCGTGATCCCGAACGCGGCGCTGACGCCAAGTACCAGGCCGATCACGCTGCCCACACCGGTGATGGCAACCGACTCGCAGAGGAACTGCCACAAGATGTGTCGCTGCGCGGCACCGGCAGCTTTGCGAATCCCGATCTCGCGCGTCCGCTCGATCACCGAACTGAGAAGCACGTTCATGATGCCGATGCCGCCGACGATGAGCGAAATGCTCATCAGCGCGCCCATGAACAGCTTGAAGAGGAGCAGCGCTTTCGTCGCCTGCGCCAAGCGACTCTCATCCGAGACGACGCTCACGCGATCCTTCCATCCGGGTCCGTATTGCGTCGCTGACCATTGCTCGATGCGACTTCGCGTCGGGCCAACACTCTCGAGCGTCGACGCGGTGATCGTGAGCGACGCCGCGCGATCGAATGGGCCGCTCACGACCGCACCGCTCACCGCGGCCGCCGGCATGAACGCGCGCCGCACACGTTCGTTCTCCTCCGCTTTGAGAACGCCGATCACTCGACGCGGCTGCCCCTGAAACAAGAGCGTGTCGCCGACAACGCGCGCCACGGGCCGACCACGCGTCTCGTCGCTCGCCAGTCGATATGAGACCACGACGACCGGTGCTCCCGATTCACCTTCGGCGACGCTGAACAATCGACCAGCAACCAACAGTGAGTCGACGAGCGGCGGATCGGCGCGCAGCATGCCGGTCACCTGCGCCGGATGCGGGGTCGTGTCGGTCGCCGTCGTCACGAGCGCCGAGCCGCCGACGAGCATGTTGACGGCCGACGAGTCACCGACCGCCTGACGAAGCGCCGCGGCATCAGCCGCGCTGAATTTCACCGGATTCGGCTGGGGAAATGGCGTGCCGTCGATGATGCGAAATGCTCTCGGCGTTAGGGCGATGCGTTGGAGATCGGTCGTGCGACCGATTTGCTCACGCGCCAACCGCTCCATTCCGTCACCGACCGAGAGGACGGACACGAGCGCCGCGACACCGATCACGATGCCGAGCGTCGAGAGAATTGTGCGAAGTGGATTTGTCCGTAACGTCTCGAAGCCGACAGAGACGGAGGCCGCCAGGATAGGATTCATGTCCTGACTACGACAGGCTACGCGTCGCGGTTACATCGGCGCTCCGGTGGTCAGACGCTCACCGCCGGGAGTGATGTGGATGGCGTCAGGTTCGCGCCGATGTTCGGGTTCCACACACGCAACCCGTCGCGGCCGCCACGCTTGGCCGCATAGAGCGCCTGGTCCGCCCGCTCCTTCATGTTCATCTCGGGGGAATCCATCGCGGCGCCGTTCGTCGACACGACACCGACGCTGATAGTGATGTGCAGTCGCTTGCCGTTGACCATGAATGGGTGCGCGCGCACCGTGTCGCAAACGCGAATCGCAGCGCGGAATGCGCCCGACGGATCCGTGTCGGGGAGAAGGATGCTGAACTCTTCGCCGCCGGTTCGCGCGACCATGTCACCGGCGCGCGCGGTTTGCACGAGCAATCCTCCGAATTCGCGAAGTACGACGTCGCCGGTAATGTGACCGTAGGTGTCGTTGATATCCTTGAAATGATCGAGATCGACGGCGAGCAGCGAGATGTCACTGCCCGACCGCGCGGCACGCGCCACTTCTCGTGCCATCGCCTGGTCGAGGCCGCGCCGATTGAGACACCCGGTGAGCGGATCGGTGAGCACCATGCTCGCGAGCTGGAGCCGCACACGATTGTAGGCGCGGCCGACGCGCGTGACCGCGTCCGGATTTCGATCGGCTTTCAGATCGTATTCTTTGGTGAAATCTCCATCTTCAGCATCCTCGAACAGCTCGACGATGTGCTCCAACCGACTGCGGAAGCTGCCGTACTGTAGAATGAAGGCGACGGCCGCGATGGTGAAGAGTCCGACCGACCACAGCTCGTCGACCCAGCGAATGTGCGGGTGCTCGCGAATCATGACGCCGGTCGTCACAAGGTACCCGGTCACGACAGCCGCGAGCGCAACCGTCGCGTGCTTGCGTCCGAAGTGCGATTCGGTGAGATGTAGGACGAAGAATGACAGAATGAGAATTCTGCCATAATAGCCCGCCGGTGACGATGCGATCGTCGATACGAAGATGAAGACGAGGTCCGACAGCACCGTCGTACCGACGATTGCATTGCCGGCGCGTCCACTGCGGCGAATCAGCCAGCCGAGGCATCCAACGACTCCGACGTAGCCAACGATCGCGCCGAGAATCCATGCCCCATGGCCGCGGAGGACGCCGGCTGGCGCGAGCATGAATGCGACGCCGCCGGCGAGAATCGCCACGGCAATCCGGACGCGCCCCTGCCACAGGAGCACTTCGGCATTCGTGCGGGCGGAGGATTGGAAATCGCGGATCACGATAGCGGGAAGGGACGCGGGTTCGGCACCGTCCTCGCGCCGATACGATGCCATCTATGGTAATATTCGGGCCAGTGGCCTGGGCGTCTGAACAAACCATGCAAGTTGCTGTCAGGCAGGCGCTTAGCGGTTTGGCCAGCGATGCGCGGTGCCACCGGAATGTCTCGCGCCTTGCACGATCTTCTGTTGTTTGCGAGAACCCGCTCGAAACGTCCACCGCTTCGTGTCGTCGAAGGCGTATGACAAAGCTTTTCATGTTTGCCGGCTCGACCGTCGGCGGGTACGTGGGCTGGTGGCTGGGATCGAATATCGGGTTCATGACCGCCTTCATGCTCAGCATGGTCGGCACAGGGGTCGGGATGTACGTGGGGAACCGGGCGGCACATAATTACGGATGATCTTGCGATGGCGAACCGCGGCGTTGTCCGGCGCGTTCGCATTCAGCTCAGCGATGGCGACCGCTCAGCGCTCGACGATCGTCGGTCGAGTCGTGGTTTTGGGCACCGACGTTTCGTTGGGATACAGCGTCATCGGCTTTGGACCGGATGGACGCGAGCAATTCACCGACGCGGACGGACGTTTCGCGTTGCGCGGCATCAGGTCTGGACGCGTGAGGATTTGGGCGAAGCACATTGGGCACACTCCGCTCGATACGACAATCACTGTCGCGGCGGGCGATAGCATCGAGCTTCGCCTCGAGTTAGCGCTCGTATCCATCGTGCTGCCGGCCGTTCACACACTCGCCAAAGAATGCGCGCACCTCGGCGAACGGAGTCCCAAGCTCGGCGCAGCGCTCGCGACGTTGTTTGAACAACTCAAGCAAAACGCCGAACGCAATCGACTGTTGTCGCGCTCATATCCATTCGAGATCGATATCGAGCGCAAGATCACGAAGCCGGAACCGGAGCTCGAGGCGCGATTCGTCGCGTTCGACACTGTTCGCCGCGTGAGCGCGCGCGATTGGCACTACGCGCCGGGCCGCCTGCTCGGTACACGGGAATACGCGCCCGGTGTCTTCGGTGGGATCTGGACGACCGTCAGGATCCCCGAGCTCTCAGATTTCGCCGATGAGGTTTTTCTGAATTTCCACTGCTTCGACTACGGCGGATTCGAGGTGGTCGATGGCGACAGTCTGTTGCGCGTCGATTTTGTGCCCGCGCCGGCCGTGCACGAGCCGGACGTCGGCGGCGCGATCTTCATCGATCCGAAGACCTACCAGATCCGATCGACGTTCATCACGCTGGTGAACCTCTCGAAAACGTTGCGCGAGCGAATCGGCGGCCAATCGATCCGTGTGACGTTCAAGGAAATCGTGCCGGGCGTGCCAATCCTCGACGTCGCGGCCTCCATGGTCTATCCACGCGAAGATCCAAAGGCGATCCCGCAGGAACCGGCGACGGAAACGCAGCGCACATTGTCGGTCCGGTTCCTCAGAGGACGACCGTAGTCGCGCTCAGCCGTGCTTGAAGTATTGCACGGCGCGCTCGTGCTTCTCCGCCGCCGCGCGCGACTTGAACGTACCGAGATTCCGCCGGCGTCCAGTCTTCGGGTTCTTTTTGCGAGAGTAGAGACGGTATTGGCCGGATTTGAGCTTTCGGATCATGTTGACATCCTCGCGCTTTTGATCAACACACTTCAAAAGCGTTGCCACGGGCTCCACGAAATGGCAGCAATACCTAACGGGCTTGGCAATTTTGGTGAGCCCGGGCGAGGAAGGGTCGCGACGTCGACCCCGAGACCAGCATCGAGATAGCAGATCCGAGATGGCAGCCGTGAGTCAGCCGGGTCGCTGTCTTCCTGAACGCAGCGAAGGATCTGCTGTTGTCATCCTGAGGGCAGCCAAGGATTTGCTTTTTTCCAACAGCGTTCCCACAAGCAGATCCTTCGTCGCTTCGCTCCTCAGGATGACAAGAGCCTCGCACCGCACAATGACAGCAGACGTCCACTCACGTCTCGCATCTCGATGCTGAAACCTCGATGCTGGTCTCGTTCTCGACGTCGA
>JAICYT010000167.1 GCA_025934075.1 Gemmatimonadaceae bacterium
ACCGAATCCGACGCCTGAACACCGGCGCTCCGACGCCGATCTCTCGGTCTCCAAGATCGAACGCATCATCGGTCGATCTCGACACACCACGAACGTCGCGTCGCTGAACAACGCCGAGATCGTCGTTTGGCAATCGTCGCGCCGCGTCATGATCGCCGCCATGGTCGGCGCGGCGGCGGTTCTCCTGCGCGTGATCGGCGTGGTTGCCGGTCCGACGTGGCCGGTGCTCGTCATCGTGCCGGCGTACATCGCGACGATTGCGTCGTTGACGGTCGCGATCGAGCGTAGGCAGGGTGTGTCTCGTGCAGGGTTGATCGCGCTCGTCTTAGTCGACGTAGCCGCTCTATTCACGGCGGTCGCGCTCGTGACGACGCCGGCGTTCTACCCGCGCGCGTTGTTGCTCAGCCTTCTCGCGCTACAATTCACGCAGCTCTTCTTCGGACGATCGCCCGCGCTCGCGGTGATCGTCTCGTCGTCGCTCGCGTACGTCGGGCTGCTCGTGGTTGCATCGATGCGCGGCATCACGGTTTCATGGGGCGAAGAGTCTTTTCTTCTGGCGCTATATCTAGGCGTCGGTCTGAATGGTATCGCGCTGCAAGCGAGCGCGAACCGCCGGCTCGCGGCGCTGGTCGATCTGTTCTCGAGCGCGCAGCGTGGCGACTTGTCGCGCGCGTTCATCGAAGAGCGTGGCGTGAAGCCAGACGGCATCACGCTGCTGGGGCGAGCGTACAACCAGTTGCGCTCCGAGCTGGCGACGATGGTGCTCGCCGATCCACTCACGAGCTGCCTCAACCGCCGCGGCTTGGAGCAAGTGCTCAATCAAGCCGTAAGCTCGGCGTCTCGGTTCGGTGGGGAGATTGCGCTGCTCGCGATCGACATCGATTTCTTCAAGAAAATCAACGATACGTACGGCCATCTCGCGGGCGACGCCATTTTGCGGGAGCTGGCGGAGTTGCTGGCGCAATCGTCGCGCGGCGGCGACGTAGTTGCGCGCGTCGGCGGAGAGGAGTTCATCGTGCTGCTTCCGGGCGCCGACAACGAAACGGCGGGCGTCGTCGCCGAGCGCGTGCTGAATACCATTCGTGGACATGCATTCCGCACGGTGCGCGGACATCAGCAGGTCACGGTCAGCATCGGCATCGCGTGCGAGCACGTTCGCGACGGGCACATCGCCGGCGCATTGCGCGCCCGCGCCGACGAGGCGCTCTACGTCGCGAAGAGATTGGGCCGGAACCGCGTCGTGATGTGGGCTCCGGGCATTCGGTCCAATGCGACGCCCCCATCGAACATCGCGATCGCCGCTGACTAGCCGCCTTTCCGCGCGACCGGACGCCGGCAGATCACGACATGAGATAGGTGCGGACTGCTGGCAGCGATCCAACGATCCAAATCAGAATCCCGAACACCACGGCGCGCTGCTTGGAGACCTTGCCCGTTACATACAGGCCGATCGCCAAGAGGACCGTCACCCAAAGCGTGATCACGTCCAACCGAGCGGCCAGCTGAATGAGCCCGGGATTCGCCGTGTCCGGATCCATGAAACGTGCAGGACTCAACGTGATCGCCATCGCGGAGTTGAGCTTGTCGGGATCCATCAACAATCCCTGAACGCCACCAATCACCGCACCGATGACCCGTGGCACGTACGCCCATGCGGCGACGACCAGCGCGGCTTGAAAGGTCTGCTGCGAGCCAACCAGCTTCCCGACGAGCCACGCGACTATACCGACGATGAACATCGTCACGAGCATGACGACGCTGATGCCATAGCGTGTGACGTTCTCGCCGATCGAGCGCTGCTTATCCAATATCTCTTGTGTGACCTGTGGATTGGCCGCCATGGCCTTGGCGCCGGCGCGCGCGATGTCGGCGCCGATGGCCGGCTCGAGCGTGTTGAACGTGGCGAAAAAGATCACGCCAACACTGAGCGCGACGAACAACATCGGCGGCCAGATGCTTCGATTCTGGCGACGACGGAAGACGTCTGCGGGTTGGAAGAAGATGTCGATTACATCTTCCCAGAACGATGATTGCGCGGGCTTCGCAGGCGCGGCGGCGCTGGCGGATTCGGTCATGGCGGCGGCGAGGTGGAAGGGAAAGGGTCCTTGATGATACGACTCGGCGCCGCCGCCGAACAGTGCCGATCAAAAGCAAAGGGCCAGCCGCGATGCGCTGGCCCTTCATTCGTCACACAAGGTGGCTCGGCTACCGCGTAACGATATCCTGGAGCGCTTGTTTGACCCGCGGATCTTCCGATCGCGAAAGCTGTGAGATCGCATGACGCCGAACCGACAAGCTCTCCTCGCCCTTCACGATCGACAACAGCTTGTCGATCGCCGGCTTTTCGCCGTTTCGGATGTACAAGCCGATGAGCGTTTCCTTCATGCTTGGATCCGTCGTCGTGTCGTAGAGCTTTACGAGATCCGTGATCGGCGCCCCAGCCCGGCTCGCGGCGTCGATCGCGCGACGACGGGTCTGAATCGGCTCGTTGCCGTTCTGCGCGAGATTGACCAGCCACTTCGTATTCTCTGACCCGCCCATCTCGGCGAGCGCTGAGAAGACCGCTTCGCGGGACCGGTCGGTCTTGAGTGTCGGATAGAGCTCGCGAAGCAGCGCGGCGTCTTGCGCCGTGGCGTACTCTTGTCCGAGCGAACGAAGCGCGACGGTGAGCACCTCGTCGGGCAGATCCGTGCGGCGAACCGCGGTGCGCAAATACTGGCGTGCGCGCGGGTCGCCGGAGCGGGCGAGCGTCTGCATTGCTTCCTTCGCCAACCAGTTGCTCTGGGTTTGCTGCGACAGCTGAACGAGCGGAGGAATGCCCGCGCCGTGATCGAGCCGTCCAAGCACCGAGAGCGCTTGCTGTCGTACGGATTGGTTGTCTGTCTCGTCGCGTGCGATGGCGAGAATTGGCTCCGTGACGCTCGACGGAATCGCCTGCAGACCATCGGTCGAGCGACCCATGTACGAGAGCGCGCTGCGGCGTGTCTCGCGTGGTAGGGATGTGTTCTTCGCGATGGTGACGAGTGCGGGAGCGGTGTTCGCGCTGTCGGCGAGAATTGCGGGGAAGATTGCTTCACGTCCGGCGCGTCCGTCGACCTTCGCGGCAAGGGACAACAGATAATCCGCGGCGTCCTGCGCGCGCACGTGGCCGAGGTCGGTCACGCCGCGAAGCGAGGAATCCGCGGGGCCAACGTACGCTTGCACCGAGAGCGGCATCTTGTCGGCGCGGTCGATCACGACGCGCACCGGCCCAGGAACGCACGGCTCGGCGCGAACGCCGTCGCTGAAGTTGCCGTAGAACGTTCCGCTGTAGCTGTTCGGTCCCGTCTGGATGTACGTGCGGCCGTTGCCGCAGATGCCGGGTCGCGCGGCGAAGTTGAATTGCACCCGTCCATCCGGGGCGCTGCTGACGCGATCGGCGAGCGCTTGCGCTCCAACCGAAGGGCCGGCCGCCGCGACGAGCGCGGCGGCGGCGACGATGTGTCTGATCCGGCTCATGGTTTCTTCCCGTCGAGAAGGTCGTTGAGAAGCTGGACGGTCCGCGGATCGTTCTTTCGCGAGAGTGCGTTGATCGCCTGCATGCGGAGCTGACTGTCCGTGCTGTTCTTGACGATGTCGATCAGCTTGTCCGTGGACTCGGGCTCTTTGCGATTTGCCAGGACGTTGATGATCTGCTGGCGCATGTTGCGGTTGTCGGCGCTGTCGTAGAGCTTCGAGAGCTCGGCGACGGATCCGGTCGACGACCGGAAATAGCGCGACAGTGCGGCGCCCCGAAGCTGGCTCGACTCATTTGCGTTGCGAGCGATGTTGAGAACGAACTGATCGTTCTCCGCGCCACCCATGCGGGACACCGCGCTGATGATCGCTTCTTTCAGGCGATCGTTGTCGGCTTTGCTGTAGAGATTTCGCAGGTAGGCGGCGTCATCGGCCGTCGCGCGATCGTTGTTCAAGCTGTTGATCGCTTCGACGCGCAACGACAGTGGGGCGTCCTTGCGATCGATCAGCGCGCGCATGCTGGAACGCGCCTTCGCGTTGTCGCTCGACACGAGGGCTCGGACGACCGCGCGCTGGATGCGCTCGTCCTGCTCCGTCCGCAGCATTTCCTCGAGCGCGTTCAGTCCGGCATCGCCAGGAAGTCGACCGAGGAACCCAATCGCTTCGCTCCGAACCGATGCGTTGGGATCCGACTTGGCGACCGACAGGAGCAACGACGTCGATTCGGCATCACCGCGGCGGCCGAGCATGAACACGGCATTCCGGCGCAGCGATGCCGAGCATTCATCTTTCTTGTCGAGCACCTTGCGGAGGATCGGGTTCGCAGCGGCGGGGTCCATTTGACTGAGGACGTTGAGCGCCTCGGTGCGGACCGTAATGTCGTCCTGGTCGCACGGTGCACCACCAGTTTCCGCGGCGGCTTTCTCGACCTTGGCCGCGGCTTCACGATCGCCGCGCTGCGCGAGCGCACCGTTGACGCGAGCGTAGAGTGCGGCGATCTCGGAATCGTTCGCGCCGCGCCGCTGGTTTCCAGCATACTGCATCGTGCCACCGGAGCCGGTGGAGGTCATTGGCTCGAGCAGCTTTGCCGCCGCTTTCAGCTCTTCGGTGGTTCCGATTCTGTAGTGCGCGACCGCCTCGTAATACCGTGCGTCGTTCTGATACGCGGATCGCGGATAATTCTTGGAGATCTCGGCGAACAGCTTTGCGGCGCGACCATAGTCGCCGTTGTTCAACGCATTTCGAGCGGCACGATATAACGAGTCGGCCGGATCACCCTGCGCCCATGGCGCGGGCGGAAGACGATCGATGAAGTCACGTCCGCCGATGTGGATTCCTCCGAACGGACCGATGGCGGGGGTTGGTACGGTGATCGGCGCCATCGGCCCCATCGGCCCCATCGGCCCCATCGCGGCGAGCGGGGCGAATGATCGCGCCATGTCCATCGCCATTCGCGTTTGCTCACGGACGTCGACATTGAACTGCATGTCTTCCATCGCCAAGCGCGCTGCTTCGCGCGACTGCTCGCGGATCTGATCGACGTCGATCCGTGACGCTTCCCGTGCCATCTCGCGCACATGATCCATGTCTATGCGTGACGCGTCACGCGCCATTTCTCGCGCGTTCTCTCGAATCATGTCGAGATCGTAGGGATCCATCGGCGCCATTGGCGCCATGGCTGGCATCGGCGCGATGTCAGGCTGCACCGGACGAACTGCTCGCGGCGCGGGGGCCGGTGTGGGCGCCGTTGCCGGCCGCGCCGGCCGCGCCGGTGGCGTGGGGTCTTGTGCCGCGACAGCGGTGACCGCGGCAACCAGCATGGTCACGGCGAGCGTGATGCGTTTCATCGCTCTTCTCCTCAATTCGCAGAATTGTCAGCGACCGCGGTCCGCAGTCGTGGAATGACGTCGCGCTGTTCGAGCGCGCGGTTAATGAGATCCAACTCGGTACGACTGGTATGGTTGTTCTGAAGACGGACGACTTGCGCGAGCACGAGCTCGAGATCGTCGAGCAGGCTGCGCATCGACGGATCGGCGGCAGCCGGCGAATCGAGCAGCAGACGCGTGCGCGTGAGCAATTCACCGGCGCGGGCGACGAACTGATCGTCGGCGCGCCCGCCTCGCACTTCGGACGGCAGCGCGATCAACAGCGCCGCTGTCTGGCCGAGGTACTTCGAGGTTTCCGCTTCGTATGGTTCGGCTGCGGAGCTGTCCGTTCGAACGCTGGCGACGGTATTCACCGGGCTCGGCGCTTGTGCGGTTGGCAGCGTTGGAGATGTACGATTGAAGATCATCGAAGCCCGTCCTAGACCGATGCCGACGATCAGCGTGGCGGCAATGGCCCAGCCGGGCGACCGCATCGACCATCGCGAAGTGCGGGTCGCTGCGGTCGTAGATGCTGCGTTCCACGCGGTGCGCTCCACGACGTCCCACATCTCGTCGAGTGGCGCGTCGGGTGGGCGATGGTAGGTCTGCGCGGCATCGCGCATCAATTCGTCGAAACGGTCGTCCGTCATGATTCAAACTCCGGGGCCAAGTCAGCGAGCGTGGCGCGAAGTTGCGCACGCGCTTGCGACAGTCGGCTCTTGCAGGTCCCTTCGGCCACGCCGAGTACTTCAGCGATCTCGGTGTGCGTATAGCCTTCGATGTCGTGCATGATGACCGTGGTGCGGTAGATCTCCGGCAGAGCATCGATCGCGCGGTGCAGGCGCTCGCGGAGCACGGGGTCGACGCCCGGGCCCTCTGAGCTGATCGGGTGGACGTCCTCGAGGTCCGTCTCCCGTTCCCTGAACCGCTTCACCTTGCGCATCGCATTGGCCACGACGGTGACCGTGATCCGATGGAGCCAGGTGGAGAGCGCCGCGTCTCCGCGAAAGCGAGACAATTGACTGAAAGCGCGCACGAACGTGTCCTGTGTGAACTCGCGGGCCAGATCGGCGTCGCCGGTCAACCGAAAGGCGAGACGAAAGACCCGGGATGCGTGCGCGTCGTACAGCTCGCGCGCCGCGATCCGGTCTCCGGCAACGACCCGAGCAATCAGGTCGGGTTCGCTCACCCGGTAGGAGGACTGTAAGGCAACGACTGATTTGGTCACGTGTTGCCTGTTAGATGCGGGAACCGAAGAAAGGGTTCGGTCTCGGATAACTGCTTGAGGGCGCTGAATTTCTAACGGCGCAAATCGCCGTTACGCTCCCCTTCAAACCTTCCTTCCCAACGGGAGGTCTAGTCTCCCCGGAACCCTTCCGGCGGGAGACTGTGACCGCCGACCTCGACCTACTTCAAGGCACCCTGGACACTCTCGTCCTCAAGACATTGTCATGGGGACCGCGCCACGGCTATGCCGTCGCGCGATGGATCAAGAATACGACCGACGGGACCATCACCGTCGAGGACCGGGCCCTCTACGTCTCCCTCCACCGGCTCGAGGAGCGTGGCTGGGTCAAGTCCCAATGGGGACTCTCCGAGAACAATCGGAAGGCCAAGTACTACGAGCTCACCGACGCCGGCCGACGACAGCTCCGCTCCAAGGCGTCGGAATTCACGGCGTACGCGAACGCCGTGTTCAAGATCCTCCAGACCGTCTGACCGGACGCCCAAGATGCCCAACACTCCGGAATTCCGGCCGCTGCCGCACGCCGGTCCTACGCGACGCTCGATCGAGCGCGACGTCGACGAAGAAATGCGCTTTCACCTTCAACTGAGAATCGAGGACCTGATGCGCCACGGCAAATCGCGCGACGATGCCGAGTCGATAGCAACTCGCGAGTACGGCGACGTGCGCGCGGCGCGGAGCGAGCTCTCCTCGATCGACCGACGCAGTGCACGCCGCGGCGCATGGCGCGAATGGCTCCAGTCGTTCGGACAGGATGTTCGGTTCGGCCTTCGCGGCTTGCGCACCCGACCCGCCTTCGTGATCACGGTTCTGTTGACGCTCGCGCTCGGCATCGGTGCCAACGCGGCGATCTTCAGTGTCGTCGACGCCGTGCTTCTGCGCCCGCTTCCATTTTCGAAGCCGGATCGACTCGTCCACCTCTGGGAGACGTTCGACTCCAATGTCGACCGTCGATCCGAGGCGTCGTATCCAGACTACCTGGATTGGCGATCGCGCAACCGCGTCTTCACAGATCTGGCCGGCTACCACGGATCGGGGTTCCTGCTCGGCCATGAGCAAGCGACGCCAATCGGCGGCGCGAAGGCGACCTCCAACTTTTTCGACGTACTTGGCGTTCGCCCAATTCTCGGTCGCGCATTTCTCCCCGGGGAAGATGCCGTCGGCGCTCCACACGTCGCGATGCTATCGTACGGATTGTGGGAGCGCGAATTCGGACGCGATCAGAACGTCGTCGGCAAGACCGTCACGCTCGATGGCGCGCCGTACACCATCATCGGCGTCCTGCCGAGTGATTTTCGCTTCACGCGGGTCGGCGGCGCTGAGGTGTGGACGCCGATCGACCGCACTGCGCGTTTCCGCGAGCAGCGCGGCAACCATTGGCTCAACACCATTGGTCGTCTTCGCGAGGGACAAGCGATCGATGGCGCACGCGAGAACATGTCGTCGATCATGCGCGATCTGGCGAAAGAATATCCGCCGTCGAACAGTGGGCGCGACGCGAGCGTCATTCCACTGCGCGACGAGCTACTAGGTGGGGTGAAGCCGGTGATTCTCGTTCTATACGTGGCGGTCGCCGTGGTGCTGCTCGTCGCCTGCGCGAACGTCGCCAACCTCCTATTGATGCGCGGCGCGGATCGCCAGCGTGAGATCGCCGTGCGCGTCGCTCTCGGTGCAGGACGGCGACGACTCATTCGACAGTTGCTCACCGAAAGCTTGTTGCTCGCCGTCGCTGGAGGGGCGATGGGACTCGTGCTGGCGCATTTCGGGACGCGAGCGCTCGTCGGCGTCATTCCTCAAGCAACGCTCCGAACGCTGCCCGGACTATCCGACGTCGGCGTCGACGCTCGGGTCGCGATGTACGCTATGGCAGTGTCACTCGTTGCCGGCGTTGTCTTCGGCATCCCGCCTGCGCTTCGTTCGACGAATCCCGCCGTGCACGATGCACTCAAACATGGAAGTCGCGGCAGCTCGTCCGGCGGTGCGTTGCGCGACGGGCTTGTCGCTGCCGAAATCGCGCTCACCGTCATTCTCGTATCAGGCGCCGCACTGTTTGGACGCAGCCTCGTGAAGCTGCTTGCGATCGAGCCCGGATTTCAGGTCGAGCATCTCGCGACGACGGTCATCCTCCTTCCGCGCGCCGCATACGCTGATTCGGCGACGTTGACGACGTTTTATGCGCGATTGGCCGAAGGCGCGCGCACGATTCCCGGCGTGCAGGACGTGGGATTCACGACCAAGCTTCCTCTCGACTTCGGCAACAGCCTCGGCTTCGAGATCGGCG